>JBAXQV010000020.1:0-24642 GCA_037131575.1 Actinomycetota bacterium
ACCCCGCTGTGCGCCAACTGCTGAAGATGTCGGTCTGGACCTTCGGCTACGTGGTTGCCAATCAGGTCGCCATCGTGGTGATTCAGAACCTCGCCCAGCCCGGCAGCGGCGGTGTGGATGCCTATGCGAAGGCGTACATCTTCTTCGTGCTCCCCCACGGACTGTTAGCGATGTCGATCGCCACAACGTTCACCCCCGAGATGGCGTCGAGCGTTCGCCAACGCAACAAGGCCGCGTTCATCGACCGCACCTCCCTCGGTCTGCGCCTCATCGCACTGCTCACCTTGCCCGCGGCGGCCGGCATGTTCGTGCTGCGTCGGGCGATCATCGGCGTGGTGATGCAGCACGGCAACTTCGACCAGGTGGCTGCTTTGAACACCAGCCGTGCACTAGGCGGCTTCGCCGTAGGGCTGCTCGGCTTCTCGCTGTACCTCTTCGCGCTCCGCGGCTTCTACGCCCATGGCGATACGCGCACACCCTTCGTGATCAACCTGTTCGAGAACCTCATCAACATCGTGTTGGCGTTGGTGTTGTATCGATCATTCGGCGTGATGGGCCTCGCGTTGTCGTTCGCGATTGCATACCTCGTATCGGCCACTTGGGCGTTGAAGGTGCTGTCGTACAAGGTGCCGGGGTTCCCGGTGCGGGCCACGCTGCGCAAACTCGCCCCTATGGTGCTTGCTGCTGTGGTGATGGCTGAAGTGATGTGGGTGGCGGCTCGCCTCGTGGGTAGCAATGCGGGAATCGGTGCCGTGGTACGCGTGGTGTTCGCCGGTGTGGTTGGCCTTGCTGCCTACGTGGGGCTCTTGGCGGTACTCGGCGTGAGCGAGGTGCAGCAAGTGCGCGCCCGGCTCACCGGTCGGCTGCGGCGGCCGACCGCGCCGTCGGCCTGAGCCGAGCCGGCAGTCGCTGAGCTAGCGCAATACGACGAGGTCGTCGCGATGCACCACGGTGTGCGCCACCGACGGGTCGATGTCGGTGGTGCGCAGCCCTTTGATGGCACGCAGCGTGCTGGCATCGCACAACGCCATCCCGCGGCCCACCACTTCCCCACCGGCGGTGATGATCTCGACGATGGCATCTTCGTCGAAGTCGCCCCGCACATCGAGCACGCCGGCAGGAAGCAGCGACGAGCCGCGTTCGGTGAGCGCACGACACGCACCAGCATCGATGACCACAGCACCGTCGGGTTGGCTGGCAAAACCGATCCACAGCTTGCGCGCCGACAACTTGCGGTCGTTGGGCATGAACGTGGTACCCACGTCGAGGTCGGCGACGGCATCGCGCAACACATCGGCACGAGCCGACGAGGCGATGACTGCACGCACACCGCTCCACGACGCCATACGCGCCGCCGACAGCTTCGAGGCCATGCCGCCACTACCGCGGTTCGAGCCGGTCTGGCCTGCGGTGACGGCGAGCAACGGGTCGTCGGCAGCGACCCGGCTCACCAAGGTGGCCGTGGCGTCGGTGCGCGGATCGGCCGTGTACAGGCCGGCGATGTCGGTGAGCAGCACCAGCAGATCGGCACCCAGGCTGTGCGCCACCAGTGCGGCGATGCGGTCGTTGTCGCCGTAGCGAATTTCGTCGCTGGCGATGGCGTCGTTCTCGTTCACAATGGGCACGCAGCCCAGTTCCATGAGGCGCACCAACGTTTGGCGGGCATGGAGGTATTGACCGCGGTCGATGAAATCGTGTGGCACCAGCAGCACCTGCGCGGCCACCACACCTCGCTCGCCGAGGCAGCGGTTGTACACCTCCATGAGGCGGCTCTGCCCGGCGGCCGACAGTGCCTGCAGGGTGAGGGTATCGGCGGGGCGAGCGCCGAGGCCGAGTGCCGCAACACCCGCAGAGATGGCGCCCGAGCTCACCAGCACGATGTCGTGACCAGCGCCTCGCAATGCCGCCAACTCGGCGCACACCCGATCGATGACCGATTCGTCGATGACGCCCAACTCGTCGGTGAGCGACGAGGTTCCGATCTTCGCAACGATGCGCACGTCAGGTGTCCGACTGGTACTCGAAACTGAAGCTCGAGATCCACACGATGTCGCCGTCCATGGCCCCGGCGCGGGCCAACAGCCGGGGCACGCTGAGCCGCTTGAGTTGATGATCGATGTAGCTCATCGCCTCGGGTGTGGTGACATCGTTGAGCGCCACCACCCGCTCGACCTGGCGACCTACGAGACGGAATTCGTGATCGGCCAGCCGCTCGACCTTGGCACCGTCGACGACCGGATGGATGATGACGAGGCCGTCTTCGTTCGGCTGTTCGGCACGGGCCTGTGCCACGAGCGCGGCCATGCGGCCCACCAGTTCGCGCAAGCCCTGATGCGTGATGGCCGAGATCGACTCGCCGTCCCACGGGAACTCGGCCATATCGGCCTTGGTGGCCACCACCAGACGCGGCCGCTCGAGCAACTCGGGTTGATATGACCCGAGTTCGTCGAGCAACACACGCTCCTGTGTTTCCGGATCGACGCCATCGGTGGGTGCGAGGTCGACCATGATGCACAACACACGAGCCCGCTCGATGTGCCGGAGGAACTGGTGACCCAGCCCCTTGCCTTCGCTGGCGCCCTCGATGAGTCCAGGAATGTCGGCCACCACGAAGTTCGAGTCTTCGTCGACCGCCACCACACCGAGGTTCGGTTCGAGCGTGGTGAAGGGATAGTTGGCGATCTTCGGCCTGGCGGCGGAGATGACGCTGATGAGCGTGCTCTTGCCCACGTTCGGGAAGCCAACCAAAGCAACGTCGGCCATGAGCTTCAGTTCGAGGCGGAGCCACTGGTCGTTGCCATGTTCGCCCTGCTCGGCGAAGGCTGGCGCACGACGGCGGTTCGACAGGAACTTGGCATTGCCCCGGCCGCCACGGCCACCCGGTGCTGCCAGCCACCGATCGCCGTGGTGGGCGAGGTCGGCCAACAGTTCACCGGTGTACATGTCGTAGGCGATGGTGCCCTCGGGCACGGTCACCTCGAGCGACTCGCCACGCCGACCGTGCTGATCTTTGCCCTTGCCGTGTACGCCATCTTTGGCGCGGCGGTGCGGGTGGTCGCGGAAGGCCAGCAGCGAACTCACATTGCGGTCGGCGACCAACCACACATCGCCGCCGTCGCCGCCGTCGCCCCCGTTGGGGCCACCGAAGGCGACTGGCCCCTCACGACGGAACGACACGCAGCCCGCGCCGCCATCGCCGCCGCGCACATTCAGTTGGACCTCGTCGACAAACCCGCTCATGGCCGTTCCAGGCTACCGGTACGGTGCGACACCCATTCGATACCCTGGATGTTGTGGAACCACACCGTCCGCACGCAGCCGACGCATCCGTTACAGATGCCAACCCCGGGCACCTCGCCGAGGTGGCCGAACGTGCCGCTCGCTGGGCATCCACCATGGCCGGGCACGGGGCCGAGGCGGGCGTGCGCCTGGCACATGCCGATTCGTGGGCAGGCAGTGGCTCGCCGCACCTCTTCGACCGCATCGGGAGAGAACACATCGAGCATGAGTCGCTCGCCGTGTTGGCCACCCGCGCCGACGGTGGCGGCAATCGCGCCGCCGAGGAAGAACCCGACCCGTGGCGCACCTGCTTCGAGCGCGACCGCGATCGCATCCTGCACGCCAGCGCCTTCCGTCGCCTGGCCGGCAAGACCCAGGTGTTCGTCTTCCCCGACGACCATCAACGCACCCGGCTCACCCACGCCCTCGAGGTAGCCCAGGTGGCCGGTTCGGTGGCGCGCGTGCTCGGCCTCAACGTCACGCTCACGGAAGCCATCGCGCTGGGGCACGACTGTGGCCACGGGCCAGGTGGGCATGCCAGTGAAGATGCACTGAGCATCTACGTCGACGGCGGTTTCGACCACGCGCAGTGGGGTGCCGATGTCACGCTGGCGCCGCTCAACCTCTGCGTCGAAACGCTCGATGGCATTCGCAACCATTCGTGGAGCCGGCCGGCGCCTGCTACTCCCGAGGGCGAAGTGGTGAGCTGGGCCGACCGCATCGCCTACGTCTGCCACGATTTCGAAGATGCCGAGGCAGCCGGCGTGGTGTCGGCCGACATGTTGCCCGCCGTGGTGCGCGAGCGATGTGGCATTCGCCGGTCGCAGCAACTCGGTGCTTTCATCGGGGCGATGATCGACGCATCGGCACAGTCGGGCCGAGTGGGCATGACCGCGCCGTTCGCCGAGGCACTCGCCGAGTTCCGGCGTTTCAACTACGAGCAGGTGTACCTGCGCCCAGCCTCGCAACAACAAGCGGTGGCCGTGGTGGGTCTCTTGCGTGCCCTCGTCGAACATTACGCCGACCGACCCAACCTCATCCCCGGGGTGGTGTCGGTGGAAGCGGGCGGGCCCGAGGCCATGCACGCCGCCGTCACCTATGTGGGCGGTATGACCGACCGGTTCGCCTGTCGCCAGGGCGTGGCGCTGCTCGGCTGGAGCACCGATCGTCTCCCCCGCGGCGTCGACACGTACAGCTGACCGGCCACTGTGTGGCAACCGACCTGCAGCTTGCTCAGGCGGTGACTCGGGCGCGGACCGTCGGGCTGGCGGCTGGGGCGGTGCGACCGAGGCCGTAGGCGGCGCGGATGGCGGTGGCAGCCAGTTCGGCAGCATCGTTGGTGCGGGCATGCACGGTGGCGAGCGACTCACCAGCCGCCAGCCGGGTGCCTACAGCGGCCAGGCCGGTGAGGCCCACCGCGTGATCGATGCTGTCGTCGGGCCGGGTGCGCCCGCCGCCGAGCACCACCACGGCCAAACCAACGGCGCGCGTGTCGATACGCCGCACCGTGGCAGCTCGGCCGACGGGAACCTCCACCACCACGGGCGCACGTTCGAGGTGCTTCCACGGTTTGGCCACGAGGTCGCTGGGGCCGCCGAGCGCTTTCACCATCCGACCGAACCGCTCTGCCGCGGCACCGGTGGAGAGCGACCGTTCGAGCATCGCTTGAGCGGCCGTTGCAGTGCGAGCCAATCGGCCGAGCACCAGCATCTCCCCCGCCAATGCCATCACCACTTCATGCATCCGCGGTTCACGGAGGGCTCCGGTGAGATAGTCGATGGCATAGGCCACCTCGAGCGCATTGCCGGCCACCGATGCCAGCGGCTGGTTCATATCGGTGAGCAGCGCCGTGGTACGTACGCCGGCTCCATTGGCCACCCCGACGATGCTGTCGGCGAGGCGGACTGCGTCGGCATACGCCGCCATGAATGCACCGTTGCCGAAGGTGACGTCCATCGCCAACCCGTCGAGTCCGGCGGCCAACTTCTTCGACAGAATAGAAGCCGTGATGAGCGGAATGCTCTCCACCGTGGCAGTGACATCGCGGATGGCATACAGGCGTTTGTCGGCCGGGGCGAGATCGGCGGTTTGCCCGATGATGGCGCACCCCACCTTGCCCACCACCTTGCGGAACTCGGCCAGGGTGGGTGTGGCGCGGTAGCCGGGAATGCTCTCGAACTTGTCGAACGTGCCACCGGTGTGGCCGAGGCCGCGCCCTGAGATCATCGGCACAAAGCCGCCACAGGCCGCCACCATCGGCGCCAACATCAGGCTCACCGTGTCGCCCACACCGCCGGTGGAGTGTTTGTCGAGCACCGGCCCATCGAGCGACCAGTGCAGTTGCGCCCCGCTGCGGGTCATCGCCCGGGTGAGCGCGACTGCCTCATCGGTGTTCATCCCCCGGAAGAACACGGCCATGGCGAACGCCGCCGCTTGCGATTCGGCCACGGCACCCGAGGTGAGCCCGGCGATGAATTCGTCGATCTGCTCGGTCGACAGCACCCGCCCGTCGCGCTTGGCCCGGATGATCTCCTGCGGCAGCATCAGTAGGTGCTGTCCTCGGGCGAGCTTGCCCCGGCATCGTTGGCATTTCCCAACGCTGCATCGACGGCGTCGAGCAACCCGCTCGCCCCGAACCGAAAGGTGGCAGCAGTGGCCCACTGAGGCCCCATCACGTCGTCGGCGAGTTGCAGGTACGCCACCGCATCGGCCAATGAGCGGATCCCGCCCGATGGTTTGATGCCCACCGGCTTGCCCGAGGCGACGATGGCCTCGAGCATCACACGCACCGCGTCGAGCGATGCTGAATGCGTCGTCTTGCCTGTCGACGTCTTCACGAAGTCGGCGCCTGCACCGATGGCCAACTGCGTCGCAGCCCGCACCGCACCAAGATCGGGGTACTCGCCGCTCTCGAGAATCACCTTCAGCCGGGCTGGTGCCACCACCACCGCACGCACGGCACGCACCATGGCTTCCGCCGCGGCAACATCGCCAGCCAAGAACGCCCGGTACGGCAACACCAGGTCGATCTCGTCGGCACCATCGTGCAATGCGGCACGAGTGAACGCCAGCGTGGTGGCCTCCGACTCGTCGCCACTCGGGAAGTTCACCACGGTGGCCACCCGCACACCGCTGCCGCGAAGCAGTCGAGCCGCTTGCGCCACGAAGGCGGGCCACACGCAGACTGCTGGCACCGGAGGCTGTTGCTGAAGCGCACGCCGACACAGTTGGTCGATGGCCTCAGGCGTACAGGTGGCCTCGAGGTTGGTGAGGTCGATGAGACCCCGCACTCGGGCAGCGATGGCAGCGTCGCTCACGAGCACAGCCTACGCCGCCCCAGGCGCGACGAAGCCCGGCCGAACGGCCGGGCTTCGTACCAGAATGATGACCGGAAGATCAGGCGTTGGGAATGACGTCGACGACGCGACGGCCCTTGCGCTCACCGAAAGCAACCGAACCGTCGACCAGCGCGAACAGCGTGTCGTCGCCGCCGATGCCGACGTTCTTGCCGGGGTGGAACTTGGTGCCACGCTGGCGCACGATGATGGTGCCAGCGGTGAGTGCGCTGCCGCCGAACACCTTCACGCCGAGGCGCTGTGCGTTGGAGTCGCGGCCGTTGCGGGTAGACCCGCCACCTTTGGTCTTTGACATGGAGGCTCAGCCCTTCGTGATGGAGGTGATTTCGATGACCGTGTAATGCTGGCGGTGACCGTAGCGGCGACGCTGGTTGGTACGCCGTTTGTAGGTGAAACCGTCGATCTTCGGCCCCTTGGCGAGGCCGACCACCTTGGCGGTGACCGAAGCGGCCTTCAACTGGTCGGGGGTGGCGAGGATGGTGTCGCCATCGACAACGAGCACCGGGCGAAGCGACACGTCGCTGCCCTGCTCGGCGTGGAGAAGTTCGACATGCAACTGCTGGCCTTCTGAGACCCGCTGTTGCTTACCACCGGAAGCGATCACTGCGTACATAGCAATGGGCAATCCTAGCGGCCGAACCCTGCGTGTACAACGCCCACGAACGACTCAGACCAGGCGATCGGTGTCGATGATCACACCGCGACCCGAGCAATTCGGGCACTGATCGGCGAAGTTGGTGAGCAACCCTTCACCGATGCGCTTGCGCGTCATCTCGACCAAGCCGAGTTCGGAGATGTCGAACACCTGCGTACGGGTCTTGTCGCGGGCCAACGCGCTGCGGAACGCCTCGACCACCTTCTTGCGGTTCTCGCGAATCTCCATGTCGATGAAGTCGATGACCACGATGCCGCCGATATCGCGCAGCCGCAATTGTTTGGCCACTTCTTCGGCCGCTTCGAGGTTGTTGCGGAACACCGTCTCTTCGAGATTGGTGGTGCCCACGTTCTTGCCGGTGTTCACGTCGATGACCGTGAGTGCCTCAGTGTGCTCGATGATGAGCGAACCGCCACTGGGCAACCACACCTTGCGGTCGAGCGCCTTGTGAAGCTGTTCGTGGATGTGGTGGTGCTCGTAGAGCGGTAGCCCTTGCGTGGCTGGATCGTGGAATTCGATGCGGTCGGCCAGTTCGGGGTTGAAGGCGGTGACGTAGTCCTTCACATCGTCGAACAGGCGCTGATCGTCGATGACGACCCCGCGGTATTCGGCGTTGAACTCCTCGCGAATCACACGTACCGCCAACTCGGGCTCGCGGTACAGCAACGACGGTGTTGTGGCCTTCTTGGCCTTGGCCTCGATGGCGTTCCACTGATCGAGCAGGCGGGTCATATCGGCCCGCAGTTCGTGCTCGGTGGCGTTCTCGGCAGCCGTACGCACGATGAGGCCGTGCTCGGCGGGCTTCACCCGGTCGAGGATGTTGCGTAGCCGTTTGCGTACATCGTCGGGCAAACGCTTGGAGATGCCGTAGGTGTTCGAATTGGGAATGAGCACCACGAACCGGCCAGGCAGCGACACTTCTTGCGTGAGCCGCGCACCCTTGGCACCGATGGGGTTCTTGGTGACCTGACAGATGATGAGCTGACGTGCCTTGAGCATCTGCTCGATGCGCAGGTTGGCGCTCTTTTCGACGATGTCTTCGGCGTCGTACTGCACATCGCCGCGGTAGAGCACGGCGTTCTTGGGTGTGCCGATGTCGACGAACGCGGCTTCCATACCGGGCAGCACATTCTGCACCTTGCCGAGGTAGATGTTGCCGTGGATCTGGCTCACATCGTCGGCGGGCCGGCTCACGTAGTGCTCGATGAGGTTGCGGCCTTCGAGCACTGCCACCTGAGTGAGGCCTTGACGCACCTGCACCGCCATGAGGTAGCGGCCGATGGGGCGCCCGTTGCGTTCGCGCCCCCGGCGCTTCTCGAGCACCTCGGGATCTGCCTCCACCGGGCTCGCGCTGGCGCCAGCAGCGGCACCCTTGCCACGGCCGCCGCGCCGACGTCGTTTCGATGACGCCGATTCGGAACCTCCGTCGGCGGCCTGCGCCTCGCCGTCGGCACGTTCCGCAGCGCCAGCGCCACCACCAGCTGCAGCCGAGCGGGCGGTACCGGCGGTTTTGCCACCTCGCTGGCCGCCCTGACCACCGTTCTTGCCACCACCCTTACCCGCACTTTGACGCGGTGAGGCGGCACTGGCTGGGCTAGCCGGAGCGGCAGGAGCCGCAGGCCGAGTATCGCCGATTTGCGGACGACGCACGAGTGCCTGCTCGGCGGCAGCGACCGAAGGACGACCTTCGGAGATGCGCTCGGGGAGTTCCACACCGTCGCTCGTATCGCCACCATCGTCGCTGCTCTGGACGTCGCTGGACTGCTCGTCGCCAGCATCGTCGTCGATCAGATCGTCGAAGTCGTCGCCGTCGTCGTCGCTTTCGCCAGCAGCCTGGTTGGCTCCTCCGGCGGCACCTGCGGGCTTGCGCCGGCCCTTGCCGCCACGCGAACCGCGACGACGCTTCTTCGCTGCAGGCCTGACCGTCGGGGTGCCGAGGTCGGCGTCGTGATCAGGGAGTTCGGCCGATGCGGCCTCGGGCGCGTCCGCTCCGGACGGCTCGGGCACAAGACCCTGATCGGGTTGCTCGGCCTCGTCGATGTGCGTGGCGTTGTCGTCCATGGCAGGAGTCCCTTCTGGCGCGCCGCACACAAGGGGTGGCGCGATGACGTGCGGGCCCGCCGAGATCGGCTGTGGCCACGGCTCCGTCGTGTTCGTTCGGTTCGATGTCGGGCATCAGCAGCGCCGCCAGGGCGGTTGACAGATACCACAGGGCGTGAAGCCCGCTTTCGGAATGCAAGGTGCTGTCCTCAGGTCGTTGACGAGGGTGAGTGGAGACCTTCTCCTGCAGTCTACCTGCAGTTCATCTCTGGTGTCGGGATGGGCCCGCCACTTCTCTGACTCATCCGACCACGCTGCGTGGTGGTATCAGCGGTATCGGCGCATATGGACGTTTTGCACCAAGCCCATCAACGCAAACAGCGTCACGAGGCCCGAACCCCCGTAGGAGACGAACGGCAGCGGTAAGCCGGTCACCGGCATCAGCCCGAGGTTCATACCCACCGTTTGGAACACTTGCCAGAGAACCATGGTGAACACGCCAGCGCAGATATAGGTGCCCGTGGCGTCGCGTGACAGGTGGGCGATGCGCCAAATGCGCAGCAAGAGCAAGCAGTACAGCGCCAACAACCCCGCACATCCGATGAGCCCGAACTGCTCGCCGACGGCAGAGAACGGGAAGTCGGCCCATTGCACCGGAATATCGCTCTTGGCGTTGGTGAGTGGCCCCTGCAGCCAACCCTTTCCAGTGATTCCACCCGTAGCGATGGCCTTCACGGCGTTCTTCGGTTGATACACCAGCGCGCGCAGGGCGGGGTCCGACGTGCCCTGGTTGAAGAACACCCGGATTCGCCCGATCTGGTACTGGCTCACGATTCCCGTAGCGAGGGCGGCCCCTACCGTCGCCAGCGACAACCCGGTGATGAGGGCGATGTACTTCGGCTTGGCCCCGGCCACGAGCAGCACGCCCATGGCCATGGCAACCAGCACAGACGCAGTGCCGAGGTCGGGTTGGACGATGATGAGCGCCGTGGGCACACCCACCAGAATGAGCCCGCCGAGGAATCGAGGATACGACACCTCATCGCTGCGTTCTTCGGCAAGGTACGCGGCGAGCGCCAACGTGACCGTGGCCTTGGCGAATTCACCGGGCTGGATCTTCAGCGGCCCGATGTCGAAGCTCAGACGCGCTCCACCGCTCACCGTGCCAGCCAGGATGACCATCACGAGCACCACCAGCGTGGCGCCGTACAAGAACCTCGACCGTTCGCGCAGCAACTCGTAATCGACGCTCATCACCACCACCATCACCGCAAGCGACACCACCAGGAAGATCACCTGACGGGTGACGAACAGGTACTGATCGGCGGTCTTGGTACGCGAGGCCGAGTAGATGACAAAACACCCCACGACTGCGAGAGTCAATTGGGTGAGCATCAATACCCAGTCGATATTGCGGCTGGGGTCGCTCGGGCTGGAGCGAATGTTCCCAAGCCCCGAATCGGGTCGGCGTCGCAAGGTGAGTGCCATGGCCTGGGGCTACTCGCGAATCGACGAGTCGTAGCCGCCGAGACAACTCGTATCGGCCAACTGCTCGGGTTGGGCGACCACGGGCGAGTTCAGATCGAGCGGATCGGACGGTCGCACCTTGTCGAGTGGAGCCTTCTGGCTGAGCGCAGTGAACAGACACTTCACCACCGGGGCGGCAGCCTTCGAGCCGTAACCACTTTTTTCGAGGTAGGCGACGATGGTGTACGGGTGATTGTCGTCGAGGCTGAAGGCGCCGAACACCGACGAGTCGTTCCATGGGAATTGGCCGGCACCCTGGGCAGTACCCGTCTTCCCAGCAATCATCACGCCGGCCTTCGGGTAGTCCTTGAAAAGGCCTTCGGCCGTGCTGGCGCGATAGCGGGTCTTCGGGTAATACACGCCCGGCCCAGCAACCACGCGGGTGAGCCCCGTGACAATCGGGTTGCGGTACTCGCTCGGCATGTCGAGTTGTTGGCGCACATCAGCGCGGTCGAAGGATGTGACGATCGTTCCTGCGGCAAGATCGGCGATTGCGGGTGCCTTGTCGGGCGTGAGCGGCGCGTAGATGGCCTTCACGATGTGCGGGGTGAGCAAGGCACCACCATTGGCGACGGTGGCGTACGCGTCGGCCAACTGCAACGGTGTGGTTGCGAACAGACCCTGCCCGATGGCCACCTGCACCAGGTCGCCGGTCACCAAATGCCTGACCTCACCCTTGGCCAGCACCCCTTTGTCGACGAGGTCTTTCTTCACTGCGTCGTCGGGGATTCGGCCACTCCATTCGTAGGGCAGTTCGATACCGGTCTTGGCACCGAAGCCGAACATGCCAAGGTCGGCCTTCAGCTCATCGCGACGGCCCGGCAAAATGTAGAACTGCTCGCCGAGGCGATAGAAGAACGCGTCGGAACTCACGGCCAGTGCGTCGGGCAACTTCACCATGCCGTACTGGCTCGGCTTCCCGTAGGGGTCGAGAGCGTTCTTGAACTCGCATTTCACCCCGCTCGCACATTGCTCGGGGGTGAGCGATGTCAGCTTGTAGGTGCCCTCGTCGTCGAACTCATCGTTCGGCCCGATGAGACCACTGTGCAGGGCCGAGAACGCAACGAACGGCTTGATGGTGGAGCCGATGTTGTATTGACCCTGCACGGCACGATTCACCAGAATCGACTGATCAGGGTCTTTGCTCGGCGGGAACAGCTGGTCGAACCGTGCTTTGCTGATACCGGCATTGAACCAGCGGTTGTCGAAGGTGGGATAGCTCGCCATGGCCACCACTTGCCCGTTGTTGTGATCGAGCACCACCACTGAGCCGGCAGGTGCCTTGTACTGCACCCATTCCTGCGTTCCGTAATCCTTCGAGCTGGCATACACGCGGTCGCCGATGGGTGACTTCGGGTCGATGGGGTTGTGCGCCGCCAAGTCGGTGCATTTGCACGCTTCCTTGTCGGTAGGGAGATCGCGACGTTGACGCAACTTGGTTTGCAACGCCTGCTCAGCGAATTGCTGTACATCGAGGTCGACGCTCAACTGCACGTCGTTGCCGGCAACCGGTGGCGTCTGGTCGAGCAATCGCACCGTGTTACCGGCAGCGTCGATCTCCCACACCTGTTTGCCCCAGGTGCCGTGAAGCACCGATTCCATGCTGGCCTCCACACCGAACTGACCGACTCGCTCGTTGCGGTTGTAGCCCTTGGCCAGATATTGGTCGACGGTGTTCTTATTGAGCAGGCCCATGTACCCGACCACGTGACTCGCCAACGGTGCGTAGGGGTACACCCGAGTCCACTGTTGAGTCACGCCCACGCCAGGGAAGTCTTCCGACCGTTCGAGGAGGAACTGCACCGAGTCTTCCGACACGTTCTCCACCAACGGCATGGGCAGCAGCGGGTCGAACTGTTTCACACCGTCGAGATAGCGCTCCTCGAGCGTTTCGATGGGGGTCTTCAGCGGCCCCGACAACCGCTTGAAGAGCTCGGCGCGCGTCTTCGGACGGTTCCGGATGACCGCCCAGTCGACCGTGACGGTGAGCACGCTCTGGTTATCGGCCAGCACACGACCATCGGCATCGAAGATGCGCCCGCGTTCGGGCGGAATGGAGACCACTTTGGTCTTGGCCTGATCGACCGAACGCTGATAGTCGGCAGCGCTCACCCCTTGGAGGAACCACAGGCGCGTGCTGATACCGCCGATGAGCAACACGGCCACCACGGCGAGCATGCCCAAGCGGGTACTCCGTCGATCTCCGGCCATTCCGACAGTCTTACCGATCGGCCCGGTTCGCGGGGCGCGGGCCGCGAACGGTCACGGTGCCATCACTTTCCACTGCTGCCGTTTCACGCGCATGCACCAGCGACCCAAGGGAATGAAGAGAGGGCTCACCAACAAGGTGCTCAACGCCGCAACGGGTACGAGCCGATAGAGCCGAGCATCGAACCAACCGTCTTCACCGATCATCACTCGCGCCAATGGTTGGCACAGTTCGCCCACTGCGGCACCCAACGAGGCGAACAACGAGCTGAGCCACCACGGAGGTGTGGGCGTCCACGACAGGCCGTACCCCGCAGTGAAACCGGCAACCGCGTACACCAACGCAGTGAGGCCGAGCGGCGTGCCGCTGCCCAGGTCGTACATGAGCCCCAGCGTGAACCCGGCCACTGCACCACGTTCGGCACCAGCACCCGCACCGGTGCACGCCGCAAGCGCCAACATGATCTCGATGACCGTGCCCGCGAGGTGCACTTGGCTGAACACCACTCGTTGAATCGCCAGCAGCACCAAGCCAACCGGGAAGAGCCGGATCAACGGGCCGGTGAGGAACGCACGCACGCCAGTTCAGGCCCCGCTGGTATTGGGTACATAGAGCAACACGCGCAGGAAATTGAGCCGCGTGAGGTCGCCGGCAGAGATCTCCACCTCGATCACCGGCGAACGGGTTCCGCTCGGTTGACTCACCTTCGACACGGTGCCGATGGGTAGTCCCGGCGGAGCGATGGAACGGAGGCCGCCGGCGGTTTGGACTGTCGAGCCCACGGCGATACGGCCGGTCGACGACGAATCGTCGATGAAGCGCAGCACCAGCGGTTTGCCGGCACCTTGCCCGGTGACGGTGCCGGTTTCGCGCTGCACTGCCGTGGCACCTGCGCCGGCGATCGTGGTGGGCACCGTGCCCGGGGCGATGGTGGGCAGAGTGCTCACTTCGAGCGGCGCCAACGGGTCGCCCGGTTGGGCCACGCTCGAGGAAGGCCCCGCCGAGGGGTCGGTGGTGATGGGCATCGTGAAGGGCGGCGGCGCGCTCGACGGAGGCGTGGTGGTGGGCGTGGTGGTGGGCATGGACGACGAAGCAGCTGCGGCGGGGTCGGGCGCAATCGTGGTGGTCGTTGTGGTTGGCGCCGGAACAGGGGCGATGGGCGTGAGCACTTTGGCACCGAGACTGAACCGCGGGTCGACCACCAACAACACGATCGACGAGTGCGGGAACACCTGGCTCACCTTGCCCACCAGACCACCACCGTTGATGACCGGCATTCCGGCCTGGATGTGGTCGAGGCTGCCTTTGTTGATCTCGATGGTGTTCTGGAAGTTGCCCGGCGAGTTGCCTTGCACCTGAACGGTCACGCTGGGCAGGTTGCTCGAGCCCAACGATTGACTCAGCACCAACAGTTCCTGGTACTCGAGAATGGCGGCGCGGGCTTCAACCGTGGCGCCCTTCTGGGCGTCGAGCTGGGCGCGCAGCGCGTCGTTCTCCTTCTGCAGATCGTCGTAGTGGGTGATGCCGTGCCAGGCGTTGATGACCGGTCGCGACACCACCCGCGCTGCGCTGTCGAATGGTTCGATGACGAGCGAGAACACACTGCGGGCGCGGTTGATGATGGCGCTACCGCGCAGATCGAGCGTGATGAGCAACACCGAGGTGAGCACCAAGAGCGCGATGAGACGTCTACGGCCCATCGAATACACAGCCATCAACGACCGCCGACTACTCGTCGCCGCCGAGCGACATCAGCCCCCGCATGGCGTCGATGTTCTCGAGCGCACGTCCCGACCCGATGACCACGCTGAACAACGGATCGCGGGCAATGTTGATGGCCATACCCGTTTCGTGGGCGAGGCGTACGTCGAGACCCGCCAACAGCGCCCCGCCACCAGTGAGCGTGATACCGCGCTCCATGATGTCGGCCGCGAGTTCGGGGGGTGTCTTGTCGAGGGTGGCCTTCACCGAATCGATGATGGCAGCCACCGGCTCAGCGAGCGCTTCGCGCACCTGCTCGGTGGTGAGCGCGACTGTGCGCGGGAGGCCGCTGATCATGTCGCGGCCTCGGATGTCGGCAGTCAGTTCGTTGTCGAGCGGCCATGCCGAACCCATGTGCATCTTGACCTCCTCGGCGGTGCGATCGCCGATGGCCAACGAGAATTCCTTCTTCAGGTACTGCATGATGGCGTCGTCGAGTTCGTCGCCCGCCACCCGCACCGATTGCGCCGTCACAATGCCTCCGAGCGAGATGACTGCCACTTCGGTGGTGCCTCCACCGATGTCGACGATCATGTTGCCACTTGGCTCGTGCACAGGGAGGTCGGCCCCGATGGCGGCTGCCATGGGCTCTTCGATGATGTGCACCGGCTTGCGCGCTCCGGCATATTCGGCCGCATCTTGGACGGCGCGTTGTTCGACGCCGGTGATGCCCGAGGGAACGCAGATGACCATGCGCGGTTTGTTCCACCGGCTGGCATGCACTTTCTGGATGAAGAAGCGGAGCATCTTCTCGCACACTTCGAAGTCGGCGATGACACCGTCTTTGAGAGGCCGGATGGTCTTGATACGGCCCGGAGTTCGGCCCATCATGCGCTTGGCTTCCATGCCCACCGCCACCGGCTGACCATTGGTGATGTCGATCGCAACCACCGATGGTTCGTTCAGCACCACGCCTTGTCCGCGCGCGTAGATGAGCGTGTTGGCGGTACCCAGGTCGATGGCCAAGTCGCGGCTCAGCGCCAATGGATTACTTCTCGCCATGTGGCCGACCTCCTCGACTCGAATCGGTGTCTGTTGGCGCGACGAAGACCGCCGCGGGCATAGCTCGACAGACTACTGCACACCCACGCCTGGGTGGATTCGGGCTCAGAGATTCGGGAAGAAGATGCCGAGTTCGCGGGTGGCCGACTCGAGCGAGTCGCTGCCGTGCACGAGGTTCTCGGTGAACAAGATGCCGAGATCGCCACGGATGGTGCCGGGTGCGGCGTTGCGCGGGTTGGTGGCACCCATCATGAGGCGCACGACTTCCCACGTGTTCTCGGGGCCTTCGAGGGCCAACGCCACCACCGGGCCGCGGCTCATGAACTGCACCAGGTCGGCGTAAAAGCCCTTGCCCACGTGCTCTTCGTAGTGACGAGCCAGCGTGTCGGCATCGAGCTGACGAAGGTCGAGCGCGACGATCTTCAGGTTCTTGGCCTCGAAGCGGCTGAGGATCTCACCGACGAGACCCCGTTCAACGGAATCGGGCTTGAGCAGGACGAGTGTGCGATCAGACATGAGGCATGAGGCTATCGGCCACCGACGCGAGCGCGACCGGCACCCCCTGGCCGGCCTGGCCATCCTGACAGGCCTGACCGGCCTGGCCACCCGCCGTGGTCAGGGAAGCAGACGCTTCAGGGCGGGCCGCGCCGCGCCCACCACGTACAGCGAACCCGTGACCAAGATGGCGTCGTCGCCACCGGCCAAGCGCACTGCTCGTTCACAGGCCTGTTCCACCGTGCCGCATTCGATGACTTCATCGCAACCCAACGCCGAGGCCGCTTCGGCCAACACCGAGCTCTGCAACCCTCGTGGCGAGGGCGCAGTGCAGGTGAGCACCACGTCGAACTCGTCGGCCCGCAACGCTGCCAACATTTCGGCAGGGTCGCGGCCACGCAGGCAACCCACCACCAGATATCGCATTCCGCCCGGGTCGAAATCGTCGAAGAACACCAACGACGCCGTGTCGGCACCGGGAGGGTTGTGTGCACCATCGACGATGACCAGGGGTTGATGGCCGAGCACTTCGAAGCGCCCCGGCATCACCGCTTCGGCCAACCCCTCACGCAGCACATCGTCGTCGATGGGCGCCGCGAAGAACGCCTCGACCGCAGTGACCGCAACCACGGCATTCGACGCCTGGTGGGCGCCGTGCAGCGGCACCAGCACCTCGGTGTACACCGTGGTGGGTGTGCGCAGGTCGACCAGCCGGCCGCCGAGCGCAAGCTGGTTCTCGAGCACATCGAACTGTTCACCGCGCACGAACGTGCTGGCGCCGCCAGCAGCGAGGAAGATGTCGACCATGTCGGGGTCGGTTTCGCCGATCACCACCGCGCTGTTGGGCTTGATGATGCCGGCCTTCTCGCGGGCGATATCGGCCATGGTGGGGCCAGCGAATTCGTTGTGGTCCATCCCGATGTTGGTGACGACCGCAACCTGTGCGTCGCACACGTTGGTGGCGTCCCACCGGCCGAGTAGGCCCACCTCTACCACGGCAACATCGACGGCAACATCGGCGAACCACCGCAGTGCCGCCGCCGTGAGTGCTTCGAAATACGACGGGCGTACACCGGCGATCATCTCGAGGGTGGCGATGGCACCGATCTGTTCGCCGAACTCCTCATCGCTGATCATCTCACCATTGCGGGCGATGCGTTCGTTGAGACGTTCGAGGTGCGGGCTGGTGTACGTACCCACCGTCAGACCGTGCGCCATGAGCAAGCGGGTGATCATCTGCGTGGTGGAACCCTTGCCATTGGTGCCCGTCACATGGATCACCGGGTAGGTGAGTTGGGGGTCGCCCATCACATGCATCAAGCGAGCGATGCGATCGAGGGTTGGCGAATCGATTCGCCCCGTGGTGTCGTAACCGGCGTGATCGTCGAGGTACGCCAGCGCCTCGCTGTACTGCATCAGGAGGCGGCGCGACGCGGCCTGGTGTTACGAGCCGGCTCGCGAGGCACCAGAGTGGGGTTCACCTTCGTGCGTACGGTGTCGCCGTCGATGATGACGCGGCCCACATCGGTACGGCCCGGCAGCGAGTACATGGTGTCGAGCAGCACCTCTTCGAGGATGGCGCGCAGGCCACGTGCGCCGGTGGAGCGCAGCAGTGCCTGGTCGGCAATGGCCTCGAGGGCGTCGGCGGTGAACTCGAGTTCCACATCTTCGAACTCGAACACCTTCTGGTACTGCCGCACGAGCGAGTTCTTCGGCTCGACGAGGATCTTCGTGAGCGCATCGCGATCGAGGCTGCGCACTGCGCCGATCATGGGCAGCCGCCCGATGAATTCGGGGATCATGCCGAACTTGAGCAGATCTTCCGGGAGTACCTGGGCGAACAACTCCCCCGGGTCCTTGTCGGCCTTCGAGCGCACCGTGCCGTGGAACCCGACGCCCTTGTGGCCGATACGGCTCTCGATGATGGTGTCGAGTCCGGCGAAAGCACCACCACAGATGAACAAGATGTTCGTGGTGTCGATCTGGATGAACTCTTGGTGCGGGTGCTTGCGACCACCTTGCGGCGGCACCGAGGCCTGAGTGCCCTCGAGGATCTTCAGCAGTGCCTGTTGTACGCCCTCACCGCTCACGTCGCGTGTGATCGACGGGTTCTCACTCTTGCGCGCCACCTTGTCGATCTCGTCGATGTAGATGATGCCGGTTTCGGCCTTCTTCACATCGAAATCGGCTGCCTGGATGAGCTTGAGGAGGATGTTCTCGACATCTTCGCCCACGTACCCGGCCTCGGTGAGTGCGGTTGCATCGGCAACGGCGAACGGCACGTTGAGCATGCGCGCCAGGGTTTGCGCGAGGTGTGTCTTCCCGCAGCCGGTGGGGCCGAGGAGCAAGATGTTGCTCTTGGTGAGTTCCACTTCGTCGCGGCGGCCGACACCAACGTTCTGCTGGTACTGGATACGGCGGTAGTGGTTGTACACCGCCACCGAGAGGATCTTCTTGGCCTCGACCTGCCCCACGACGTATTCGTCGAGGAAGGTGCGGATCTCGATGGGTGTGGGCAGTTCGTCGAAGCGAAGTTCACCACCTTCGGTGAGTTCTTCTTCGATGATCTCGTTACACAGTTCGATGCATTCGTCGCAGATGTACACGCCGGGGCCGGCGATGAGCTTCTTGACCTGCTTCTGACTCTTCCCGCAAAAACTGCACTTCAACAGTTCTCCGGTGTCGCCGAACTTCGCCACGTCGATCCCCTCGCCTCTGCCTGTCAGCGGATCGGACCGGACCGGTCGATCAACTGGCGGGACTGCAATACCTCATCGATAATGCCATACGCGATGGCCTCGTTCGCTTCCATCACGAAGTCGCGGTCGGTATCGGCGTGAATCCGCTCGATGGGCTGACCCGTGTGGTTGGCCAAGATCTCTTCGAGCAGATCGCGCATCCGCAGGATTTCCCTGGCAGCGATTTCGAGATCGGTGACCTGGCCGTAGCCCACCTGCCCATAGGGCTGGTGCAGCAACACTCGGCTGTGCGGCAGTGCCAGGCGCTTGCCCTTGGTGCCTGCGGCCAACAGTACGGCCGCGGCAGATGCAGCTTGCCCGAGGCAGATGGTGGCGATGTCGTTCTTGATGAACTGCATCGTGTCGTAGATCGCGAACAGCGCCGTGATGTCGCCACCGGGGCTGTTGATGTAGATGTTGATGTCTTTGTCGGGGTTCTCCGACTCGAGGTGGATGAGCTGCGCGCAAATGACACTGGCCACCGTGTCGTCGATGGGGGTCTGCAGGAAGATGATGTTGTCTTTCAGCAGCCGGCTGTACAGGTCGTATGTACGCTCGCCACGCGGGGTCTGCTCCACCACGTACGGCATCGGGATGGAATTACGTACCTCAGTCATGGTCGTGTCCCTCGTGATCGTGATCGTGGTCGTGGTCGTGATCGTGATCGCCTTCACCGGTGAGCACATCGCGGTCGATGGGGTTGCCCTCGGGGTCGACGATCTCGACATGCTCGACCAAGAAGTCGAGCGCCTTGTTCTTACGCAACTGGGCGGCCAAGTCGGTGACCGCATCGTTGGCCTCGTACACCTTGCGCACCTGGGCCTTCGACTGGCGAGCCTGCACGGCGATTCGCGAGTACTCGGCGTCGAGGTCGTCATCGGTCACCTCGATGCCTTCAGCCGAGGCCACGGCACGGAGAGCCAAGTCGACCTTCACTGCCTTGGCCGACTGCTCGCGCAATGCATCGATGAACGAATCGGTGCTCTGGCCGGTGGCGGCGAGCCACTGATCGATCGCAATGCCCTGAGCCTGGAACTGTCGCACGGTGTTCTCGATGCGGGCCTGCAAGTCGCCGTTCACCATGGCCTCGGGCGGCTCGATCTCGACGAGGTCGGCGAGGGCGCCGGTGACCCGGTCGATGAACACGTTGCGCGCCATGTTGAGCTTGCTGGTGTTCAGACGGACGGCAGTGGCGGCCTTGTACTCGGCGACCGTCGACGAATGCGCGACGTTCTCGTCGACCCACTCGTCGGTGAGCTCGGGCAACACCATCTCTTGCACATTGCCCACCGTCACCACGAAATCGGCCTCTTGTTCAGTGCCGTTGGGTACCGCCGTGAACCGCAATTCTTCGCCACGAGTGGCACCGATCAGTTCGTCGTCGAAGCTCGGGGCCACCCAGCCACGGCCCACCTCATAGAGCCAGTCTTCGGTGTTCAACCCTGGCACCGGCTCACCGTCGCGCAACCCTTCGAGGTCGAGCGTGACGTGATCGCCGGTGACGATGGGGCGATCGACGTCGTTGAGCGAACCCTGGCGGGCCAGCTCGGCCACGATGGCGTCGTCGATCTCTTCGTCGCTCGCCACAGGCGAGGGCAATTCCACTCGCAGCCCACCGTAGCCAGGCACGGTGATTTCAGGTCGCACCTCGCAGGTTGCGTCGAAACTCACCGGCCCCGACTCTTCGCCGCCCGTGATTTCCACCTCGGGTGTAGCGATGAGGTCGATGTCGTGCTCGCGCACGGCAGCCGACAAATACGCCGGGATGGCATCGCGCAGGGCTTGCTCGCGGGCGGGCCCGAGACCGATGCGGGCCTCGAGCACCTTGCGCGGCACCTTGCCCTGGCGAAAGCCGGGCAGGCGTACCTCATTGGCGAGTTTGCGGAACGCCTTATCGATATCGCGATCGAATTCGGCTTCTTCGATGGTGAGGGACAACTTGACGAGGTGCTTCCCCGCCGTGTCCTCGAGGGTTTCGAACGTGCTCTTCACAGATCGCAGAGCCTATCGACCCTGCGAGCCGAACCACGGTTGCGCGCGAACGGACCCAGATCGGGCAAACTAAGTGCATGTCGTACTGGAAGCCCCACGCCTTGGCCAAGCCCCACCCCGACCAACTTGATCTGCGTATGGGCGATCGTGTGCGCACCACCGCCGATGTGGCCGGTGTGCCGGTGGGTACCGAAGGCAAGGTCATCCTCGCCAACGGTTTCAACTGGCAGCGCTATCGCGTGCTGTTCACCAACGGCATCGAGGCCGGCGACCTCGATCAGCGCAATCTCGAGCCCATCGGACGCGCTGCGAAGCGGCTCGCCAAGGCCGCCAAGCGCGCCTGATCCGCGGCCCTCGGCGGCGCTGCGGGCCGTCAGCGAAGCGAGCGCTCGCCAGACAATGGGTGAGCCTCGCGTCGGGCCACGAACACGGCCGCTTCCGTGCGCCGTTCCATGCCAAGTTTCGAGAGCAACCCGCTCACATAGTTCTTCACCGTCTTTTCGGCGAGGAACAGCTTCTCGCCGATCTGGCGGTTGGTGAAGCCCTCGCCGATGAGGTCGAGCACTTCGCGTTCGCGTGTGGTGAGGCTCGCCAGTCGTTGGTCCTCGCCGGCCGGATTGCTGAGCTTGCGCATCAACCGTTGCGTCACGGCCGGATCGAGCAGATGCTCTCCACGGGCCACGCGGCGAACGGCATCGATGAGTTCCGAGCCTCGTACCTGCTTGAGCACGTAGCCCGCAGCACCGGCGATGATGGCCTCGAACAACGCTTCGTCGTCGGAGTACGACGTGAGCATGAGGCAGGCCACCTCGGGCATGCGGCTCCGGATCTCTCGACACAACTCGACCCCGTTGCCATCGGGCAACCGCACGTCGAGCACGGCCACTTGCGGTCGAACGGCAAGAATACGAGCCAACCCGGTTTCCACCGAATCGGCTTCCCCGACCACGTCGAGATCGCCTGCTGCTTCCAACAGCGAACGCACGCCCTGCCGAACCACTTCATGGTCGTCGACCAAGAAGACCGTTACGGCCGCAATGTCGTGCCCCGCCTCGCCAGTACCCGCGCTTGTGCTCATTGGGCACAGTGTGGCAAACGAACGACCGACGAACCAGGGTACTTCGGCACATCGCGAAAGGAACCGACTACCTTCTGTGCCGTGAGCAGCGCCGACATCGCCGTCCCATCGCCCGACGATGGCACCTGGATCGACGAGCTCCCCGATGGTGTGCTCGTGTGCAACCTCGACGGCATCATCACATCGGTCAACCTCCGACTGGCCCGTATGGCGAGGCGCGAGCGTGCCGAACTGGTGGGTGAATCGGTCGACATGTTGGTGCCGGGCAGCAACCGCACGCGCCATCCTCAACTTCGTGCCCAATTCATCTCAGCCGGCGCCACCCGCCCGATGGGACCAGGCGTTCACCTCACCATGCTGTGCGGCGACGGCACCGAACTGCCGGTGGAGATCAGTCTTTCGCCATTGCCAGCACAGCGGGGCGTGGTGGCCATCGTGCGCGACGTGAGCGAACGCCTGCGGGCAGAAGCGATGCTGCGCACCACCAGCGATCTGCTCACGCTGGCCGATGAGCGCGAACGTATCGCCCGCGATCTGCACGACACCGTGCTGCAACGTCTCTTCGGGCTCGGGCTCGAGCTCGAGGCAACCGCAATTCGGGCGCCAACGGAGTTGGCGACTCGTATCGAGAAGTCGGTCGACGAAATCGACCGCATCATCCGTGAACTCCGCACAGCGGTGTTCACACTCGGGTCGGCACAGCGCGAGGGTTCGTTGGGCAACGAGCTCACCGCCTTGACGGCCCAGGCCAAACGGGTGCTCGGGTTCACTCCTCGTCTGCGAATCGATGGGCCGGTGGAATCAGAGATCACGCCTGCCATTCGTGTCGACTTGCTGGCCAGTATGCGCGAGGCGCTCACCAACATTGCGCGGCACGCCAGCGCATCGGAGGCCGAGGTCGAACTCCACGCCGACAACCGTCTCACCATGCGGGTACTCGACAACGGGCGCGGCATCGGCGATGTCACCGGAGCGATCGCCGGTAACGGTCTGCTGAACATGGCCACCCGCGCCCGCATGTTGGGTGGCGATTGCACCGTGGCCAACCGCGCACGCGGTGGCACCGAACTCGTGTGGTGGGTGCCGCTGAGCACCGAAGCCGGCCTCTGAACGGCGGCTGCGCCAGCTCGCTCCATACCGATGGGACGTTGGTCCCAACACTGCTGTGCCCAGCGACCCTACGGAATGGGCACGGTCGGCCACACGATGGTTTCCATGAGTACACAAGAGCGGTCAGTGTTGGGATGGGGCGCGTTCGCGGTTGCGATCGCCGCCCTCTGTCTGTCGTTGTTCGGGTTACGCAACGACACCTCTGCCTCATCGGGTACCACCAGCGGCGACGCCGTCACGGTGGTCGATGTGAAGTTGTCGGAGTTCATGGTGATGCCGTCGATGCCCTCGGTTCCGGCCGGTCGAATCACGCTTCGGGTCACCAATGCCGGCACCATGGTGCACAACCTGTCGGTGCCGGCCCTCAGTAAGAAAACCGCCGACCTGCAGCCGGGGTCAACTGCTGAACTCGACCTCGGCAAGGTGGGTGCCGGCACCATCGACATGCTGTGCGAGATCGTGGGCCATGCGGCCAGCGGCATGAAGGCGCAGCTCACCGTCGGTTCGGGGGGCTCCGGTTCGGGGGGCTCCGGCACGGGATCGGGCGTAGACACCGGCGGTGCCATGTCGTGGCAGCAGATGGACAAGATGATGGCCGACGTGGCCCTGTCGTTCCCGGCGAAGACTGCGGGCATCGGTGGGGGCATTCTCGAGCCGAAGGTGTTGGCCGACGGCACGAAGGAATTCGACGTCACCGCCGAAGTGGTCGATTGGGAAGTGTCGCCCGGGAAGAAGGTGAAGGCCTGGACCTACAACGGCGTGGTGCCAGCACCGGAGATCCATGTGAACGTGGGCGACAAGGTGAAAATCGTGCTCACCAACAACCTGCCTGAATCGACCTCGATCCACTTCCACGGCATCCGCGTGCCGAACCAGATGGACGGTGTCGACCCCTACACGCAGGCCCCGGTTCCACCGGGTGGCACCTTCACGTACGAGTTCACCGCTCTCGAACCCGCGGTGGGCATCTACCACTCGCACCACGACGCACAGGTACAGGTTCCCAATGGCTTGTTCGGCGGGTTCTTCATCGGCGAGATGCCGTTGCCCGATGTGCTGAAGAGCAAGGGCTACGACCACGTCGATGAGAAGGTCACCATGGTGCTCAACGATTCGGGCACCATCGGCTTGTCACTCAACGGCAAGAGCTTCCCTGCCACCCAGCCGTACACCATGCACCTCGGCGACGTGATGGAAGTGACGTACCTCAACGAAGGTCTCATGGCGCACCCGATGCATCTCCACCAGCCGGTCGGTTGGATCATCGCCAAGGACGGCGTGCCGCTGCTCACACCGCAGCCGGGCGACACCATCAACGTCGCACCTGGCGAGCGTTACACCGTGCTCTACAAGGCCACCGACATCGGCGTGTGGGCCTGGCACTGCCACATCCTCAACCA
>JBAXQV010000021.1:0-24520 GCA_037131575.1 Actinomycetota bacterium
CCTCCACCACCGAGCGTTTGTGAACTGAACCGTGTGGAGCACGGGTTTCATCACAAACGCCGCTGGGCGGGCCACCTCCGGGGCGGTGGTGCTCCGTGGCGGGGCGGGTCAGGCGGGCCAGGTGTAGCGCACGTCGGGGGAACGCTCTTCGTTGCCGACTCCATCGGTGAACTCGATGGCGGTGAAACCGTGGCGCTCGTAGAAGCGACGCGCGGCGACGTTCTCCTGGAACGTCCACAACTGCAACCCGGCTGGGCAACGCTGTTTAGCACGGTCGATGAACTGCTGGCCCAGGCCGCGGCCCACCCACGCCGGGTCGAGGTAGAGCTGTTCGATCCACCCGGTACCGGCCCGCCCGTGCTCGATGGCCATCATCGCCACCAGCACACCGTCGATCTCGGCCACGGTGACATCGGCATGCCCGATCACCTCATCGGCCATCCACCGCCGCACCTCGCTCTCGGCATGCACCACGGGCACACCGGGGATGCCGAACGCACGCGACCGCAGGTACACCGTGGCGCATTCCTGGGCGTCGTTACCTCGCGCCGCACGCAGCACCGGCGCGCCCGGCTGCAGGGCCCGCAGCGCGCCGGCCAACCCAGGCTCGGCCATGTGGATGGCGCGGTACCACGGGAACCACTGCACGTCCTGGCTCTCGCCCTCAGGCGGTGCGGGTGGCACCGACGGTGAGGTGAGGAGGTAGCGCACATCGAGGTGCGTGTGCCCACGCGGCCCGGGGTGCACATCAACGTGCATGAGCGGTGGCACACCGTCGGCATCGAGCGGACCGGCGAAACTGACCGGCAAGCCGGTCTCCTCGCTCGCCTCGCGCAAGGCTGCGGCCCACGGCGTTTCGCCCGCGTCGATGTGCCCGCCCGGCTGCAACCACATATCGAGCCGCTTGTGACGATGCAACACGACGCCCCGGTCGCCCACCACGAATGCCGATGCGGTGACATGCACCTTCGAGGCGTTCTCGTCGAACGGACGGTCGAGTTCAACGATGAGTTCGGAGAACCGAGCGATCGAATCGCGCTCGCGCGCATCGACCGGCCGACGGGCCGCAACGAGCGCTGCGAGTACGGATGTTGAGGGATCCATGACACTCACGCTATGGCAATCCTGACGATTGTCCCGATTGTCATGATCTCCAGAAATTTCCCCTTCAGCATCCGCAGGACCGGCCGATATCCATTGCACTCCCCGAGTGTGGCGGCACCGAGGTGAACCAGAAAGACAACGGAACAGCCACTACCAGGCGGAGATACACGGATGGAACCAGACGCACAGCTTGCCCCCCGGGTCTTGCTCGCCGTCAACGATGCGCTGCTGCGACGGATCGCCAGCGTTACGTTGCGGGAGCGAGGATTTTCGGTGAGCGCAACCACGGAAGGCACGGCAGCACTGATGCTCGCCGAGTCATTCAACCCCGACGTGATCCTCGTCGACCTCGAGATGATGGTGCCCCAGCACGGCTCGGTGTTCGACATCTTGAGGAGCAAGTCGGATTCATACCTCGTGGGTATCGCACCCACCGATGCCGACAACGCCCGCATCCGGGCCCTGCGCTCAGGGGCCGACGATGTGGTGTCGGTGCCGGTGAGCCCCGAGGAACTCGCGGCACGGTGCCAGGCACTGCTGCGGCGGCCACGCAACCTGCACACACGGTGGGACCCGCTGGCAGCATCGATCATCGCGCTGGGTCCGCTCAGTGTGGATGTGGGTCGCAAGGAGATCAAGGTACACGGCAGCGACGTGCCCGTGACCCGCATCGAGTTCTCCTTGTTCGAGCAACTCTGCCGTCACCCAGCGGAAGTACGCACTCGTGTGCAACTGCTGGAAGAGGTATGGGGCCCGAACTGGGTGGGCGACACGCATGTGGTGGATGTGCACCTGTCGAACCTTCGCCGCAAGTTGCAGCGACTCGCGCCGGAGCTGCGCTTCATCCATACGGTGCGCGGTGTCGGTTTCCGGCTCAGCACCGACCTGCTGCGTGCCAAGGGTGCCGACCAGACCGACGACTTCGACGACCTGGTGTCGGCCTGACTCTCAGCCGTACTCGGCAATCACCCACCAACGCTGACGCTCGACCGTGGCCAAATAGGCGCGGCCGGCTGCCGTGAGCAGTTGGAACCGGGCGACGCGTCGATGACGTGCGGTATCCCACCAGCGTTCATCGAGCAACCACGGACCAGCCCAGGCGACGATCGACTCCGGTTGATCGTCGCCTGGTTCGCGTCTGAGCAACGACGGTTCGCCACTGAGTGCGCCCCGAGCGCTCACCACCACCGGCACGCCCGCCCGATCGAGCACCTCGAGCGCATGTGGCTCGGCGAACACCACCGCTGGCGACGGTGCGGGCAGTTGCCCAGGCCATGGCTGGCCCGACGCAGGCTCGCTCGACGATGCCCGGGCATCGCCGACCGCCTCGAAACGAGTGCTGAGCGATGCCGGTACCCAGCGATATTGATCGACGGGTTGGCGACCACCACGCCACTCGGCCACCACCACCTGTTCATCGCCCACGAGCCCAGCCAACCGAGTGGCGGCACGCTGCGCCCATTCATCGGCATGGGTGCGCCCACCCCACAGCCCTGCCTGCACCCCGTCGTCGGCGCGCACCTCGGTGGGTTCGAGCCGCAACTCGACAACACCCACCGCCCCCTCGCTCGTCTCGGCTCGTGCGGCCCACCCGTCGAGCTGCCAGCGAATGCGTTCGACCATCGCCGCCACACCGAACCCCGTGGGTAACGACCACACCCGCTCGCTACGGTGCCCTCGATCGGTGTCGACCACCACCACGAACTGGGTGCACACTCGCCCGGTGGCAGCCAACGCCACCACCAACTGATCGGCGAGCGAGCGACCCACGAACACCACGGCATCGAGATGGGCAAGTGGCGGCTCGAACCGTTGCGCGGCGACGAGCCCCTCAGGGGGAGCCTGTGCATCGAGCGGCCGATCGTCGACCCCTGCGGCCATCTGCCGCGCCACCACCCCGGCAGGACCGAACCGAGCCAGGAGGTCGGGTTCGGGCAGCGCCGCGATGTCGCCGAGCCGATGCAGCCCCAACCGCACGAACAACTCGACCCGGTCGCGCTCGATACCACCCACATCGGCCAGCAACGCCACCGGCAGATCGGCGAGCAGGCGCGGCGACCCACCGCGCTCGACCACCTCGGGCCGCCCGGCCCGAGCTGCCAGGCGCGCCGCCACACCGGCCGCAAAACGCCCATCGGCCACCCCTACCCCGGGCCGACCCGCCGCCTGCACGGCAGAGCCCAGGACGGCCTCCACTCGCTCGGCCACCATGGCCGCCATGGCCTCATCGCCGCCGAAGTAACGCGACGGCCCGCGAGCCATGAAACTCAACGACCCGGGCACACCGAGTTCGAGGCGCGGCACCACATCGGCCACGGCATCGACCACCCGGTGAAACGCTCGCGCTTCACCAGCAGGGTCGTGCGGTACGACACGCAGCTGCGGGCATCGCGCCTGCGCATCGCGACGACGCTGACCGATGCGCACACCCGCTGCGGCAGCGGCACGCGAACGAGCCACCACCCGGTTCGCATGCACGATGGCCAACGGTTCGTCGACGGCGCACCCCACAGCCACCACCGGCCACTGCGGGCACACCACTACCACCAGACGCGGGACCACCAGCCGCGGTGCATCGGTTCGACCACTACGCGGCATGACGGCTCAGCCCGTACGCGACAACGGCAACGACGAGTGGGGGGCCTGAGCGCGTGCCGACTGGTCGACCAGCACCCGCTCGACACGGCCCGCCACATTGGGGAACCACAGGGTGTCGCGCCGCGGGCGAGCGGCTCGGCGGCCCTCGAAGGAACACACCAACCGCCGTGCCCGCAGCGAACCATGCCCGAGGCCGAGCCCGTGCCAGCCCACCTCGGCACCGAGCCGACCATCGGTGCTAAACGAGCCCGCTGCCCCCACCAACACCAGCACCCCGCCGCGCGCTTGTAACCGGGCCTGCAATCGGCGAGCTGTGGCCGCACTCACCTGTGCAGCCGCACCGAAGATCACCACTTCGAAACCGTCGACGAGAGCCGCCAGCACCGCACCCCATCGGTCGCCGGTATCGGGCCCGGGAGCAGCCCGATGAGCATCGGGTTGGCGCACCACCACCACTCGTTCGAGCACACCACCGGCTTCACGCCACGCCGCCACACCGAAGGTGGGCAGCCCGGCCACCCCCACCCATGCTCCTGCCTGTGTGGCACCCACGGCACTGAGCACCGCCAACGACGATGCTGCCGACCCCGTACACACCAGTGTCGACCCGCGCACCAGCCCCTGGGGCAGAAGGCCCTCGAGCGCCGGATGCACCGGTACCACCCGCTCGCTGGCGAGTACACCGGGCGCAATACGCGGTGCGAGTGCGGCCAACCGCTCGCGGGTGGCTTGATCGAGTTGACGACGCAGTGTGCCCGGGGTGGCTGCCATCACCCCATCCTATCGAACAGGTGTACGATCCGCCAGGGGCGGCCCAGATCAAGCAGCCCAGATCAAGCAGCCCAAATCAAGCAGCCCGGTATCGCTCGAGGAGTTCCACGAACTCGGCCGCGCTCCAGGCAGTGGCGTCGGCACCAAGCTCAACGGCATGCTCGCTGCCGCGCACCGCCGGCCCACCCACCACCAGCAGCACATTCGGAATATTGGCTCGCAAGCCAGCGAGGGTTTCCTGCGCCATGGCCAGGCCGGCATCGGTCATCACCGACACGCCTACCGCCACCACATCGGCCGTATCGCGCACCGCGTACACGAAAGAACCCACCGGAAGATCGGCACCGAGATCGACAACCTCCCATCCGCCGAGGCGAACGAGATCGGCCAACATGGCCACCGCCAAGGCATGATGCTCGCCCGATGGTGAACCGAGCACCACGGTGCCCTTGGGTCGCCCCCGACGCGCAAACCGCGGCCCGAGGCGCCCCACCAACCGCAACGCAATGGCAGTAGCCCGGTGCTCGACGGAGATGTCGAGCTCTCCGCGTTGCCAGCGCTCACCGATCGACGCCATGGCGGGCGACAGCACCTGCAGGTACACCTCGTCGAGTTCGGTGCCCGCCGCGAGCGCTGCTTCGATGACACCCCACGCTCCGGTGCCGTCGCCAGCCACGAGACGCGCTTCGAGCCGTTCGCCCCACGGGGCGCTCTGTCGGCGATTCGTGCCCGCGCCGGTACCGGCGCTAGCGCTGGCCCCCGCAGCATCGGCCGCGAATGCATCGAGGTCGACACGGGCCACCCGCCAGGTACCGCGCTGTTTGGTGGCCTGCAACTGCCCGTGCCGCACATAGCGATATGCGGTCATGTAGTGCACACCGAGTTCGGCCGCCGCCTCGTGCAGTGTCATGTCGGTGTCGGCCATGAAAACCACCGTAGGGGCGATGTACCGCGACCGCGCAACCCTGCCCCAACAAAACACGCTGCCGATACGCGGGCGTCACGCCCCCGACACCTGCATCAACCGGGGTGGTTGGCCTTCCACTTCGCCAACGCCGCCCGACTGCGCTCGACCAGCACCGCCGGCACACGACGCAGGTACTCGGAATCGGCACCACCACCATCGCCGCTCGCCGCACCGCTGGCGGCCGCTTCCGGTGCCGCGGCCTCATCGGTGAACACCGGCATCTCCATACCGGGCTTCCAGTACTGGTACAGATCGCGAACCACATCGTCGAGGCCATCGGCGTCGTACCCGCGCGCAAGCGTGACGGTGATCTGGTTGCCGAACATGTGCACGGTCTCGATGTGTCCCGAGGCGAACAGACGCCGCGCCAGCACCGCTGCCGGACGCGGCCCCACGGCTTCGCTGGCCGAGCTGAACGCTTCATGCCCCTGCCCGGTGAGCGAACGATTCGCCTCGAAACGCACCACACCGGGGCGCGAACTCGGCTTCTGCACGACACTGACCATCTGACCCATACCACGACCATATCGCACGGGTAGCCCCACCAACCGGGTCGCCACTACGGTTCGCATGACCCGTCGCATCACGGCATACCCAAGGAGCCTTCCATGGCCGACATCTCGCTCGACGTCTTCGAAAAAGAAGCACGCGACTTCCTCGATGCCAATGCTGAGCGCAAGGAGGCCGAGAAGAAGTTCGTGTGGGGCGAAGGCTCCGACAAGGTGGCGATGTTCGAAGAGAAAGACCGCGACACCGAACGCCTCGATGTGCGCCGGGCCTGCGAGTGGCGTGCCACGAAGTACGACGCCGGTTTCGGCTGGATCACCGGGCCCAGGGCGTACGGCGGCCGCGAACTCCCCAACGCCTACGACCGCTTGTGGAACACCCTCGAAGGCCAGTACCAGGTGCCCAACCAGGGTGCGTTCACCATCGGCCTCGGCATGGTGGCACCCACCATCCTCGCCCATGCCAGCCAGGAGGCCAAAGACCTCTATCTCGCCAAAATGTACCGCGGCGACATCGTGGGCTGCCAACTGTTCAGCGAACCCGGCGCCGGCAGCGACCTCGCCAGCCTGCAAACCAAGGCCGTGCGCGACGGCGACGAATGGGTCATCACCGGCCAGAAGGTGTGGACCACCGGCGCCCAGTTCAGCGACCTCGGTGAAATCATCGCCCGTACCGACCCCGACCTGCCCAAGCACAAGGGCCTCACCGGGTTCATCGTCGACATGCACGCCCCCGGTGTCGACGTGCGTCCGCTTCGCCAGATGACCGGCGGGGCGAGCTTCAACGAAGTGTTCTTCAACGAGGTGCGCGTGCGCGACGACCACCGCCTCGGCGACGTGAACAACGGTTGGAACGTGGCGCTCACCACACTCATGAACGAACGCGCCGCCATCGGTGCAGGCGGGGGCAGCGGCAACAACCTGTACACCCGCCTCATCGAAATGGTTCGGCACTACGGCCTCGACACCGACCCCATCGTGCGCAATGAACTGGCCAATCTGCTCATGCACCAACGCGTGTCGGGCTACAACAACCAGCGCGCCATGGACAAGATCAAGGCTGGGCAGTTGCCCGGGCCCGAGATGAGCATCGCCAAGCTCGCCGGCACGCTCAATTCGTTGCGCCTCGGGGCGTTCGTGTCGAAGGTGCTGGGCGCCAAATTGGTGGCCGACTCGGGCGAATGGGGCACCTACGCCTGGAGCCAACTCATCCTCGGTGCGCCCGGCGGCCGTATCGCCGGCGGCAGCGATGAAGTGATGCGCAACATCGTGGGCGAGCGCGTGCTCGGCCTGCCCAAAGACGCCGGTATCGACTCGAAGTCACCGTTCCGCGAGTTGAAGGTGGGCACGCAGAAGGCCTGAACGCCACTGCGGCGGTGACGGAACTCACCGCTCATCACATCGTCGCGTCGGGTAGCGTCGTTGCTCATGCGTCAGCGTGGGGTGGTGTTCGTGTTCAGCCTGCTCACCGCGCTGCTCGCTTCGGGCTACGGCGTGATGTTCACGATGCTCGACAACTTCCGCGACAGCTATGGCATCTCTGCGGCCGCTCTCGGAGCGGTGGTGGCCGTCGGGTTCTTTTCGTCGTTCCTCGCACAGGTGCTGCTCGCCCCACTCGCCGACCGTGGCCACGCTCGTCGTCTCGTGCTCATCGGCATCGCGGCCAACCTCGCCGGGTTGGTGACCATGTCGTTCGGTAAGTCGACCCTGGTGCTGGTGCTGGCTCGGGTGACCATGGGCATCGGCGCAGGTATGGCGCAACCGGCCATTCGACGCATCGTCATCTTGGCCGACCCCGAACACCTCGGAACCAACGTGGGCCGCTTGCTCGCCGCCGATGTGGCCGGCTTTGCGGCCGGCCCTGTCGTCGCCGCCGTGCTCGTGGGGCCGTTCGGCATCCCGGCGCCATTCCTGGTCATCGCCGTCGCCACCCTGGTGTGTCTCCCCCTCGTGGTGAGCACTCATGTGGAGGAAGCCGACACCGCAGGCCCCGACACCGGCACCCGGTTCGCGTTCGACCTCCTGCGCATTCGCCCATACCGGGCCGCGCTGTGCTTCGGCGTCGCGATCTTCGTGATGATGTCGACGTTCGATGCACTGTGGGTGCTGGTGCTCGACGACCTGGACACCGCCGAGTGGATCGCCAACCTCGGCATCGTGGCGTTCGCCGCGCCGTTGGTGTTCTTCGGTGCCGTCGGAGGTCGCCTGGCGCAGCGAGTAGGCCCGTTCCGGCTGGGCACCGTCGGGTTGCTCGTGGGTGCCGGCTTCATGCTGCTCTACGGCCAACTCAGTTCCGGTCTGGCCATCTTCGTGGTATCGCTGGTGCATTCGATGAACGACGCGCTCACCATTTCGTCGACACCGGTGGCAGTGGGCATGGTCACTCCTCCCGATCGCCAGGCCGGTGCACAGGGTTTGCTCGGCGGGGTGCAAACACTCGTGGGCGGTATCGGGGCCATCTCGGCTGGGTGGCTGTACCAGCACCACGGCCGCGCCACCGCGTACACCGTGGCCGCCGGAGCCATGGTGACCATGGTGGTGTTGGCACGGCTGTTCGTGGGGCCGGCGTGGGGACTGCGCGGCTCGCCTGCTGCCACCGACGACGTCGACCCGGCCACGGCACCCGTCACCGTGCAGTGACCAGCCCCTGATCGGCCGCCCAGCGCCCGATGTCGCGCCGGTCGATGGCTGCGGCGATGAGGTCGGGGAAGGCGTCGGGCGTGCACGCGAACGATGGCACCCCGAGTTCGGCCAGCGCGCTGGCTGCACTGTGGTCGAACACCGGTGCACCTTCGTCGCTGAGTGCCAACAGCACCACACAACGCACCCCGCTGCGGGTGAGCGCGCCGATGCGGGCGATGAAGTCGTTCCCGGGCACCCCCTCGTAGAGATCGCTGATGAGCACCATCACCGTGTCGTCGGGGCGCTCGATCACCGATTGGCAATAGGCCATTGCCTGGTTGAGGTCGGTGCCACCACCGAGTTGTACGCCGAACAGCATCTCCACCGGGTCGTGCGCCAGATCGGAGAGATCGACGATCGACGTGTCGAAGGCCACCAGACGAGTGCGCAGCGACCGAATCGATGCCAGCGCCGCACCGAACACACCGGCGTACACCACACTGTCGCCCATCGATGCGCTCTGGTCGATGGCGATGATGAGTTCGCGACGGATGGCATCGCCGAGACGCGTGTAGCCCACCAGACGCTCGGGCACCACGGTGCGCAGGTCGGGTTGGTAGTGGCGGAGGTTGACCCGCACCGTCTGGTTCCAGTCGATGTCGCCCGGGCGAGGGCGTGTGGTGCGCGCCGAACGAGCCAGCGCGCCGCTCACTGCCTGCACCGTGGGTTGGCCGAGCCTGGCCTGCAGATCGGCCACCACCTTGCCCACCACCTGACGAGCAGTGGCGCGGGTGGAGTCGGGCAGCAGGTGTTGCAGTTCGAGCAAGGTGCCCACCAGGTGCACATCGGGCTCGATGGCCGCCAGCATCTCGGGTTCGAGTAACAACCGCTGCAGGTTCAGACGATCGATGGCGTCGCGTTGCATCACCTGCACCACGCTGCTCGGGAAGTAGCGGCGGATATCGCCCAGCCAGCGCGCCACCGACGGGGCCGATGCCGCCAACCCCCCGGCACGGCTCTTGCCGGCTCCGGGTCGTTTCCCCGGTGACGGAGCGTCGTAGAGCGCGCTGAGCGCGGCATCCATGCGCGCTTCATCGCCACGTAGCGACACACCCACGCCATCGGGGTGTTGCTGGTCGCCGCCGCCGAGCAACAACCGCCAGCGACGCAATCGTTCGGCATCGTGCACCCGCTGCGGCTCGAGGGGTTCGTGGGCTGATTCCGCCTCGGGCTGCTGCGTGATGTCGTGGGTCATGCGTCCACCCCCAGCAGATGCCCCACCGTGGCCAACGCAGCGGCCACTCGTTGTGGGTCGAGCGCCGATGGGGCGCGCTGTACCCCGGCCGGTTCACCGCGTCGGATGCGTTCGCCAATGGCTCGCCGTTCGGCCGGTTCGAAGGCACCGAATGTGCGCCGCAGCAGCGGCAGAGCTTCGTTGAACGATTCGATGGGCAAGGTGCTGAGCCATCCGTCGAACACGCCGAGCAACACGGGGTCGTGCACCACCAGCGCACCTGACTCGCCGACGAACCCCTCCACGAAGGTGGCACCGTCGAGCGGGGGCACACCTCGCGACAAGCGGCGGGCAACGCGACGCTCGACCTCGGCGGCAGTGAGCACATCGCAATCGGCCAGCACCCGAGTGGCCACACCGTGGATGAGCCCGTGCACCCGATCGCGGTGCTCGAGTTCACCCAGCGCGCGATGCCACAGATCGACGACCACTGGGTCGGCCCCGAGGCTCAACGCCGCCTGCGCGTCGCGGATCTGGATGGCCATGGCCGCAGCGCCGTCGTTGTCGAGTGCCACGCAGGCGGTGGGCAGACCGGCAGCCACACGAACCATGGCGCCGGTGATGACCTTTCCCAGCGCGTCGCCATCGGTACCGCGCACGTCGCCGTAGCGAGCGGTGCGCGCCAGTGCGGGCACCACCTCGAGCAAGCGGGGCACATCGTCCGACTGCGCCGAGGCGTCGGCCACACGCTTCAGGAGTTGGGGCACCACATCGTCGAGTTCTGCCACGAGTGCGGCTTCGAGGCCGGCGGTGAGCTGGGCCAGTGACGCCGTGGCATCGAGTCGATGCAACAACGTGGCACCGGCTGCCGCCACCACGGTGGTGCCCAGCGCCGATGCCTCGATGATGCGCACCTCGAACTCGGGCTCCCAGCGCAGGCTCCATGCTTCGCGGAAGGTACCGATGCTGGCACGGCCCTCCACGGTGCGTCCCCACGGCACCCCGATGATGACGAGCCGATGGAGCAGTTGCGACCGGGCCAGATCGAGCGGGCGCCGGAGGTCGAGTTCGAGTGAGCGCAGTTCGCCCTCTGGCTTCAACCGGCACGCTTTCTGCTCGGCGGCCAGGCTCCGTGCCAATGGCACCATGGGCGTGCTGTCGGGCACAGAGCCGATGTGTGTGCCGATGACGAGTTCGTTGCTGATGAGCCGCATGGGCATATCGCTGCCCTGCCCCAACACGGCTCGGGCAGCGTCGTCGACTTCGCTGAGACCGGCGAGTGGGCGACCGCGTACCACCGCCAGCATGTCGGCGAGGCGTGTGGCCTCCACCACATCGGCAGCCGAGACGTCGAGATCGGCGTGCCGCAGCACCTGGGCGGCCTCGGCGAACCAGCGCGCGATCACGGCAGGCCCACGGTGCTGATGCAGGTGGTGATACCAGCCCGGCGCCGTGACGCCGGCGCCATAACCCAGCCCTGATGCCAAGCGCCGGTGGGTCCACGGCACCCAGGTGACTGCGGCTTTCACCTTCGGGAGGCCGCGCAACAGGCCGCTGTCGATCTTCGCCTGCTTCGGTGCCAATGCTTTCGCCAACGCGGGCACGTGCCACGCACCGCACACCACGGCGATGTTGCGGTACCCGTCGGCGACGGCCTTGCGGATACCGGTACGCATCTGCGCTTCGCGGCGCGCCTCGTTCAGTTCGGTGGGCTCCCCCAGCGGTTCGTACACAGCACGCAATGCCGTCATCGCGTCGGCGATGGCGTCGAAGGCTGCGTCACGCGATCCGAGGGTGGAGTCGGCGTGTTCTTCGGCTTCCGGTTCCATCTGCTGATGACGATGCTCGACCACGTCTTCCCACCACCGCTCGGGGTCGTCGTAGCCCGCGGCCTCGGCGAGGGAGGCGATGGGATCGGACGGGCGAGGTGGGCCGGAAACGAGGGGCTGATCGACCGGTTCGTCGGTGTCGTCGGCTGCAGCCTCGGCGGCCAGGGTGACCCGCGCTGGCAGGTCGATGAACCGCACCGGCACATCGGCTGCCACCCCCCAGGTGAGTGCCACCCACTCGGGGCTGAACGCGGCCAATGGATCGAAGAAGGCTCGCTCGGGCCGGTCGACCCGGTACGCGAGCATGGCCACGGGCGGCCGCATGTCGGCATCGGCCACCAGTGGGATCAGCCCTTCGGCATCGGCCGGCCCCTCGATGAGCACGATGTCGGCAGGGTCGCGCCCGAGTGCCTCTGCCACGGCCCGCGCCGAACCGGGGCCATGGTGACGGATACCGAACAGGCGAATGTTCGGTGGGTCCGCAGCGGGCACCGGTGTTGCTGTCATGGCTCAGCGCTGCGCCATGGCGTCGAGATACTCGCGCCACACCACCGCGTCGTGCACGGGGTCGCGTACCACCGAGGCCTCGATACCGCTGAGCAGATCGTCGAAGCGCACCTGGCCATCGCCGAGATGAACCGCCATGGCCATGCCCTGCACCAGCACCGAGATCGCCTCGGCCGTGCTCATGGTGCCCGACGGCCGCTTGAACGTGAGCCGCCCGTCGTCGCTGCCGCCGTTGCGCAGTTCGCGGAACACCGTGACCACCCGCCTGATCTCATCGGCCGGTGCAGCATTCACGGGAAGGTCGAGTGATGAACCCAACTCGGCCACACGCCGGGTGACGATGTCGACCTCTTCCTCGGCTGAGGCGGGAGTGGGCAGCACGACGGTGTTGAACCGGCGACGCAGCGCGCTGGAGAGTTCGTTCACCCCACGGTCGCGGTCGTTGGCGGTGGCGATGAGGTTGAACCCTCGGCGCGCCTGCACCTCGGCACCGATTTCGGGGATGGGCAACGTCTTTTCGCTGAGCACGGTGATGAGCGCATCTTGCACATCGCTGGGGAGGCGGGTGAGTTCTTCGATCCGCACGATCGCGCCCTGTTCCATGGCCCGGTACACCGGTGAGGGAACCAGCGCACCACGACTGGGCCCCTCGGCCAGCAGGCGGGCGTAGTTCCACCCGTAACGCACCGCTTCCTCGGGGGTGCCCGCCGTGCCCTGTACCAGCAGGGTCGAGTCGCCGCTGATGGCTGCGGCCAGGTGCTCGCTCACCCAGGTCTTCGCCGTGCCGGGAAGGCCGAGCAACAACAGTGCGCGGTCGGTTGCCAAGGTGGCCACCGCCGTTTCGATGAGCCGGCGCGGGCCGATGTACTTGGGCACCACCACGGTGCCGTCGGCAAGGGTGCCGCCCAGCAGGTAGGTGACCACCGCCCACGGCGAGAGGTGCCAACTGTGCGGGCGAGGCCGATCGTCGAGCCGGGCCAGCGCGGTGAGTTCGTGGGCGTACTGCACCTCGGCATGAGGGCGCAACACACCGTCGGCGATGGGCGAAGTGGTCATGTGGGATCACCTGTGAGTGGAGGGACGGTGGTGGGACTGGAGACAACGGCACCGGCACCCGCCGCGTGACCGAACTCATGCAGCATGTCGAGCCGGAACCGCGCGAGTGCCGTGAGTTCGGCGCGAGTTCGCACCGAGGCGAGGTGGTCGCGCAACTCGTCGACCCGAACGAGGAACTCGGCCAGTTCGGCTGGCGGGAGGGCAGCCACCACCGCGCGCCACTGCGGTGCGGTAGCCCATGTGGCCCGGCCGTCGTAGATGTGCTGCACCATTGCGGCCATCGCCGCAGACGGACGCGGCAGAGGTGCGGCCCGCACGAGTGTGGGCGCGGTGGCGGCGGACGACCCCGACGTCGCCGCCTCGGTGGCCACCGGTTTCACCCCGAGCTCGGGCAGCAGTTCGGCCAACCAGCGGGCACGGTCGCCGGCCAGCCGGCGCACGACCGCATCGAGATCGGGGCGACGGCGGCCGCGCAGCAGTAGTGCAGGCAGCAGACCCCACGGCAACTGCACCCCTGCCTGTTCGAGCAGGTCGAGCCATTCGGCCAAGAGCATCTCGTGCTCGCCGCTGAGCAGCCGTTCGAGCCGCGCCGCACATGCAGCCGAGCACGGAGGGCGGGAATCGGGGGCAGGAAGCGGCACGGCCACATCGGGCACTGCTGCCGGGGTGAAGCCGGCGCGGCGTGCCACCACCACGGCACCGGCCCGGTCGAGCAGCGCCACAGCGGGATCGGGCGACATGGCCCACCGATCCCAGCCTGGCTCAGGAGCATGCGGTTGACGGCGATCGGTGCCCAGCAACGCGGTGGCCACGATGGCCGCCCATTCGTCGGCCGCACTGAGGGTGACGTCGGAGCTCACCACGCCACCGCCGATACCGCACCGCCGCCCACCGGCACCCACACCGTGAGCGGAGCGAAACCCTCGATCGACCACTCGCCCATGATGGCCAGCGACTCGCCAGCACTGATCGACACCAGTTCGGCCAACCGCGTGCAGCCCGGCACCAGCGGCAGGGCGCCCGTGCGATCGGCCAGCACCCAGCGCCCGTTGCCCACCGGCACCGGCTTGGCTTGCACGCACATCGGTGCACGCTCGAGCCAGGGTTCGTGGGCGATTGCCCAGCCCGCATCGGCCGATGCCTGCAGCACCGTACGGGTAGGCGGAGCCGCCACCATGGGAGTAGCCGGGCGGTGCACCACGCCCACCAACGCCCGCAGTGGTACGGCACCCGGATACCAGTGCACATCGGCCGCGAAGTCGGTGCCCACGAATAGGTCGCTGTCGGGGGCACCCGAGATGGTGCCGAACGACAGCACCACGGCCCAGGTGGGCGCATCGTCGGGGCCCGGCCCGGCACTGCACAGCCAGGTGCGCTGCACCGTGATGCGGTCTTCACGGGTGCGGCTCTCGCCGAGCACGCTCCAGGTGGCCGTGGTGGGCACACCCGCAAGTACGTCGGCCTTCGCGGTGGTGAGCCCGGTGGCCGCGTGCACACCATCGGCCAAGAGTTCGGGCAGCGTGCTGGTGCGTAAGGCACCCTGCACCATGAGGTGGAGGATGGCGAGTTCCTCGAGCACGTCTTCATGCCACGCGCTGTGCCCGCCCACTCGCATGGCAACCCGTTTCACCCGATTGGCGAGGCCACCGCATTGCGCGTCGACGAGCCGAGCAGCCGCGTGATCCCACGTGGTGGTAGCGGCAAGTTCGGGTGCCGCCAGGCCGGCGCGCACGCGATCGACCAGCCACCGATCGAACTCCACCAACCCGGCGCGCATGCGCTCGGCCCGTTCGGTACGGCGCTTCGCCTTGCCGTCGTCGGAGCGAGAAATGGCCCGTACGGCACCTGCGCCGAGTGCGTCGAGACCCACCTCGACAGCGGGTGGTGCATCGACTGGAGGCGTCGCCACAGGAGCCACCAACTCAGTTTCGTCGGGCACATCGTCGGTGCCCTCGAGCCCGGCGCGAAAGGCCGCTTCCCGGGCCGCCCGACGCTGCAGCCACACATCGACGAAGTTGAGCCGCCGCGCCGTGGCCACGTGGTCGTGCGCGTACAACAGCAGTAACCCCAAACAATGCTTGCATGGCAGCTTTCGACTGGGGCAGGTGCACCGGAATGCGGGCGTGGTGAGTTCGACCGACACCTCGTACGGTTCGGACGACCCGGCGATGTAGTGCCCCCACACCGCAGCGTCGTCGCAGCCCGCCGCCGACCACGCCGCAGGGTCGGCCGCCGCGCCGGCAGCAGATGCCGCTGCACGGTCGGGCGCAAGTGCGAGCACTTGATCGGGGGTGGGCCTCACAGACATCGATGTCCACGGTACCGCGGGGGTGCGCGAGGGTTACCGCCCCCGAGCGACTACAACTAGGGCATGGCGTCAGCCTTCACTCGCCGAGTCACCCAGCGCCTCGCCGCCCTCGATACGCGGGCGATCGCCGATGTGCTGCTCGTGGGGGTCGACCGCGCCACCGAGGCACGCTGGGAAACGGCGCTCGAACGAGCTGCTGCGTTACCTGGCCAGATCAGGCCCGACAAGGTGAAAGCCCTCACCGACGCGTTCGCGCGGGAAGTGGCCGTGGTAGGTGCTGCCGCCGGTGTGGCCGCAGCGGCCCCGGCAGTGGGTACCACCGCCACCTTCCTCGCTTCGGCAGCCGAAATTGCGTGGTTCACCGGACGCGCCGGCGACCTCATCCTCACCATCGCTGCGCTGCACGGCAAGCAAGCGCCCACCATCGACGAGCGTCGCGCCTGGGTGCTCGCCGTGTTGTTGTTCGGTGGCGCCGCACGTGAAGGGTTCGCCCGCGTCGCCCGCGAAGCCGGTGTGCCCATCGGCATCAGCCCTGCCACCAGTGCGGGCAACGCACCGGCACTGCGCATCCCCCTCGCCACCCTGCGGGTCATCAATGCCGGCATCGAACGACTCGTGGTGCAGCGCTACGGCGCCCGCCAGGGGGTCATCGCGCTCGGCCGCGCCCTTCCCCTGGGCCTCGGCGCCGCAGTGGGTGGCGGCGCCAACTACGCCGCCATCAGGGCACTGGCCCGCAATGCCGACTCGTTCTTCGCCCGCCTCCCCTACTCCGCCATCGACACCACCGCCCACTAACCCATCCGAGTCAGGCGCCGACATCCGAGTCGCCAGCGGGCATCCGAGTACTTCGGCGCCCCCAGGGTGCACGAAACGACTCGGATGGTCAGGTGGTGGGGAGGTTCCAGCTCTGGCGGTGATAGGGGCACGGGCCGAGGCGGCGGAGCGCCTCGAGATGTGCCGGCGCCGCATAGCCCTTGTTCTCGTCCCATCCGTACTCGGGGTACTGCGCCGCCAACGCCGTCATCATCGAATCGCGTTCGGTCTTCGCCAGCACACTGGCGGCTGCAACCGCAGCACAGTGCAGGTCGGCCTTGATCATCGTGACCACCTCGGGCACGGCGACGGAGGGATGCGGCGCGGGTGCGAACAGGCTCGACTGCTCGGGCGGGGTGAGCCAGTCGAAGTTGCCGTCGAGCAGCACCAGGTCGGGCGACTGAGGCAGCAGCTCGAGCGCACGCCAACCGGCGAGGCGTAGGGCGGCCGTGAGCCCGACCTCGTCGACCTCGGCCGCGCTGGCATGCCCCACCCCGAACCCAACCGCCCAACGCCTGATGCGCGGCACCAGCGCCTCGCGTGCCGCCGGGGTGAGCAGTTTGCTGTCGCGCACACCACTGAGCGGTCGCTTCACCGAGGTGTCGATGAGCACCACCCCTGCACTCACCGGGCCGCTCAGCGCACCTCGGCCTACTTCGTCGACAGCAGCGAGCAGGGTGCAGCCCTCACGCAACAACCGCTTTTCCACCCGCAACGTGGGTGCAACCGGAGCCATGACGCCTCGAACTCAGCGCAGCAACAAACGGGCAGGCCCAGTAGCCACCTCGCCCACCCGCCACCAGCCTGCACCGAGGTCGCTAGCGGCAGCAGGGTCGACTGCGGCGAGCAGACCACCGGAGGTTTGCGGGTCCATGCACAACGCCTCGTCGCCGGGTTGGGCCGTGCTGTGCAGATGCTCCGCCACATAGTCGCGGTTGCGCGGGTCGCCACCGGTGCGCACACCACGTTCGGCTGCCTCACGCGCCCCCGGATAGGCGACGATGCCTGCGGTGTCGACCACCACTTGCACCCCTCCGCGCTCGGCCATCTCCCAACCGTGCCCGGCAAGGCCGTATCCGGTGACATCGGTTACGGCATGCACCACCGCGCCCAACGCCTGCAACTGTTCCGACGCAACCCGGTTCAACTGGCGCATCCCGCCGATGGCAGCGGCCTTGTCGGAGGCGGAGCCGCCAGCGAGCGCCAACGCCGTGCCGATGGGCTTCGACAACATCAACACATCGCCGGGACGTGCCCCACCCTTGCGGAACACACGCTCGGGGTGCACCACACCCTGCACCGCGAGCCCGAAGATCGGTTCAGGATTACGGATGGTGTGCCCACCGGCGATGGTGCCCCCTGCTTCGGCCACCACGGCGGCAGCAGCGTCGAAGATGGCGACGATGGCTTCACGCGGGAAATGCTCGGGGAACGCCGCCACATTCACAGCGATGACCACTCGCCCACCCATGGCGAACACATCGCTGCATGCGTTGGCGGCTGCGATGGCACCGAAGTCGCTCGGGTGATCGACCAGCGGAGGGAAGAAGTCGGTGGTGCTCACCAGCGCCACGTCGGGGGCCACTTGGTAGATCGCTGCATCGTCGAACGGTGCCAACCCCACCAGCAACGACGGGTCGGCGCCGGCCGGCATCTCTCGCACCAGCGAGGTGAGCAATGACGCGCCCCACTTCGCGGCGCAACCACCACACGAGGTCCACTCGGTGAGACGAAGGTCGGCGAACGGATCGGCGCTTGAGGTGGTCACGGCCTCAGCATAGGGTGACGGGAATGATCACGATCGGCCCCTACCGCTTCAGCGCCACCGATGCGGCCAAGACGGTGCATCACCTGCCCGACCTCTGGGAGATGCTCTCCGAGGGACGTGACGCGTCGGCTATCGCCCACCTCCGTCCCGATACCGATGGCACCATGGAAGACGTGCTGCCCGCCGTGTGGGATGCGCTCATGACCGCTGGCCCTGCGCTACGTGCGGCGGGCCAATTGCCGGCTCGCGCTGAGGGTGTTGTGACGCAGTTGAATGCAGGCAAGGGCGGTGTGCCCAAGGGTGCCGTAGACACCGTGACGGTGGGTTTCGGAGGGGTGGCCGGTGATGTGCAGAACACGCGTCAGCACCATGGGCGACCCTGGCAGGCGTTGTGCATCTGGTCGGCCGATGTGATCGATGCGTTCAATGCCCAAGGGCACCATCTCTTCCCCGGGGCTGCCGGCGAGAACATCACCGTGCGCGGGTTGCCTTGGGCCGATGTTCGCGCTGGGGTGCGCTTGCAGATCGGCGAGGTTCTGTGTGAGGTGTCGGCATACGCCTTCCCGTGCAAGCAGAACGCGGCCTGGTTCGCCGACGGCGACTTCATGGCCATGTGGTCGGGCAACGGCCCGGTGAGCCGCGTGTACGCAACCGTGCTCGAGCCAGGTGGCATTGCCACGGGCGACGCCGCAATACTCGAGCCGTGACCGAAACAGCCGAGATCGTCGAGTTGGTCGCGGCCAAGCTCGCCGACGTCGCCGCCGCGCCCGCCGGGCGCTGAGGGAGCATGCGCGCCGTCCTGTTCCGCACCTTCGGCGAACCGCTCGACGTCGAGACGGTTCCCGACCCTGCGCCGCCCGCCGACGGTGTGGTGCTACGCGTCGAAGCCACCGGCGTGTGTCGCAGCGACTGGCACGCCTGGCTCGGCCACGACCCCGATGTGGCGTTACCTCACGTTCCCGGACACGAACTCGCCGGAGTGGTGGAGGCCGTCGGACCACTCGTGACCCGGTGGCGGGTGGGCGACCGCGTCACGGTGCCGTTCGTACTGGGTTGTGGCAATTGCCCTCGGTGTGCCGATGGCCAGCAGCACGTGTGCGACCACCAGTTCCAGCCCGGTTTCACGGCATGGGGATCGTTTGCCGAATACGTGGCACTCCCTCGTGCAGATGCGAACCTCATCGCGCTCCCCCACACCATGGGCTTCGCCGAAGCAGCCAGCCTCGGTTGTCGCTTTGCAACATCGTTCCGTGCCGTGGTCGATCAAGCCGAGGTGCAACCCGGCGAGTGGCTGGCGGTACACGGGTGCGGCGGGGTGGGTTTGTCGGCCGTGATGATCGCCACCGCGATGGGCGTGGGCACCATCGCCGTCGACATCGCCGACGATGCGCTCGCCCTGGCGAAAGCGTGCGGTGCCACCATCACCGTGAACGCTCGTGACACCGACCCCGTGGTGGCCATCCACGAGGTCACCGGGGGCGGCGCGCACGCCTCCATCGACGCCGTGGGCACATCGGCCACCTGCATCGCGTCGATCCGTTCCCTGCGCACTCAGGGCAGGCACGTGCAGGTGGGCCTGATGCTGGCCGAACATGCCACGCCACCTGTACCGATGGCTCTGCTGCATTCGCGCGAGATCGTGCTCATCGGCAGCCACGGTATGCCGGCGCACGCCTACCCGCGACTCCTGGCTCTGGTGGCTGCAGGCCGGGTGGCGCCCGGCGCGTTGGTCACCAGCCAGCTCACGCTCAGCGAGGGCGCCCACCATCTGAGCAGAATGGGCGACTTCCCCGGTTCGGGAATGGCTGTCATCACCGACTTGTCGCGCTAACGCGCAGCGAGAAGGGGAACCGAGTATTCGGTGTAGGTGCCCGTGCACGGTGAGCCGGTGAGGCCCCACACTCGGTGCATGCCGTCGGCGCGCAACTCGGCCACCATCGACGATGCCGTCACTTCCACCGGCTCACCGTTGGGCAGCGTGGCGTGCATGCACACGCTCCAGCCGGCTTCGGCACATGAGTCGTGCGACCGGAGATGTGCCTGGAGGGCGGCCACAGTGACGGGTTGTTCGGCCAGCACTACCCCCGATGCCGCCAAGCGGGCATCGACGAATCGTTCAACCGGTTGGCGTGGATGGCGATGCGCTGCGTCGAACTCGGCGATGGTGGTGCGGTTCGAGATGGCGCGCACCGACACCACCTGCTCGGTGGCCCACGCACCACCCGATGTCTCGAGTACGTAGGCCTCGGCCGGGTCGGCGATGAGGAAGCTGTTCCAATACGGTTTCGGCCCGCCTGCACCTCGCGGATCGTGCCCGCTACCACCTTGCCCGTAGCGTTCGATCAACTCGATGATCAGCGTCGTGGCCGCAGTGGCGGTGTGCGCGCGTTCGAGGCCGAGCCGCACCAGGTCGAGCCCGGTGAGCGCGGCGGGCGCCTGGCGCGGATCGAGTGTGGTGTAGATGGTTTCGTTGCCGATGGCCACACCCGCCGTGTTCACACCTGTCTCGGCACCCCAGCACCAATCGGGCTGGGCCATCAGGCACGCCAGCGTGGGGGCTGTATGGGGGGCGATACGCAGGTAGGTGGTGGCCACGTCAGCGGTGTCGTGCCGAGCCGGCGACCACACGATGTGCTGCACCTCGTCGGCTGGCCGATCGCTGTTCTTGGCGAACAACGTGCAACCAGTGGCCGACGCGGTCGGCAGGGCAACCAAGCAGTCGCACATCAGCCGAAGGAGATGTCGCCGCCGCTGAGGTCGCCGGCGCTCAGGTCGCTGCCGCTCAGGTCGCCAGTGCTGAGGTTGCCAATGCTGAGGTTGCTGGCCGCGGCCATACCGGCGGGTATGGCCTGCGCGGGCCAGAGTGCATCGCCGGTGGGCGCGTCGCTCGACCAATTCGGTGCCAGCACCGATGAACGCAGCGCTACCGATGTACCGGTGCATTCCCACAGCACCGCAGGCCGCTCACCGTGCCAGCGCACCGCGAACGACACGGCCGACGTGGCGCCAGTGGGCACGTTGTACACCTCGAGTTGTTGCCCGAGCCACGTATCGGGCAGGCCGCTGGGGAACAGATCGGGGCCCGCTGCAATGATCGCCTCGGCTTCGGCAACAACACGCGCGCCACTTGCTGCCGGCGACTCATTCGTACGCTGAGCGCCTCGGGGCACCCGGTCGCGCAAACGCTCGAGGTCGCGCGCCGCGCGATCTTCACCTGCCGCTCGGCACACTCGCTCGGCCGCATCGAGGGCGGCCACGAGGTGCGGATCGTGGCTATGACCCACCAGCGCCGCCACGGCATCGGCCACTTCGTCGACCCAGGGTTGCGCGGGCATGCCCATGCGCACCAGCTCGCCCACACCGAGCAGGAACTCGACGGCGTCGTCGGCCGGGTCGGCGGGGCCGCCCAGCAGTAGCTCGCAGCGTTCGCGCACCACCGCTGCAGCGACCGCGGCGTCGGGTAGCACCAACCTGCTCGCTCGTTCCACCGTGGCGAGCCAACCGCGAGCAACTTGCGTGGCCGTCGGCACGGTGGCGGGCAGCGCCGTGAGCACGCCCGGTTCGTGGGCGATGGCCACCACCACGGTGGCGTGATGCCCCACGGGGAAGCTGACTGCATCGGCCCCGAGTTCGATGCCCTCGATGGGCACGGTAGTGGGTTGACGTACCGAGAGCACCGGGGTCCCGGTGAACGCAACGGCAATGGGTAGCGGCGAATCGTTCTCGATCTCGATGATGGTGAGGCCGCCGTGGTCGGGCACCGCATACACCCGTTGCACGGCATCGCCCTTGGGAATGCGCAACCGGGTTTCCACCACCGGTGTGCCATCCACCGTGGTCTGACGAATGGTGGCTTCACCAGCGGGCCGGTACCAACGATCGTCGGCCGCCACGAACCAGTCGAGCGTTCCCAAACCATCCCACTGTTCGAGCGCACCCCACGGGGTGACCCCGGCGCGCCACGAGGTTCCGAGCACGCCGACGGTCACCATGTTCATGGCACGAGCGTAGGCCCGGGACCCGTCGCTCCCTACGATGCACGGTGTGTCGGTCGCCGCACTCATTCCCATCAAGGCATTCCGCGATGCCAAGGGTCGGCTGACACCAGTGCTGAACGACGGGCAGCGGGCCGCGTTGGCGAGGTACACAGCGGAGCAGGTGCTCAGTGCCGCCACCACGTTGCACCCGCACGTGGTGTGCGACGACGACGAGGTGGCCGACTGGGCCCTCTCCCGTGGCGCCGCAGTACTGCGCGAACCACATCGCGGGTTGAACCAAGCGGTCGACCTCGCCATCACACGGCTCACGGCTGCCGGCTTCGAACGAGTGGTGGTGGTGCACGGCGACCTGCCCCTGCCCCATTCGCTCAGTGATGTGGTTGCCCTCACCAATCCACGCGGCGTCACCCTGGTGCCCGACCGACGCCTCGATGGCACCAACGTGCTCGCCTTCCCGCTCAGGTCCGGAATGCGCGCCGCCTATGGCGCAGGCTCGTTCCACCGTCATCTTTCGGCCGCCATGGCCCTCGGTGTTCCGGTGAGCGTGATTCGCGATCCCTACCTCGCCATCGACCTCGACGAACCGGCCGACCTCGAGCATCCCCTCATCGCTGCCGCAGTGCTGTCGGTAGTGGGTACCGTTCATCCTCGATGAGCGCCAACGAACCCGGCCAACCCGCACCCAACCCATCTGGCGTGTCGCCCGTACCCGTGGGCCGCAACCTGGCAGTGCCCGCCAGCGCCTTGGCCATCGGCGCGCACCCCGATGACGTGGAGTTCGGCTGCGGTGCCACCTTGGCCAAGTGGGCGGCCGCTGGCTGTGTGGTGCACCACCTGGTGTGCACCGACGGGTCGAAGGGCACCTGGGACGTGAACGCCGACACCCACGCCTTGGTGCAACGACGCATGACCGAACAGCGCGATGCGGCGGCGCGCCTGAGCGGCGCATCGGCGGGTGAGGTGGTGTTCCTCGGTTACGTCGATGGCGAACTCGACAGCACACTCGACATCCGCAGCCGCGTGGCTCGCGTCATCCGCGAACTCCAGCCCGAAGTGGTGTTGGGCCACGACCCGTGGAAGCGCTACCGCCTCCACCCCGACCACCGCCACGCCGGCCTACTCGCCTGCGATGGCATCGTGGCCGCACGCGATCCGCACTTCTTCCCCGAGCACGGCATCGCCCATCACCGTCCACGTGCCCTGCTGCTGTGGGAGGCCGACGTGGTCGACCACATCGAAGACGTGAGCGGTTTCATCGACACCAAATTGCATGCCCTCGAAGCCCATGAGTCGCAGTTCGAGAGCACCATGAAAGCGGTCGATGCCGAGCAGCTCGACGTATTCCGCACGCGCATTCGCACCCGACTCGAATCGATCGGCGCGCCCCACGGCGTGCCGGCCGCAGAGGCGTTCAAACTCATCGCCGATCTCTGAGCCTGCGCTCAGCCAGCGAACTGGCCCGGCTCTCGGCCCACGCCGGGCGCTCCGGCGAAGGCCTGGGCGATCGAGATCCACTCGACCGCCGCGTCGCCCTGCACCGACAGGTTGGTGTCGACGAGATGTCGGCGCTGTGTGACCACCAGGCAGAAGTCGAGCATGGGGCCATGCACCTGCTGCGTACTGTCGGATGGCCCCCAGGTGACGACCTCACCATTCGGCGCGGTGAGCACCACCGATATCTCGTCAGTTGGCATCGTCATCTGATTGATGGCGTAGCTGAAGGGGCGGGCACGCACCCCGATGTGCGCCACATGACGCAGCCGCTCGGTTGCCTCGCGTTGCACCCCGAGGGCATCGGCCACATCTTGCCCGTGGGCCCATGTCTCCATGAGTCGGGCCGTGATGAACGATCGTGCCCCCATGGCCGGGCCGTACCACGGAATTCGTGCGGCGGGGTCGGTGAGTTCTGCGGCCGCGTACAGGCGAGCACGGCTCTCGCGCCAGCGACTCATCATGTCGGCACCCGTGGTTGCTCGGCCCGGCAACACTGACGAATCGGTGCCGCCACCGGCCATCAGCAGTTGCTTGTCGGCCTCGAAGGCCTCGACATCGGTGAGTGCCATGAGCGCGCGCTCATCGAAGAACCAGAGGTGGCTCACCTGATCGCGCACGCTCCAGCCCGGAGCCGGTGTGGGGGTGTTCCAGCCAGCCTCGTCGAGCGATTCGACAAGTGCGTCGAGCGCGGCGTGCTCGGCGATGAGATCGGTACAGATGGCGTGCATGGGGGCAGTCTGCCTCACCCATAGCGAGCAGTGCGTACCCGCGGCACCGCGTACCGGCAGCACAGTGCACGGACGCGACTGTGGGGAGCCCGAGGGCTCCCCACAGTCGTTGACGCTCCGTGTCAGTCGAAACGGGTCACTTCTTGGCCGGAGCGGCCTTCTTGGCCGGTGCAGCCTTCTTAGCGGGTGCAGCCTTCTTAGCGGGTGCAGCCTTCTT
>JBAXQV010000022.1:0-24488 GCA_037131575.1 Actinomycetota bacterium
AACATCGACGCCCTCGGCCACTACCACTCGATTTCGGCCGAGCGCTTTGGCTCGGTACTGCGCCACATCGGCCGCCTGCATGGCCTCCGACACATCGCTGAAGTTGTCAATCATCGCCACACCGAACGATGCGCTCACGCGCAAGTCGGGGGCAGCATCGATGCGGATGTCGGTCAGCGCCACGCGGATTCGCTCGGCGACGGTCGTGGCCATCGAAGCGTGCTTGGCGGTGCACAACGCGGCGAACTCCTCGCCACCGATTCGCCCCACCAGATCGGAACGGCGTACTGCGGCCATCACGCACAGGCCCACCTGACGCAACACCTCGTCGCCGATGTGGTGGCCAAATGTGTCGTTCACCGCCTTGAAGTTGTCGACGTCGAACAAGACAAGGGCGCTGGCTGAGTTCGCAGACTTCAACTGGAGCCGACGCTCGAGCAATTCCATGAAGCGACGGCGGTTGCTGAGGCTAGTCAGTTCGTCGGTGCCGGCCTGTACCTCGAGTCGCACCATGGCGTCGGTGAGCGCGCTACTGAGTTCTGCCTGCGCGATACGACCTTCGATGGCGGTGTGCAGTATCCGTTGGACGTGGATGGCGGTGTGGGTCATGGTGGCCAACACCACGGCGGTGCCTGCGGCGAGGGCGATGTTGTACGCCACGCCCGTGATGGCCAGTTGTGCGATCACCAGGAGCAGCATCGTGGCGTTGAAGGCGTGGAAGGCCTGCGGCACCATGGCCGTGCTCATGGCTCCGATCGCCGACGACACAGCTACGGCCACCAGACACAACGCCACATTTCGCTCGGGCTGGGCCGATTGCAGCGCCGGCCGCACGAACAACGCCAGTTCAGCGCCGATGCATGCCGCCGACACGGTGAGCACGATCAGTTGCCGGTCGACGGGGGCGTTCGGTCGAGTGCGGACCCAGTGCACGAAGGGAAGCATCAAGACGATCGAGGCGGCGTTCGCCAGCAAGATGGCCCTCGGCCACGGGTTGTTGGGTATCAACCAGTGGAGCGACAAACCAAGCACCGGAATGGTGAATCCGAACCAGCGTGCGAGCCACACCACGACCAGGGCGTTGCGGCGCACAGGGGAGACTGAACGATCGGTCGAGCGCACCAACTCGCGTAGCGCCAACTCGAGCGCGGCATGGCCCGCACGATCGAGTGGTCGCGGTCGAGGAAAGAGCACGCGAAATCATCGGCGCAAAGGGGCGACCGCTTGAACAAGAGTTCAGGCGGTGATCGGCACGTGCTGACTCACCCGGAGAATGCGGAAACCACCGCCCGTGGCGGTTCGTTCGGTTGGATAGCCCTGTTCTGTGAGCCACCGTTGCAATGAGTCGGCGCCGAGGTTCTTGTTCACCACCAGATGTGCCGCCATGTCGGCTTCGAGCCGCGGTAACCAAGTGAGCAACAACTCATGCAGGGCTGCCTTGCCGATGCGGATGGGCGGGTTGCTCCAGATGGTGCCGAAACGCAACCCCGCCGGCACGTCGTCGGGTGCAACCACACGCACGTTGGCGATGCCGTTCAGCGCAGCGTTCTGCTCGGTGAGTTCGCGGGCACGGCGATTCACATCGATCGCCCACACGGTGGCGTTGGGGGCGCGCCGGGCCATGGTGAGTGCAATCGCCCCTGTACCGCAGCCGAGGTCGGCGAGATGCCCCTGATCGGGCGGGGGTGGCGCACTGAGCAGGAGCAACTTGGTGCCCACATCGACCTGGTCGTAGCCGAACACACCGCGGTCGGTCACGATGCGCAGGTCGCCATCGGGCAACGCCCACACCACCTCGCGCGGGTCGGAGGCCGTGTTGGGGTCGTGATCGAAGTAGTGCGACATGTCGTTCGGTAGCCTTGCAGGTATGGCGCACACGATCCGCACCTTCGGTGACCCGGTGTTGAAGACCAAAGCGGCACCGGTCACCGAGATCGACGGCAAGATCGCACGATTGGTCGACGAGATGTTCGACTCCCTGTACGCCTCCGATAGTGGCGTCGGTCTTGCTGCCCCGCAGATCGGCGTGCAGAAGCAGATCTTCGTGTGGGATCTCGAGGGCGACACCATGGCCATCTTCAACCCCGAGATCGTCGAGTCGAGCGGCGAGTCGGTGTACGACGAGGGCTGCCTGTCGATACCTGGGCTGTATGTCGAGATCGTGCGCCCGAAGCAGGTGTTGCTGCGCGGCATCGACATCGACGGCAATACCGTCGAGTTCGAGTCCGACGATTTCGAGGCCAGGCTGTTCCAGCACGAACTCGACCACCTCAACGGTGTGCTCATGTTCGACCGCATGACGCCTGAACAGCGTAAAGAGGCCATCGCCGAGTATCAGCGCATCAGCGAACAGGCCGCCACTGCCGCCCCCAAGCGGCGTTTGCGGTTGCGCTGAACACGATGGTGAACGCCCAGTCCGTACCGCCTCGTCGGCTGGTGTATTTCGGAACCCCCGAGATGGCCGTGGCGCCACTCGAAGCCTTGGTGCAGGCCGGGTTCGAGGTGGTGGCCGTGGTCACCCGTGTCGACAAACGGCGGGGGAGAGGTAGCGACCTGTTGCCGAGTCCGGTGAAACGGGCGGCGATCGCCCTCGGTCTACCGGTGTTCCACCAGGTCGACGACGTGCTGGCCTTGGGCGCCGACCTCGGCGTGGTGGTTGCCTTCGGGCAACTGATCAAACCGCACGCACTCGCTGCACTGCCCATGGTGAACCTGCACTTCTCGCTACTCCCTCGCTGGCGTGGTGCCGCGCCCGTGGAACGAGCGCTGCTGGCTGGCGACGACGTCACCGGGGTGTGCCTCATGCAACTCGACGAAGGGCTCGACACCGGCCCCATCCATGAGTGCGAAACCGTGGCCATCGGGCCGCTCGACACCGCCGTCGACCTGCGCCACCGCCTCGTCGACGTGGGGGCGCGGCTGCTGGTGACGAGCTTGCAGCACGGCTTGGGTGCGCCCCGACCTCAGGAAGGTGAACCGACCTACGCCGCGAAGTTGGGGCCGCTCGATTACCAACTCGACTGGGCTCGGTCAGCCATCGAACGGCACCGCGTGGTACGCCTCGGAGGGGCGTACACCTCATTCCGTGGGAAGCGTCTGAAGGTTCTCGACGCAGCACTGGTCGACCCGAACGCGGTGGGTGATGTGCTCGATGGGGCGCTGGTGGGCGGGTTACAACTGGTGACCGTTCAGCCCGAGAGCAAAGGCCCCATGCCATTCGCCGCATTCGCGAATGGTGCGCGCCCCCGACCGGGTGAACGGTTGGGCGAGTGAACAACACGGCGCGGGCCCTCGCATACGCCTGTTTGAAGCGAATCGACCACGAGGGCGCGTACGCCAACCTCGTGCTGCCCGCGGCGCTGGGCACGTCGAAGCTCGATCAGCGCGACCGGGCGTTCGTGACCGACCTGGTGTACGGAACCACACGCATGCGGGCGGCCTGTGATGCGTTGGTCGACCGGTTCGTACTGTCGAAGACCGATGACGACACCCGCACCTTGTTGCGCCTCGGCGCCTACCAACTGGTGTTCGCCGGCGTGTCGCCGCATGCTGCGGTGTCGGAGACGGTGCGGTTGGCGCCGAAACGCAGCACCGGGTTCGTGAATGCGGTGTTGCGCAAGGTGGCCACCACCCCCATGGTGTGGCCGAACGACGCGACCCGGCTCAGTTACCCCGCATGGTTGTACCAATTGCTCCTGGCCGAATTGGGCGATGATGCCATGGCGGCCATGGAGCGGATGAACAAGCCGGCAGCGGTGACAACCCGCGATGACGGCTACACCCAAGATCGTGCCTCCGAATGGGTAGCGACCGCTGTTGGCGCCCGTCCCGGCGATGTGGTACTCGACATGTGCGCCGCTCCGGGTGGGAAGGCAACCGCGATGGCCGGACGCACCGGGCGTGCCGCGGAGGGTGCGTTCGTCGTCGCTGCCGATCGTTCACCGGCGCGGCTGGGGCTGGTGGCGCAGAACGTGGCGCGACTGGGGGCCACCGTGGCTGCGGTGGCCGCCGATGGCGCCGCGCCGCCGTTTCGCGAGGCATGCTTCGACCGCGTGTTGCTCGATGCTCCATGCTCGGGGTTGGGCGCGTTGCGACGGCGACCCGACGCGCGGTGGCGCATGTCGGTGGCCGATGTGGCCGAGCTTGCGGAGTTGCAGCAACGATTGCTGGGGCAGGCCGCCACGTTGGTGAAACCCGGAGGAATGCTGGTGTACAGCGTGTGCACCGTCACAGCAGCCGAATCGATCGACCATGGCGTGCCCGCCGGTTTCGATGTGGTGTCCGAGCAGCCCGCCGGTGCATGGCGACCGTTCGGTATCGGCTGGCGGGTGCTGCCACACGACGACGACACCGATGGCATGGTGCTCATTCGCTACCGTCGAGGGGTATGAGCGAGCCCACACACCGTCCCTTGGCCAAGGTGCTCACCGTGAGCGACGGGGTGGTGCACGGCACCCGGGAAGATCGCAGCGGTCTGGCCCTGGTTGAGTGCCTCACCGCAGGGGGCTTCGACGTGGTCGAGCACCGGGTCACGGCCGACGGTGCCGATGCGGTGGCGGCGGTGTTGACGGAGATGTGTGAGCACTTCGCCGGTGTGGTGGTGTCGACCGGTGGCACCGGGTTCGCTCCCCGCGATCAGACGCCGGAAGGTACGCGCGCCGTCATCGAGCGTGACGCCCCTGGTTTGGCGGAGGCGATGCGGCTCATCAACCCCCTCGGGCGGTTGTCGAGAGGGGTGGCTGGTATTCGTGGAAACGCCATCATCTGCAATACGCCGGGGTCGCCGAAGGGTTGTGTCGAACAACTCGGGGCCATCATCGACGTGTTACCCCACGCGCTGGCGCTGTTGCACGCCGAACCGACCACGCACTGACGCCGGTCGCGCCGATAGCCTCCGCAACGTGCTGCGTCTCGTTCTCCCCAAAGGCTCGCTCGAGAAGGCCACACTCGAGCTGTTCGAAGGCGCCGACCTCCCCGTCGTGCGCTCGTCATCGGTCGACTACAAGGCCTCCATCGACGATCCCCGGGTGGCCGAGGTCCGTATCCTGCGCCCGCAAGAGATTCCGGTGTATGTGGCCGAAGGGCTGTTCGACATCGGTATCACCGGGCGCGACTGGGTGGAAGAGACTGCCAGCGATGTGGTGAGCCTCGGTGAACTCGGGTACTCGAAAGCCACCTCCCTGCCCATCCGGGTAGTGGTGGCTGTCGGCGGCGAGTCAACTGTCGAACGAGTGGAAGATCTGCCCCAGGGTGTGCGGGTGAGCACCGAGTACCCTGAGCTGACGCGGCGGTACTTCGCAGCAAAAGGCATCGACGCCGACATCCGCCTGTCGTATGGCGCCAGCGAAGCGAAGATCCCCGATATCGCCGATTGCATCGTCGACATCACCGAGACTGGGCGTGCCTTGCGTGCCGCTGGCCTGCGCATCATCGACACCATCCTCACCAGTTACACCGAAGTGGTCGCCAACCCGGCGGCCTATGCCGACCCGGTGAAGCGCCATGCCATGCAACAACTGCTCACCCTGCTCACCGGCACGCTCGATGCCCGGGGCAAGGTATTGGTGAAGCTCAACGTCGCCGAGGTCAATCTGGCCGAAGTGCTCGCACTGGTTCCGTCGTTGAAGGCCCCCACGGTGAGTGCTCTGGCGGGTGACGGTGGGTTCGCCATCGAAACCGTCGTGGCGAAGAACCAGATCAACCGGCTCATCCCGGCACTGAAAGATGCTGGTGCCACCGGCATTCTCGAACTGCCGATCTCGAAGATCATCGCCTGAGGCCCGCAATGTACGGCAGCGTCAGTGCATTCGACGAGGCAGTGGGTCTGGGTGAGATCACCGCCGACGATGGGGCGGTGTGGCCGTTCCATTGCATCGCCATCGCCGACGGCACCCGCACCATCGCCGTGGGAACACGGGTGGGGTTCACCCTGCTGGCCAAGATCGGCCGCTACGAAGCCACCGCCGTTACCCCGGTCTGAACCGACCCGCTCGGATGCCCGGCCTAGGCGCCCTTCACCTGAACGAACGCCATGCGCAGGGTGCTGAGTGCCTCGGCCATGGTTTCGGTCTCGGGGCCGAGGCGGCTGCCGAGCCCTTCTACCAGGCACCCCACTGCGTCGATGGCCAGTTTCGCCGAATGCAGATCGGGTTGCGCGTCCGACAGATGGATGGCCGCCAACTCGTAGAGGCCCATCACGTGGTTGGTGATGACCGTCTCGGCCGGAACCTCACGGAGCCGGCGCCGACTGTCGTCGAGCAGGTCGCGGGCAGCAGCAAAGTCGTCGGTCGAGGTTTCGTCGTCCACAACTGCTAGTCTACCTGCGACAACTGAGGCGAAGTGGGGCCTGTTCCCCCACCTGGCCACCTGCGGGTGCGTCCAGGTCAACGTACGACCGAAGTGCTCCGGTGCCGTTTCCACGGTATCTGGGCGGTTCTCGTCGTGTCTGCGACTTCGCATCGAATACGCAGACCCGACTGGGAGGACAAGCCCATTGCACAGGAGTGAACGGCCATAGCACCGCCGCAGCAACCAGAGCACCGGTACAACGATCGCATTCGTGCCCGTGAGGTTCGCCTCATCGGCCCGAACGGCGATCAACTCGGAATCAAGGCGCTCCCTGAAGCCTTGACACTGGCCCGCCAGCTCGACCTCGACCTCGTCGAAGTCGCGCCCATGGCGACGCCACCCGTGTGCCGGATCATGGACTACGGCAAGTTCCGATACGAGGAAAGCCAGAAGGCCAAGGAGTCACGGAAGAAGACCGTGCAGGTGTCGATCAAAGAGGTGAAGTTCCGCCCCAAGATCGGCAAAGGCGATTTCGATACCAAGGTTCGCCACATGCACGACTTCCTCGAAGACGGCCACAAGGTGAAAGTGACCCTGCAATTCCGTGGACGCGAAATGGCGCACCCGGAGCTGGGTTCGAAGATCCTCGACGCAGTCATCGAACAACTCGGGCCTCTCGCCAAAGTTGAAACCTACGCCCGTCTCGAAGGCCGCAACATGACCATGGTGTTGGCCCCCGAGAAGAAGGCTGCGGTGAAGAAGCCCTCCACCAACGCCGCTCCTTCCAGCACAACCGACAGCACCTCGGTCGAGGAGGCCCCTGAAGCCCCCGCCGCCGAAGTTGCCGGAGACGCACCGGAAGAGTGAATCCCCGAGCAGTACTGCTCACCCGGCTGGCCCGCCAGCCACTGGAAACCAGCGCCACTCGCTCCGGCGAACTGCTCGTTTCATGACCAACCGACATTGTGACAAGGACATCACCATGCCCAAGATGAAGACCTCCAAGACCGCCGCAAAGCGGTTCGAGAAGACCGGCACCGGCAAATTGCGCCGGCTGCAGCAGAACCGGCAGCACCTGTTCGAGAAGAAGCCGTCAACCCGTACCCGTCGTCTCGACGGCATGGTCGACGTGCACTCGGGCGATGTGAAGAGAATCAAGCGCGCCCTGGGCGAGCGGTGAGCGGAAGGGATTGAACCATGGCACGTGTCAAAAGAGCAGTGAATTCGAAGAAGCACCGTAAGGCAGTTCTCGAAAAGGCAAAGGGTTACTACGGCAACCGCAGCCGTTCGGTTCGCGCCGCGAACGAACAGGTCATGCGCAGCGGTCAGTACGCATTCCGCGACCGCCGCGCGAAGAAGGGCGAGTTCCGTCGTCTGTGGATCCAGCGCATCAACGCCGGTTGCCGCATGTACGACATGAGCTACAGCCGCTTCATCGCTGGGCTCAATGCCGCCGGTATCGAAGTTGATCGTAAGATCCTCGCCGATCTGGCGGTCACCGACATCGAGGCGTTCGGCACGCTGGTTGCCGCGGCCAAGGCGGCGCTCTGAGCGACTCGCTCACCCATTCGAACCCCAAGGTTCAACGACTGCGGCGCCTCCTGGGGCGCCGCAGTTCGCGTTTCGAGGAAGGTGCGTTCGTGGTGGAAGGCATCGGCCTCGTCGCTGCTGCGTTCGAGCAGCACTGGGATGTGGAAGCGGTGTTCCTGGCAGCGGGGCATCAGTGGGAGGCGCCGATGGCGGTGCCCACCTACGAACTTGGCCCGGGTGTCATCGAACGCGTGGCCAGCACCGATACACCGCAACCGGTGATGGCGGTGGTTCGTCGCAAGGCGAGTTCGCTCGAGGAGTTACGCGGCAAATCGTTCGTACTGGTGGGCGACCGCATCAGCGACCCCGGCAATGCCGGCACGATGCTTCGTTCCGCTGAGGCGGCCGGTGCCGATGCCGTAGTGTTCACCGACGGTTCGGTCGATGTGTTCAACCCCAAGGTGGTGCGTTCCTCCGCCGGGGCATTGTTCAACGTGCCCGTGGTGGTTGACGTTGCGCTCACCGACGTGCTGGCGCTCGATGGCTACCGCTCGTGGGGCACATCGTCGCATCAGGGATCGGCGTACACGACCCTCGATTGGCGCGGTCCTACCATGCTGGTGCTCGGGAACGAAGCACACGGTCTACCCGCCGACGCACCGGTCGACGGTTGGGTCACCATTGCTCACGTCGGCCGGGCAGAGAGCCTCAATGTGGCCATGGCGGCCACCGTGCTCGTATTCGAAGTCGCCCGGCAACGGTCGGCCCGGTAACCTCCGCCGAGTGACCATGCTGAACGAAGTCGCCGCCGCACACGCCGATGCGCTTGCTCGCATCGCCGCTGCCGATTCACTCGACGCCATCGCTGCGCTCGACAGTGAACTGCTGGGTAAGCGCGGTCCGTTCGCCACCTTCAAGACCTCGCTCGGGGCACTGGCCACCCCCGATGAGAAGAAGGCAGCGGGGCAGGCGCTCAATGCCGCCACCACCGAGGTGGCGGCCGCGCTCGAAGGGCGCCGAACCGACCTGGCGCGTGCAGCACGGGCGGTGCAACTCGAAGCCGAGCGGCTCGACCTCAGTGAATCGCTGCGCCGGCCGAGCCGGGGTCACGCCCATCTCGTCACCCAGGCGTGGGAGCGGCTTGAAGATGTGTTCATCGGCCTCGGGTTCCAGGTGGCAGAGGGCCCCGAAGTGGAAACCGACTTCTACAACTTCGAGGCGCTCAACATGCCGCGCAGCCATCCGGCGCGCAGTGGCTTCGACACGATGTTCACCGATTACCGCGACGACGGGTCGGTGCTGTTGCGCACACACACCTCGCCCGTTCAGGTGCGCGTGATGCAAACCATCGAGCCGCCCATCTACATGGTCATGCCGGGCCGAGTCTTCCGGCGCGATACGCCCGACGCCACACACATGCCGGTGTTCCATCAGATCGAAGGCATCGTCATCGACCGGGGTATCACCATGGCGCATCTGGCGGGCACCATCGACGCCTTCACCAAGGCGTTCTTCGGTGGCGCGTTCACCAGTCGTCTGCGGCCCAACTACTTCCCGTTCACCGAGCCGTCGGCCGAGTTCGACATTCAGCGCCCCGACGGCACCTGGATCGAACTCGGAGGGTGCGGCATGGTGCACCCCAATGTGCTGCGCGCCGGCGGCCTCGACCCCGAAGAGTGGAGCGGCTTCGCCTTCGGGTTCGGTATCGACCGCATGGCGCGCGAGCGGCACGGCATCGACGACATCCGCGACATGTACACCAACGACATCCGTTTCATCGAGCAGTTCTGAGGCAGTCGACGTGAAAGCAGTGCTCTCTTGGCTCAACGATCTGGCCCCGGTGGGCCACGATGCGGCCGCCCTCGCCCCCACGCTCACCGTGCTCGGTATGCAAGTGGAAGATGTGGTCACGGTGGGCAACACCGTCGACGGCGTCATCACGGCACGTGTGCTCCGCACCGAGCGGCACCCCGATGCAGCCAAGGTGCACCGGGTGTGGGTCGACGCTGGCGACGGCGTAGAGCGGCATGTGTGGTGCGGTGCGTTCAACATGGCTGCCGGTGATGTGATTCCGCTCGCAACCCCTGGCACCGCCATGCCCGACGGGCGGCTCATCGAGCCGCGACCGATCTTGAACATCGAGTCGCAGGGCATGCTCTGCTCGGCACGCGAACTCGGCCTCGGCGACGACCATTCGGGCATCCTCATCCTGCCCGAGGGCACCGCAGTGGGCATTCCCTACGGCGAGGCTCTGGGTATCGAAACCGAGGTCGCCTTCGACATCGACCTCACCCGCAACCGCCCCGATTGCTGGGGCCATCTCGGCATCGTCCGCGATCTCGCGGCCCGGTTGGGCGTGGCACTGGCGCCTGCGCCGGCGGCGCCCGAGGTCGACGGCGACGAGCGTTCGGCGTCGGTGCACATCGCAGCAGGCGTCCGCTGCGGTCGGTTCACCACGCTCGTGCTGTCGGGTGTGCAAGTGGGCCAATCGCCGGCATGGATTGCGCGCCGCTTGAAGGCGGCGGGGATGCGCCCCATCAACAACGTGGTCGATGTGAGCAACTACGTGATGCTCGAACTCAACCAACCGAATCATGCCTACGATCTCGCCACATTGGGCGGTGGCGGGTTCCGTGTGCGGCTTGCCGCCGATGGCGAAACGATGACCACGCTCGACGGTGTGCAGCGTCGACTCAGCGCCGACGATCTGCTCATCTGCGATGCGCTCGACGTGCCCATCGGCATCGCTGGGGTGATGGGCGGGCTCGACTCCGAGATCACCGATGCCACCACCACCGTGGCGCTCGAAATCGCGTACTTCGAGCCCACGGCCATCACCCGCACCATGAACCGTGTCGGCCTGCGTTCGGAGGCGTCGGGTCGCTTCGAGCGCGGCGTCGATGCCTACGGCATCGAACGTGCTCAGGCTCGTTTTGTCGAGTTGCTTCGTCACACCTGCCCACAGCTGGTGGTGCACGCCGGGGCAGTCGATGCCCGCGCCGAAGCGTTGCCTCCGCTCGAGCGCTCTGTGCCGGTGCGGGTGAGCCAAGTGAACCGCATCCTCGGTACTGCCCTCGATGGTGCGGCCATCGCTCGGCTCATCGGGCCCATTGGCTACGCAGTGACTCACGAGCAGGGCGATGCGCTCACGGTGGCGTTGCCGTCGTGGCGGCCCGATTCCACGGCTGAGATCGACGTCATCGAAGAAGTGGCGCGGCATTACGGCTACGACACCATCGGTGCTGTGGTTCCCACCTCCACGATGCACGGTCGGCTCAGCCCTGTGCAGAAACGACGTCGCCAGTTGCGCGAGGTGTTGCTCGGCCTCGGGCTCGACGAAGCCATCACCGATTCATTCTTCGCAGAAGGCGCGCTCGAGGCTGCGCATCTGTCGACCGATGCCATTCGCATCACCAACCCATTGGTGGCCGATGAAGATGTGCTGCGCCCGTCGATGCGTCCAGGGCTGTTGAAGGCGATTGCCTTCAATGAATCGCATCGCAGTGCGGGTGTCGCACTGTTCGAGATCGGTCACGTGTACCCGCCGGGCGATCGCAGCGGTGAGTTGCCGCCCGAATACGAATCGCTGGCCGTGGCGCTGGCAGGGGGCGAGGCACCCGACGCGATGCTGGTCTGGCGCGAAATCGCCCAGGCGCTGTCGCTGGGTGCCCGAGTCGACCAGGGCACCGTTCCGCTGGGTATGCACCCGACGCGTTCGGCCACGCTGTCGATCGGTCGCGATGTGGTGGGTTGTGTGGGCGAGATCCACCCCGACGTACTCGATGCCTTCGGCGTATCGGAACGGGTGGCCTGGCTCGAGCTCGACCTCACCCGCCTGTTGGGTGCCGATGCCAAGATTGCGCAGTGGAAGGCAACCAGTCGATATCCGTCCACCGACCTCGACCTCGCTTTCGTGGTGCCCGACTCGGTAGCGGCCGAGAAGGTCGACAAAGCCATCCGTCAAGCGGCCGGGGCACTGCTGGTCGATCTCGGTCTGTTCGATGTGTTCCGTGGCGCTTCCATCGGCGCGGCGGCGCGCAGTTTGGCGTTCCGGTTACGGTTGCAGGCCCTCGATCGCACGCTCACCGAAGTGGAGGTAGCCACCGTTCGCGACAAGGTGGTGGCCGTGGTGGGCAAACTCGGCGGGTCGCTGCGCGGCTGATTCCGCCACCCGAATCGGTCTAGTTGGCTGACAGATCGTCGGGCGCATCGGCCACCCACGCCAGGTTGCCACCCTGGCGGCGGACCACCGTTCGCCAGAGTTGGTCCGGGGCATTGGTGTACACATCGTCGTGTTCTGAGTCGAACACCATCCAACCACCGGCCGAGATTTCGGCTTCGAGCTGCCCCGGTGCCCATCCGCTGTAACCACGGAAGATGCGCACGTACTGCACCCCGGGTGCTGCATGGTGCGGGGCGCGGCTGAGGTCGACGGTGCCGAACATGGAGCCGATGACTTGCCAATCGGCAGCCGCTGTGGGGCTCCCTGCAGCGAGTGCGATCATCGATTCGAGGCCCACGGGCCCTCCGAGGAACACCTGCGCAGGTTCGGCGATGAACGGTTGCCAGAGCTGGAAACAGTCGTCGGTGATACCGGTTACATCGGCATCGACGAGGTCGTCGAGGTCGAAGGTGGGGTCGGGCCGGTTCAGCACCACACCCACCGCGCCCTCGACGTTGTGTTCGATCATGAACACCACGGTGCGGTCGAAATTGGGGTCTTCGAGCGGGGGAGTGGCCACCAACAGCCGATTGCGTGTGGAGCGGCCGGGGAGCATGAGCGAATTGTCGCGCGAGTGCCATGTTGGTGCTGTGTCGGCACACGGTGAGGTGGGTTGACCACAGCGGCCACTCGGTACAGTCGATCGGCAGTGGCTGATGTAGTGAACATCGTGGGTGTTGCCGTGGAGTACGGCGAACTGGTGGGCGAACTCATCGGTGTCGTTGTCGATGGAAACGTCGGCGCTTGCATCGCTGTACCGAACTGGTTCGACAGCACCGACCGCCATGCGGTGGTGGATGCTCTGGGGCATCTCACAGGCGATGTGGCGCTGGTGGGGGTACCCACTGCAGCGGCGATGGGGTGGGTTGCTCGGCAGCCACAGCGCGAGAACGCTGGGCCCACCGTTGTGGTGGTGGTCGATCCCACCTTCGGTTGCAGCGTCACGCTGGTGGAGGTGGGGCCCTCCGCCGTGCGCGAGTTGGCTGCGGCTGGCGCCTACACCCCGCCCACTGGCGACCGCACCGCGGTGGGTGGGTGCCTTGCATTTGTGCTCGACAAAGCTCGACTCCGTGGGTGCGAGCCTGTTGCCGGCATTCTGGTGGTCGACCGGTCCCGTCTTTCCGGAATGAGCGCACGTGTGCCCGGTGCCGTGGACGCGGCCACTGCTGCAGCAATGATCGCCTCAGCCAACCGTGGTGTGTCGGTGAGTACCGTGGCCTATCAACGGGAAGTGCTCGCCGGAGCCCAGGCGTTGGTGGGCGGTGCCGTACCGTGTGTGCAGCGGTACGCTCCGCACGCAATCGGTATTCGCAGCCTCGACGACGGCAGCGGTGATGAGTTCGTCTTCCCGCTCGTCGAGCGTGGTGAACCGCTACCGGTCGAGGTGACTCAGGTGTTCGCCGTCGAACCGCAGGAGCGACGAGCCGTGAGGGCCGATGTGTACGAAGGTCTGGGTAGAGGTGATGCAGCAGGCCTCACTGACCATCGCTGGGTAGCGACGGCGCGGTGCGCTACGTCGGAAGCTGGCGAGCTGCCTGGCGGCGTCGGGCAGGGTGCCGAAGTGGTGGAACTTTCGCTCCGGCTCGATGGTAACGGAGTGCTCGGGGTGGACCCCTGCAGCGGATGGGTACTGACCCATCGTCCGAGCAGGGTGACCATTGGTGCGGTTCGTATCGCCGCTGCCCCGAACGGACAATCGTTGGCAGACCGGGGCGCTGAGCCGAGCGCAGCGGAGCTGACCTCGGCGCTGGGGCATGTGAGCGCGCTGGTGTCGGCCGCAGTGGGTGAACCGCTGGTGGTGGGTTCGGTCTTTGCGCTGTTCGGTTGCGATGACGCCGCCGAACTCGTGGCTCTGCGGCGTGGAGCCGACCGGCTCGACGAGGTGCTGGCGAGGCGCGACACGGACGACCCGTGTACGGCATCGCTGGTCCACGCTGCTGCTCTTGGTCGACGCGCCCTCGAGAACGCCAACGGGCCACGCTTCATCGGTGGCAGCATCGATCAGATCAGTCAGGCGGGCCGAACTGTGGTCGACCACCTGCGTGCGCTCTTGGGCGCCATCCCTCCGGTGGAGCAGAGGCGGTTGGTGCTCGATGCGCGGCGTGCCGGTCTGTCGACACACTCGGCGACGACGTTGGTGAGGCATTGGCTGGGCGGTGTCGAGAGAGGTGATGTCGCGCCGGGCGATGATGCGCACGAAGCGATCGACGATGACCTTGTGGTGCGATTGACGCCTCGCTCGATCACCCTGCGGACGGGTGGCGTATCGGCGCGAGCTGGAGAGGCTCTGGTAATCGCGGTGCGCCTCTTCGACCAAGACTGATGGTCCCAGAGGTGCTGGGTCAGCTCGAGGCGCGCTTGCTCAGCGAGGCACCCACCGGCGCTTTGGCGCCTGCGCCAGAGGTGGCGGCCTCGCCGGTGCCGTTCACCGGCTTCAGGGCCACCACGTTCGGGTCGATGGATGCGACCGTCGGCTTGCTGTGTGAACGCTGCAATGAACTCACCAAGCGGCCGAGGAGGTGTTCGAACGTGTCGAGCAAAATCTCGAGGTCGCCGGTGATGGTCCAGTTGTCGACGTAGAACAGATCGAGCCGCCGGTAGGCGTCGAACGACGGAGAGTCGCGGGCTTCCACTTGCCACAGCCCGGTGATGCCAGGGTTCACCGTTTCGCGGCGACGCAGGTCGGTATCGAACTCGAGCACCTCACGAGGCAGTGCCGGCCGTGGCCCCACCAGGCTCATCTGACCCTTCAGCACGTTGAGGAGTTGCGGGATCTCATCGATGCTGGTGAGCCGCAGAAGGCGTCCGATGCGGGTGACGCGAGGGTCGCCCTGCATCTTGAACAGCGGGCCCGAGCGCTCGTTGGCTCGCTGCAACTCGGCCATCAGTTGTTCGGCATTCACCACCATGGTGCGGAACTTGTAGAGCGTGAACAGCTTGCCGTTACGGCCGACACGAACCTGGCGGAACAACACCGGCCCGCGGTCGGTGAGCACGATGCAGATGGCCGCCACGATGAGAATGGGGGAGGTGAGCAGAATCACGAGCAGGCTCACCGTGATGTCGATCATTCGTTTGGCGGCACGGTCGATACGGCGCGGGCGCGACTGCTCGAGATAGATCATTGGTTCGCGAGCGAGATGCAGCTGACGCAGGCGGGCCACGTCGAAACCGTTCAATCCATTGGCGATCTGCACATGGATCTGGCGGCGTTGGAGATGCTTCACGAGTGTTGCGACATCGGCGAACTCGATGGCCGCTGCGCTGAGTACAACACCAGTCACCATCTCGGTGGCAGCGATCTCCTCGGCACGTTCGATCGGACCGAGCCACAGGTGCATCAGGCCGTGCTGCTCGGCAGCGTTCTTGTCGCCCACCACACCCACCACCCGCATGCCGTAGTCGGGGTGTGCGGCGATGAGCTCAGTGAGGCGTGCAGCATGGGCACCGCACCCCACGATGATCACATCGCGGGCCAACGAACCGTTCAACCGCGTAGCGCGCACGATGGCGCGAAACATGCTTCGTTCGATCACCAGGGACACCAGCATCAACGCTGTACCCACCAGTACCTCTCGAACGGTGATGTGCGTCTTGAACGCCGGGAAGATCAGGCGATCGAGCAGGATGAGCGTGATGCCTTCGATCAGAGTGGCGCGAGCGATGAGGCGCACCTCGATCGACCGCACTGCACACAACCGCGAGAGATAGAGGCCGAGGTAACGCATCACCGCAATGGCGATGAACACGGCACCTACGACGATGAACATCGTTTCGGCGGCGCGCCGCGTGTAACTCGAGGTCATGAATTGCAGTGCAGTCAGCCAGGCGCCGACTAGCACAAGGCTGTCCAGCAGTACCAAGACCGCCTTCAGACCGCTACGACCAGTGGTGGCTCGAACCATGTCCCTGATCGTTCCGAGCGCCTCGAGTCGATGCACGAACGATTGCGCAGGGTTTGGTCAACAATCTCGGCCGAACATCACCCTGTGTGCCGAAGGAACTGCGTCACGCAGTGGTGTGATGCCATGATCAGAGCAGCGACGATGTCGTCGATCGGTGCGTTGATTGCATGAACATACGTGCAACGGTATGATCATGCTATGAGTTCATCGTTACGTGTAGCCATCATTGGCGCCTCGGGCTATACCGGGGCGGAGCTGATGCGGCTCTGTTCGCGCCACCCCAACTTCTCGCTCGGCTACGCCACGGGCGATACACAGGCCGGCACGTTGGCGAGTGCGCTCTACCCGAGCATCACCGCCGCCTACCCGAATCTGGTGTTCGAGGAGTTCGACGCTGCCCGGGTCGATGGTTACGACCTGGTGTTTCTCGGCCTCCCGCACGAGGCAAGCATGGCACTCACGCCGCAACTCGAAGGCAAGGTGGGTTGTGTGGTCGATCTGTCGGCGGCCTACCGGTTGCGCGACGCGTCGTTGTATCCCACCTGGTACGGGTTCGCCCACGATCAGCCGGAAGCGTTGGCGAAGGCGGCGTTCGGCCTCCCCGAGTTGTATCGCCCATCCATTGCCGGAGCGTCACTCGTGGCCACACCAGGGTGTCACGTCACCGCGGCAGTACTGGCCTTGGCACCATTGCTCGAGGCTGGGCTCATCGAACCCACCGGCATCGTGGTGAACTCGATCACCGGTATCAGCGGCGCCGGTCGAGGGCTGAAGCACACATCGTTGTTCTGCTCCGCCGATGAAGATGTGCAGGCATACGGTCTGCTCGATCATCGCCATACTCCGGAGATCGAGCAGGTGCTCGCCGATCAGGTGGGTGCTCCCGGTTCGTGTCAGGTGCTGTTCACCCCGCACCTCGCCCCCATGAACCGGGGCATCCTCGCCACCTGCTACGCCAAGCCGGCTCAGGGGGTGAGCACTGAATCGCTCCTTGCGGCACAGGCGCGGCGCTATCGCGGTGAACCCTTCGTGGTGGTGCGTCCCACCTCGCCGTCCACGAAGGCCACGCTGGGCAGTAACGCCTCGCACATCACCGCGCGGTTCGACGAGCGCACGGGCACTGTCATCGCCATCTGCGCCATCGACAACCTCTGCAAAGGTGCCAGTGGTGGCGCCGTGCAAGCGGCCAATGTGGCGCTCGGTCTCGACGAAATGGCGGGCCTCGCCAACGTGGGGGTGTACCCGTGAGCGCTCAAGACCGAGCCGCACTGCTCATCGAGGCATTGCCCTATATTCAACGGTTCGCCGGCCAGGTGGTAGTGGTGAAATACGGTGGAAATGCGCTCGCTGGTGCGAGTGACGACGACGCATTGTCGCTCTTCGCTGAAGACCTTGTGCTCATGCGTGCCGTTGGCATGCGGCCCGTGGTGGTGCATGGAGGCGGGCCGCAGATCTCCGACCTCATGAATCGGTTGGGCAAGACCACCGAGTTCCGCAATGGCTTGCGCGTCACCGATGCTGAAACGGTCGACATCGCGCGCATGGTGCTCATCGGCCAGGTGAACCCCCAGCTCGTGGCGGCCATCAACGTGCACGGCCCCATCGCGGTGGGCGTGTCGGGCGAGGACGCCGGCCTCATCAAGGCCGTGGTCCGCGACCCCGAATTGGGGTTCGTGGGCGATGTCGCCGCAGTGAACCCCACCATCTTGCAGAGTCTCATCGCCGGTGAATTCATCCCGGTGGTGGCCACCATCGGCACCGACGCCCAGGGGCAGGCATACAACATCAATGCCGACACCGTGGCGGGCGCCATCGCCGAAGCCTTGGGCGCCGAGAAGCTGATCTATCTCACCGATATCGAAGGGTTGCGGCGAGTGGTGAACGACCCCGCCACACTCATTCGCCAGACCACCCCCGATGAACTCGACGCGCTCGTCGGCGAAGGCATCATCGCCGGCGGCATGATTCCCAAAGTGTCGAGCTGTGTCGATGCCGTGCGTGGTGGCGTTCGCCGTGCACACATCCTTGACGGCCGCATCCCTCACGTGCTGTTACTCGAACTGTTCACCGACGAAGGCATCGGCACCATGGTGCAGGCATCGTCATCCCAGGAAGGCCGCTAAATGGCATCGCACGCATTCGATACCGCTCCTGCAGGCGTCGCCTGCCCGTTCATGCCCGTCTTCGGCGCACCGCAGGTGATGTTCGTGCGCGGTTCGGGCACCGAACTGTGGGACGCCGACGGGCGCCGCTACCTCGACTTCCTCTGCGGTTTGGCCGTCACCTCGCTCGGGCATTGCCATCCGGCGGTCACTGAGGCAATCACTCACCAGGCCAACACGCTGCTCCACGTGAGCAACTTCTTCACCAACGATGCAGCCACCCGCGCCGCCATCGAACTGGTCGGGTTGTTGCGCGAGAGCACGGGCCAACAGGGGCAGGTGTTCTTCTGCAACTCGGGCGCCGAGGCGAATGAGGCGGCGTTGAAACTCGCCCGAAAGTTCGGTGGGCGCGGACGCCACGTGGTGGTCAGCGCGCTGGGGAGCTTCCACGGCCGAACCCTCGCCGCGCTGGCAGCCACCGGGCAACCGGCAAAGCACGAACCGTTTTTTCCCATGCCCGATGGGTTCAGGCACGTTCCCTTCGGCGACATCGACGCGCTGCGCAACGCCATCGACCCCAGCGTGTCGGCGGTACTCATCGAAACGGTGCAGGGTGAAGGCGGCGTGGTGCCAGCCGACAACGAGTACCTCCGCGGTATCCGCGCCCTCTGCGACGAGCGTGGCATGTTGATGATGATCGACGAGGTACAAACCGGGTTCTGCCGTACCGGGAAGTGGTTCGGTTTCGAACACGCCGGTGTGGTGCCCGATGTGGTCACCATGGCCAAGGCCATGGGCAACGGCTTCCCGGTGGGTGCCGTGTGGGCCCGCACCGAGGTGGCTGCTGCATTCCAGCCGGGCGACCACGGCAGCACCTACAGCGGAACCGCCATCGCCACAGCCGTAGTGAGCGCCGTCATCGCCGAGATGCGTCGCATCGATGCACCAGCCCTGGCAGAGCAGCGCGGGACGTATCTTCGGGCCAAGCTCGCAGCACTGCCCGGTGTGGAGACCGTGCGTGGCCGCGGGTTGTTGCTCGCTGCTGAACTCGGCCCAGGTGCCGATGCGAAGGCGGTGTACACCACGCTGTTGCAGCGCGGTTTGGTGGTGAACCCGGTCACGGCCACCGCGCTGCGCGTCGCACCGCCCATCACCGTGAGTGAAGCCGAGATCGATGAGGCCATCGCCATCATGCACTCGGTGCTCAGCGAGGCGGCATCGACATGACGCATGTGCTCGACATCGCATCGCTAGGGGCGGCCCGGGTGGAGCACATGCTCGACCTGGCTCAGCGCCCCATTGCGTCGCTGGGGAAGCCGCTCGACGGCCTCGGCGTGGCCCTGGTGTTCGAGAAGCCATCGAACCGCACCCGACAGAGCATGGAGATGGCGGTCGTTCAACTGGGTGGTCACCCCGTGTACACCCGCGGCGAAGAAGTGGGCTTCGACGTGCGTGAACCGGTGGAAGATGTGGCTCGCATCATGTCGGGGTACCACGGCATCATCGCGGCGCGAGTGTTCAGCCACAGCACCGTCGAGCGCCTCGCTGCAGCTGCAGCCGTGCCGGTGGTGAACATGCTCAGCGACGGCGCTCATCCGCTCCAGGGTCTTGCCGATGCGCTCACCATGCTTCAGGCCGTCGGACCGCTTGCAGGCCGCACAGTGGCCTATGTCGGCGACTACAACAATGTCGCCCGCTCGTTGGCCGAGATCAGTGTGATGCTGGGCATGCAGGTGCGGCTCGGCTGCCCATCGGGCCACGATGCGTCGGCCGACGAACTCGCCCGGGTGTCGGGTTTGGGCGCTGGCACCGTCGAGCAGTTCATCGATCCGCGCGCCGCGGTGGCGGGCGCCGACGTGGTGCACACCGACACCTGGACCTCGATGGGACAGGAGGCCGAGAAGGCACAACGCCTCGAGACCTTTGCTGGATATCAGGTCGATGCCGCGCTCATGGCGTTGGCAGCACCAGACGCCTGGTTCATGCATTGCATGCCTGCGTACCGGGGCCTCGAAGTGGCAGCCGATGTCATCGACGGACCCCGTTCTTTGGTCATCCGTCAGGGCCACAACCGTATGCACACCGCTCGCGGCGCCATGGCACACCTCATGGGCGTTCAGTGATGGGAGTTCGTCCATGACCACCAAGGTGCAACGTCAACAGACCATTGCTCGCCTCATCGCAACGCATCCGGTGGTGAGCCAACCGCAACTCGTGGAGCTGTTGTCGGGTGAGGGCATCTCAGCCACTCAGGCCACGGTGTCGCGCGACCTCGACGACCTCGGTGCGGTGAAGGTGCGCGTGCCCGGCGGCGACACGGTGTACGCGGTGCCCGAATACGAACCGGCGCGCATCGCGCCCGAAGACCACCTACGCCGCGTGATGGGCGAGTGGGTGGCCGAGGTGCGTTCATCGGGTTCGGTGGTGGTGCTGCGTACCCCTCCAGGGTGTGCCCATGTGGTGGCGTCGGCGCTCGATCGTTTCAACTTGCGCGGTCTACTGGGCACAGTGGCCGGTGACGACACGCTGATGTGCGTTGCGGAAGAGGAAACCGGTGGAGCCGCGCTGTGCGCCACCCTTCGGGAATTGGCGGGCCTGGTATGAGCACACACGATCACGATGCCGGCAGCGGTCAAACACTGTGGCACGGGCGCTTCGAGGGAGGCCCGGCCGCCGAGCTGATGGCCTATACCGAAAGCCTGTCGTTCGACAAGCGTCTCTGGCCCGACGACATTGCCGGGTCACGCGCTCATGTGCGCGGGTTGGCGCGAAGCGGGATCATCAGCGATGCCGAGCGCGACGAGGTGCTCGTGGCGCTCGATCAGGTGGCCGCCGAACTCGAAGGCGGCGGGTTCGTGTACGTGGCCTCCGATGAAGACATACACACAGCGGTCGAGCGTCGTGTCACTGAGTTGGCGGGTGCTGCCGGGGCGAAGATGCACACCGGCCGCAGTCGCAACGATCAGAGCGCCACCGATGTGCGTCTGTGGTGCAAGCGCGAACTCATGGTCATCGCTCGTCGCGTGGTCGACCTGCAAACCGTGCTCGCCGATCGCGCCGATGCCGCGGGTGAGGTGTACCTGCCTGGCTATACGCACCTCCAGCGTGCCCAGCCTGTGCTGTTGGCTCATCATCTGCTCGCCCATGCGTGGGCTCTGGGTCGCGATGTCGATCGCTTGCTCGACGCGCTCGAACGGATCGATGTATCGCCGCTCGGTGCTGGCGCCTTGGCCGGTTCGTCGCTGCCACTCGACCCCGACTACACCGCGTCCGAATTGGGCTTCGCGCATCGGTTCGAGAATTCGCTCGATGCGGTGGGTTCTCGCGACCACATCGCCGAAGCACTGTTCTGTCTCACCCTTGTCTCCATCAACCTCTCCCGGCTTGGTGAAGAGTTCGTGCTGTGGACCACCGACGAGTTCGGTTTCGCCAAACTCGACGACGGTTATGCCACCGGTTCGTCGATGCTGCCGCAGAAGAAGAACCCCGACATCGCCGAACTGGCACGCGGCAAAGCTGGGCGCATCATCGGCGACCTCACCGGTTTCCTGGCCACCATGAAGGGCCTGCCGCTCAGCTACAACCGCGACTACCAGGAGGACAAGGAGCCGCTGTTCGATGCAGTCGACCAAGTGCGTCTTGCGCTGGGCGCCATCACCGGCATGATCGCAACGGTCACGTTCATGCCTGAGCGGATGCAAGCAGCAGCCGATGCGGAGGCCACCGCGGCCACCGACCTCGCCGAATGGTTGGTGCGTGCTGGCACTCCGTTCCGCGATGCCCACGCCATCGTGGGTGCGCTGGTGCGGCGCAGCCTTGCCGGCGAGGCATCGCTGCGCGATCTGGTGCTGGAACACCCTGCGTTGGGGGCCGAGGCTGCTGCGTTGGTGGCCCCTGGTGTGTCGGTTCGGCGGCGGACCACACCCGGTGGCGCCGGTCCGGTGCCGGTGGCCGAGCAGAGGGTGCGCTTCCGTGTTCGTCTCGCCGAATGGCGTGCTGCAGTCGACGCTACGAGCGCCGACTCGATCACCCGCTGAACGGGGCCTGCCCGGCCTCCCAGCGCAACCAGTACCCGTGCGGGTGGGTGGTGGCCAGGCGATGCACATGGCGCGTGCCGCCGCGCCACCGCACGACCGAGAGCACGGTGATCTGCTCGGGCTCGGCCGTGGTGGGGATGGGCAACTCGGGCGTTTCGGCCGGGCTTTCGGCAAGCACCCACGACACGTCGTTGCTGGAACCGATCGAGTCGAGCTCGGCAACATAGGCGAGGCGTTGCGCGGGGGAGAGGTAGTTGAGCACCCATGAGTTCACCACCACCGGGTGGCCGTGCTGTGCAGCCTCACCAACCACCCCACCAAGGTCGGCCACGGCATCGCCTGCTCGCACGTCGAGGGGCACAGCACGGGCCATGTCGATGGCCGCAGCGAGGCGATGGAAGCGATCGGCCTGATCGGGCCACACGCACGCCTGGAGCCAGCGCAGGCAGTCGGTGTCGTCAGTGGCGATCGGGGAGGCGTCGATGCCGATGGCGGCTGCAATACGGGGCATCTGCAGAGGGATGGGCGGATCGCCGTGGGTTCCACATTCGAGGTGGACGGGCGACGCGCCACCCACCACGCCCCCGGGTGTGTACTCGTATCGATAGCGGGGGAGTTGCAGGTTCAAGCCGGCACTGGTGCCCACATCGACCATCGCCAGCGGCCCCACCTCACCATCGAGCAACCCGAGCGCAGGCACGAACCACGCACAGCGGCCCACCTCGTTGGTCTGCGTGGAGCGCGTGGCCACGAGCGCCTCGATACGGTCGGCGCGGCTCAACGCAAAGTCGCGCCACGCGGGCACAGGGTCATCGGTGTGCGGATGCTCCGTGAGGCTCGGGTAGTAGCCCGCCACGGGGTGCTCATCGCCGCTGAGCAGGAGGTGATGTGTGGCGGCGAACAACAACACCGGAATGGCCTGCTGCTCAGGTGCTGTACGCAAGAGCGCCAGCAGTTCCGGGTCATCGGCGATACCGAGGGACAGGCGCTGATACAGGGGCGCTCGAGATGCCGAGGTTGCTGCAAAGGTGCGGAACCGTTCAGCGAGCACAGCGAGATCGGGCACAGGCATCAGCCTACTGGCGGGCGTTCCGCGGCCCGGATGGTGAGTCGATGTGGGCGTCGCGTCGCAGTGGCGAATTGGGCGAGGGAAATCGCCGCCTACCTGGCAACATGGTCGGCCTATGGATCTGCTCGCCGATCTCGAGGCCCGTGGCCTCCTCCACGACACCACCGATCGGCCCGCGTTGGGCGCTCGGCTCGCCTCGGGGCCCATCGGGTTGTACATCGGCTTCGACCCCACCGCCGATTCATTGCACGTGGGGCACCTGGTGGGGCAGTTGTTCATGCGCCGGTTTCAGCTCGCCGGGCATCGCCCGTATCCGCTGGCAGGTGGCGCAACGGGCATGATCGGCGACCCTGGTGGGCGCAGCGAGGAACGCAACCTGCTCGACGTCGACACCCTGCGGCATAACGTCGAGTGCATCAAGGTGCAGCTCACCAAACTGCTCGACTTCGAACCTGGGCCATACCAGGCCACGCTGGTGAACAACGCCGACTGGACCACCTCGGTCACGATGCTCGAGTTCCTGCGCGATGTAGGGAAACACTTCACGATCAATCAGATGATGGCGAAAGACTCGGTGCGCAGCCGTATCGAGAGCGAGCACGGCATCTCGTACACCGAGTTCAGCTACATGCTGCTCCAGGCCAACGACTTCCGGCACCTCTACGAAGCCCACGGGGTGGAGTTGCAGGCCGGGGCGAGCGACCAGTGGGGCAACATCGTCGCTGGTACCGAGCTCATCCGGCGTCGTCTCGGCGGGCAGGCGTACGCCATCACCCACCCGCTCATGGTGAAGAGCGACGGCTCGAAGTTCGGCAAGTCGGTGGGTGGCGCCGTGTGGCTCGACCCACAACGCACCTCGCCGTATCAGTTCCGTCAGTTCTGGATGCAGGTCGACGACCAGATGGTGGGCACCTACCTGAAGATGCTCTCGCTGCAACCACTGGCCGCCCTCGACGAGTTGTTGGCTGCGCACACCGAGAGTCCGCATGTGCGGCTTGCCCAGCGAGCGCTCGCCGATGAACTCACCACCCTGGTGCACGGCGTGGCTGCGGCCGAAGCAGCTGCGGAAGCGGCCGGAGTGCTCTTCGGTGGTGACCCCACGCTGGCATCCGCTGCCGCACTGGCTGTGGTAGCGGGTGAGGTTCCCTCTGTCGAGCTTCCTGAACGCCTCGACGGCGTGCGCGTCCACGAGTTGCTCATCGGTGCCGGAGTCGCCTCATCCAACAGTGAAGTGGGCCGCCTCCTGGCTCAGGGCGCCGTTCGGGCAGGAAATCGCGTCCTCTCCGCCGATGGCCTCCTCGCTGCGTCCGACCTGCTCAGTGGCGGTATTCTGCT
>JBAXQV010000023.1:0-24487 GCA_037131575.1 Actinomycetota bacterium
GTACGCGAAGAACGCCTGGGCGAAATCGAATACCGCCTGTTCCTCCTCGCTGAGCATGCCGGCCGAACGCAGTATTCCGAACCAGCCGCCCGACTTCTTCCCGGTGGTGAGGTCGTTGCCGAGCACCACCGACAATTCGAGAGCCGTTGGCCGATTACCACCGTGTTCGTCCTGCCATTGCTGAACAGCAGCGGCGATTTTGTCGGCCTTGTTCGGTGCACCGACGAGGTGCTCGAGCAAGTTGATCGCCGCTAGGTCCACGATCACTGAACAGCCTTCGGGAAGATCGGTGAGTGGCTGCTGGAGTACCTCCAAGGCTTTGCGGTCGCTGGTATCGCCATGGCCTGCCAACTTGGCTAGCAGGCGGGCCTTCAGCAAGAAGCTCTTGTGGTTGCCCACGAGGTCGATCACGTCGAGGTGAGCTTTGCCCTCGGCTCGCCGCAAACCACGGCCCAGCTGCTGGAAGAAGATCACCGGCGACTCGGTGGGGCGCAGCATCAACACGAGGTCGATGCTTGGGACGTCGACACCTTCGTTGAACAAGTCGACCGTGAACACCACCTGCACGGTTCCCACGTCGAGTTGCGCCAGCGATTCCGATCGGCCAGCTGACGATGGACCCGAGTGCACCGCAACTGCAGCAACACCGCGCTCGACGAAGAACTGCGCCATGAACTCGGCATGACTGATCGAGCAGCAGAACGCCAACGCACGCCTCCGCGAGCCGCCGAGCGAACGCCACTCGTCGAAGATCTGCTCGGCCCGCTGTTGCGTTTCGAGGCGCTCGGCGAGTGCCTCCACGTCGAACCGCCCGCTCCGCCACGGGATCTCTGCATAGTCCGCCACATCGGCGATGGCCCGGTAGTGGAACGTGCTGAGCAACTCGCGTCGAACACCCTCCACCAGCCCGCAGTCGTAGACGAGGTTGTCGCCGCACAGCGCCATCAGGTCGGCTGCATCCGACCGCTCGGGAGTTGCGGTGAGGCCCAGGAGGAAGCGGGGACGGAAGTATCCGATGACCGACCGGTAGGTGGGGGCCGATGCGTGGTGGAACTCGTCGACAACGATGTAGTCGAACGTGTCGGCTGCAAATGCCTCGACGTGCCGATACAAGGTCTGCACGGTGGCGAACACCACATCGCCCGACGGGTCATGTTCACCGCCCATGAACATCGAGTAGGTGCCTCCCGTCCGAATGCGTCGGTAGGTGTCGCGGGCTTGGGTGAGTATCTCCTCGCGATGCGCAATGAACAGCACTCGCTTGAACTCAGGCCGAGTCGAGTCGAATGCTGCAAGCCAGGTCTTGCCGAGCCCCGTGGCCATCACGACCATGCCGGCGCGGTGCCCCTCCACCCTGGTGGCCACCAGAGCCGAGAGTGCTTCAGCCTGCACGCTCCACGGCTCGATCTTCGCCTCAGGTTCTTCGTCGCCCACGAGCACTCCGAGGTGCTCGACGCGGCGATCGCCCAGTGCTGCCTTGTGCTGCTCGTACTCATTGAGCCACGACGCCGTGAGGTGTTGCGCTCTGCGGTCGGCCCACAAGGCCTCGAACTCATCGATCAACGCGGGAAGGTTGCGTGTTTCGATGTTCCACTCGACGCCACGCTTCAAACCCGAGAGGCTGAGGTTGCTGCTACCCACAATGGCCGAACCGGTTCGGTCGCCTGACCGCCAGAACATGTAGGCCTTCGGGTGGAAACTCGTGCTCGGGTCTTGGAACACCTTTGCTTCGAGCCGCCCTCCCGATGGATGAGCCCCGAGACGATCGAGGAAGAAGCCGAGCGCACTTACATCGGTGACCTGCAGGTAGTCGGTGGTGAGCAAGCGAATGTGCGCGCCTCGGCCGAGGGCACGGTCCACCCATTCGGCCAACACGTCGATGCCCGAGCGCATCACAAAACTCACCAGCAGGTCGATGCGGTCGAGCGTGTCGTTCAGCAGGCAACGGGTGAGTTCCAGGTAGAGCCGTCCACCGAACGGAGTCATCAGGGTCGGTGGTGTGTTGTCGGCTGGTTCCAAACGCGGCGCGAGATAGTTCGCCAAACGAGGAATCACATGACGCACACCGCCCCGAGGGTCGGGTACATCGCCTCGATAGCGAGGAATCACGTGTACGTGGAGGTGATGGATGGTTTGCCCCGCGGGCTCGCCGGCGTTGAAACCGACGTTGTAGCCGGGGGCGGCAAACTCGTCGTCGAGCTGCCGTTTCACCTCGTCGATGAGGTCGAGGATCGCCACCTGTTCGGCTCGTGTGGCGTCCCACCATGTGGCGACGACGCGCCTGGTGACGATGAGGGTGTGGCCAGGGCTCACCGGAAATGAATCACGGATCGCGAACGCATGGTCGTTGTATGCAAGCCATTGCTCACGGGGAACATCCGAGAACAACGACATGGATACGAACACTAGATCAGCGGAATTCGAGACAATTCGTGATCGCCGTATGTTTATGTGATTCCGACACCAACACCGGAAGGCGGCGCAGCCGTGTCATCGCACCTCGATCCAATCATTCCAACCGCCTCACTGGTCGGCGCACCGTCGGGGTTCACCAGCCTGCAACGGCAGCGCTTCGTCGGCATCATGGTGGGGGCGGCCGTTGGTGATGCGCTCGGCGCCCCGTTCGAGTTCGGCCCCGCCGGCCAATACAGCAAGCGATTCCCCTCGCCTGTGTTCGGTGGCATCGGCGAGATGGTGGGTGGGGGCGGCTTCAACTGGGCACCCGGTGAGTTCACCGACGACACGCAGATGGCACTGGCCATGGCACTTACGCTCGTCGACGCCGGCGGGTACGCCCCCGATGCGCTGTGGACCGCCTGGCGTTGCTGGGCGAGCGACGCCGCTGATGTGGGCAACACCACACGCGCATCGCTGCGGTTTCCCGACTGGCGCAACGTCACACACCGCGATCCCGAGAACACCGCTGCCAACGGCGCCCTGATGCGCGTCTTCCCGCTCGCGGTGGCGTTGGCGCACACCACCGACGATGAGGCTCGCGCCGTGGTGCTCCATCAGGCGGCACTCACGCACCCGCACCCGGCGGCAGGGTGGGGAGCTTGGTTGGCCGTGGCCATGATGCGCGCCGCCGTGCACGGTGCCGACCCCTTCGTCGTGCTCGAACAAGAACTCGGCGCGCTACCCGACACCGTTGCCCAGCGGTTCAGCGAATCGCTTGGGCCCACGTGGGCACCCAACCAACCGCATGCCGGCAACGGCAGCGTGTGGGGTTGCCTGGCCGAGGCGGTGTGGGCGGTGCGTTCCACCCATTCGTTCGACGCCGCGGTCATTGCGGCCATCGAACTCGGCGGCGACACCGACACGGTGGCCTGCGTCGCCGGTGCACTGGCCGGCGCCATCTACGGCGTACAGGCCATTCCGTCGCGGTGGGTCACCTACCTGCACGGCACGGTGAGCACCCCGGCAGGCGTGCGGCGTTTCGATGCGGGCGATCTCCAGAACATCGCCTTGCAATTGGCGGGTGTGAACGTGAAGGCCGAACAAGCCCCCGAACCACCGGCCGCTCCCGTGGCTGTGGCAGAGCGTCTCTATGCGGCGAACCTCATGGGTGCTGCCAATGCCCCCGACGGGCACGCCACGGTGTCGCTGTGCCGCACCGGTGAGCGGTTCACGAATCGCCCGGTGCGCCGCCACGTGTATCTCGTCGACAAGCTCGGCGATCACAATGCCGCACTCGCCGTGGCGGTGCACGATGCCGTCGCCTCGATCGATGCACTGCTGGCCGAAGGGCACCACGTGGTGGTGCACTGCTTCGGAGGCCGTAGCCGCACGGGCCTGGTGTTGAAGGCGTGGAAGATGCGCACCGACGGCTGCAGCGAAGCCGAGGCACACGACTGGCTCGAGGAACGGTGGCCGCTCTACGTGCGCAGCAACCCCACCTTCACCGAGTTCCTCCGCACCGAGTGGGCAACGTCGTGAACGGAACCAATGGAGCGAATCAGCTCATGGTTGCTGGTGTAGTACCAGAGCGAGTACCTCGCCCCAGCCGGCCTCGCGCAGCATGGCGGCGGCGAGGGTGAGGGCCCACCCGGTGCGCATGGTGGTGGCCACCAGCAGCACCGGGCCATCGGGTGGTTCGTTGTCGAGTGCCCCGCGGGCGAAACGCACCGATGCTTCGAGATGCGCCACCATGGCCGCAGAAGCGACGTCGTCGGGCGCGGGCCCGCCCTGCCATTGGAACATCGAGTACACCGGCAGGTTGCCCACCTGGCCGAGGTGTTCGGCCAACACCTGATTGGCAGCCATGTCGACCGCTGGTGCCGCAACCACGGCCACCGGCCTGGCCGGCCACGAACCCTTCCATCGGCGCAACACCTCGGTTGCGCCGGCGAGCAACCCAGCGGGCACCTCGCCTGGCCGGGCGCGCTGCAACTCGGCCAGTTCACCAGCCCAACCGGGGTCGTCGGCGAAGGCAACTGCCCGCCCCTGCGTGATACCCACGATGGTGCCGCGATGGCCTACACCGTTGGGCCACCGCTTGCGCGGTTCGATGATCACATCGGCGCCGCGCATGAAGGTGCGCGCCGCAACCACCCGCTCGGCCGAAGGCCGCACACCGGGTGGAGGTAGCTGCCCGGTACATACCGAACACTGCCCACATGGCGCCGGCGAGGGGTCGTCGAGTGCTTCTTGCAGATACGCCATGAGGCAACCCTGCCCATGCGCGTAGCTGCGCATCAACTGCGCCTCGGCGGCACGCACCTGCGCCAAGGCCTCCCACTTCGCTGTGTCGTGCACATACGCCTCACCCGTGGCAGCCCAGGCCGTGCCCGCCTTGGTGACCACACCCTCCACCGCCAAGATCTTCAACAACGCTTCGAGCCGGCCACGGCGCATACCGGTGACGCTTTCGATCTCGAGCAACCCCTTCGGCCCGTCGCCCAGCACGGCGAGCACGGCCTCGGCGCGAGCCGGGTCGGGCACCGAGGCGGTGGCGAAGTACTGCCACAACCGTTCGTCGCCCTCGGAGGGCAGCAACACCGCTTCGGCGCGGGCCAGGCCTCGCCCGGCGCGCCCCACCTGTTGGTAGTAGGCCACCGGGGTGGAGGGTGAGCCCACATGCAAACAGAACCCGAGATCGGGCTTGTCGTACCCCATGCCCAGCGCCGAGGTGGCCACGACCGCTTTCACCCGGTTGTGCCGGAGCCGATCTTCCACCGCCACCCGCCGGTCGGGGTCGAGCGCGCCCGTATAGGCGTCGACCTTGTAGCCACACGACCGCAGGAACTCGCACAACCGCTCGGCCTCGGCCACGGTGAGCACGTACACGATGCCCGACCCCGGCAGTTGCTCGAGCGCGTCGGCCACCCAGGCATACCGTTCGAGTGGGGCCAACCCGGCCACCACCGAGAGCCGTAACGAGGTGCGTGCCAACGTGCCGCGGAAGGTGACCGTGGCGCTGCCGAGTTGTGCTGCCACGTCGGTGGTGACGCGCTCATTCGCTGTGGCCGTCGTGGCCAGCACGGCCGCCGTGGGGGTGCCGAGCAGCGCCCGCGCCAAGCGTTGATAATCGGGCCGGAAGTCGAACCCCCAGTCGCTGATGCAATGCGCTTCGTCGATGACCACCAGGCCCACCCGGCTCATCAACTCACCCAAGCGCGAAGCGAAGCGCGCGTTGCCCAACCGTTCAGGCGACACGAGCAGCACATCGAGCGTGTCGCCATCGAGCGCACGGAACACATCGCCCCAATCGTCGACATTGGTGGAGTTCACCGTGGCGGCCCGCAAACCGGCTCGTTCGGCCGCCTCCACCTGGTTGCGCATGAGGGCCAGCAGGGGCGACACCACCAGTGTGGGGCCACGCCCCAACGAGCGCATGGCGGCCGTTGCGGCCCAGTACACGGCCGATTTGCCCCACCCGGTGGCCTGCACCACCAGTACCCGGGCGGCGGGTTGCACGATGGCGTGCACGGCATCGACCTGATCGTCGCGCGGCACCGCGCCAGGCCCGGCGAGCCGTTCGAGCACGGCGTGCAGGTGTTGGGCGGCGAAGGCGCGGTCGGGGGTGTTCATGGGGAACAGCATGTCGGACGGGTGTGACGGAGTGACGGGGGGGTGTGAGATTTGGCAGACTCTCCGGCGATCGGTGACCCACGGTGCAGATGAGGACGACATGACGAAGATCCGTTCCAACGACGATTCGATGATCGACGATCGTCGTGGCCAATCCGGCGGGGGCGGTGGCGGTGGCGGCGGTGGTGGTGGTCTCAGCGGTCTGCCGATGGGCATGAAGGCTGGCGGTGGCGTGGTGGGCATCATCATCGCCATCCTCATCGCCGTCATGGCTGGCAGCGACGGCGGCGGGGGTACCCCCACAAACCTCTCCGGCGGTACGGTGGCCGGCGGCGGGTCGGGCAACAGTTCGGGCAATGGCGCCACCTGCGGCACCGATCTCGAAAAGACGCTGTGCGGTGCCACGCTCGACGTGCAGACCTACTGGAAGACGGCCCTTCCGAAGTTCTTCAGCACCAACTACCCCACCACCAAGACGGTGTTCTTCTCCGGTCGCACCAACACCGGGTGCGGCGCAGCATCGTCCGACACGGGGCCCTTCTACTGCCCGCTCGACAAGCTCGTGTACTTCGACCTCGACTTCCTCGTCGAGTTGCAGAAGCGCTTCGTCGGCAAGTCGAGCGACCTCGCCGAGCAGTACATCGTGGCCCACGAGTTCGGCCACCACATCCAGAACGTGCTGGGCACCAATGCCAAGGTGAACAAACTCCAGCAGAGCAAGCCGAGCCTCGCCAATCAGTACTCGGTGAAGCTCGAACTCCAAGCCGACTGCTACGCGGGTGTGTGGGTGGGCGACGCCGACCAGCGTGGGCAACTCGATTCACCCGATGAGATCAAAGAGGCCCTCGACGCCGCCGCAGGTGTGGGCGACGACCGCATTCAGCAGGCCACACAGGGCCGGGTGAACCCCGAGTCGTTCACGCACGGTTCGGCCCAGCAACGCCAGGACTGGTTCATGAAGGGCTACAACACCATGGACCCGAGGCAGTGCGACACCTTCAACGGCACGCTCTGACGAAGACCGAAACTCGCTGAGGGCAACGCCGCGGTCACACTGCGGCACCAAGGGTGCGTTGAACCAGAGCCGGTCGCACCGATCGGCCTCGTTCCCCAATGCCTGTAGGAGGCCCTCTTGATCCCTTCGCTCTCGTTCGATCGTCGTCTCATCACGGAACAGATCGATGATGTCGTCCACGTATTGCTCGAGCTGACGGCACCGCCCGCACCTCCGGTCGACCGTGCACCGCTCGATGTGGTGGTGGTGCTCGATCGCTCGGGTTCGATGGGCGGCGCGCCCCTGGCTGCCGTCACCAACGCAACCGCACAGCTGCTCCACCTGGCTGGCGGCAACGATCGCATCGGCGTGGTGTCGTTCGACGATGAGGTGGCGGTGGTGTTGCCGTTGGCGCATCAGCACACCAGCGAGGCCGCGTCGCTCGTTCGTGCCATTCGCGCCGGTGGCTCCACCAACCTCTCAGGTGGTTGGCTGAAAGGGCTGGAGATGCTCGTCGCCTCGCCCCGCCCCGACGCCGTGGCGCGCATCGTGGTGCTCACCGACGGGCATGCCAACGCAGGGCTGGTGGGCATCGATCAACTCGCTCCGTTGGTGGCCGGCGGTCGCACCCACGGCATCACCACGTCGGTCATCGGGTTCGCCGACGGCTACGACGAACAACTCGTGGCCGGCCTCGCCGACGCCGGTGGCGGCAACGACTACTGGTGTGCCGGCCCCGACCAGGCCGCCGAGGTGTTCAGCGCCGAATTCGGTGGGCTCGCCTCGGTGGTGGCGCAGAACGTGTCGGTGTCCATCGTCGCCACCGACGCCGTGGCGGTGGTTGGTGTGCTCAACGAGTTCCCCATCACTGAAACGGCCAACGGGCTCGAGGTGGCGTTGGGCGATGCCTACGGCAGCGAGGTGCGCAAGGTGGTCATGAAGTTCCACCTCCGGCCTCAGCAGTCGACCGACGCACTCGACGTGGCCACCCTCACACTGCGGTGGGCATCGACCGTGGGCGACATCGCCTTGCACACCGTCAGCATTCCGGTCACCGTGCGAGTGGGTGACGGTACCGACCCCGATGCCAGCCCGCGCGTCACCGAGGAGGTGCTGTTGCTGCAAGCAGCGAAGGCACAGCGTGAGGCGCGTGATGCGGCCGAGCAGGGCGACTTCCGCCGGGCCTCGACGCTGCTCAACGCCACCGCCGACCTGCTCGAGAACACGGCTGCCGCACCCGACCTCATCCTCGAACTGCGCATCGATGCAGCCTCGCTCGACGCGGGCGAATGGAACAGCGCGCAGTCGAAGAAGCACTTCAGCCGCAGCCGCACAGCCGAGCGCGGTCGCAAGGCCAACTTCGAAAAGCCGATCGAACGCGATCAGTGAGGGGTGACCCCGGCTGCATTCGCCAGCGCGTCGTGCCCCACCAAGGTGAGCGACCACATCGCCCGGCTCGCCCCCACGTACACCAGCATGGGGTCGGGTGCATCGCCGATGTCGATGAGGATGACGGCAGTGCGTTCGAGGCCCTTGGTGCGGTGCACCGTTTCGCACAGCGCCGTTTCCTCGCTGCGGTCTTCCCAACGGGCCAGCGGTAGATCGGAGCCGGCGTGCGCCAGCAACCCATCGCGTACCGAGGTACGTAGGGTCATCACGGCGATCTGGCTCAGCGGCACACCCTGCTGGGTGGTGAGCTCGGCCACGAGATCGCGCACACGTTTGCGCACCTCGTTGGGCCCGCCGGCTTTCACGAACCGCACGAGGTTGCGGCCTGGTGCACCGGGCAGCGGTATGGGCCCGCCGAGCCGCTTCACCACCGACGCCACCGAATACGAACTGCGCAGGTTGTACTCGAGCCCCATGGTGGTGGCGTTGGCCGGTGGCTGCCATGGGCTCACGTAGATGGCCTGTGCTGGGTCGGCCACCACGAGCAACCGTTGCGGCCCGGCCGGGTCGAGCAGTTGTTCGAGTGATGCCAACCAGTGCGGGCGCAGGTCTTGCCCCTCGTCGACCACGATGGTGTCGAACGGTGTTCCCACTGCGTCGGCGTGCTCCACCAACGCAGCGGTGGGCACCACTTCCCAGTACGCGTGGTCGACCTGGCCCTCCACCACGAACCCGTGCGGTTCCAAGAGGCGCACGAGCACATCGTGGTAGGTGCCCACGGTGACTCCGGTGTCTTCGAGCACGCGCTGCAGGTGCTCCGCGATGGGCTTGTTGAAGCACACCACCAGCGTTCGTTCACCGCGCGCCACGGCTCGGCGGGCCCATTCGAGCACCAGCCACGTCTTGCCGGTGCCGGCACCACCGGTCACCAGCACACGTTGGTTGCTGTCGAGGGTTTTCGCCGAGGTGAGGTGCAGGCGGGTGGCATCGTCGATGCGTTGGCGCGCGGCAGGTTCTGCGCGGCCTTCGTCGCCGTCGAGCGCGATGTCGGGCCGCAGGGCAGCGAGGAAGCGACCGATGCGCTCGAGCGGCACCGGCCCTTGCTCTCGTTGGACGCGCGCAATGGCGAGCGCAGGTTGCGCCAGATCGGGCTTGGCGAACACGATCTCACGCGGGGCATCGGGCCCGAGCCCCTCGGCGGGAACGCCGCCAGCATCGGGCAACGCCACCACATGGCACATGAACATGCCGCTCAGGTCGACGCCGATCTGGCGCATTCGGGCGATGAGTTGATGCTTGGCCGCCATCACCTGCTCGACCGGCGACCGCCTCAACTGCCGTCCGTTCTGGATCCACCGGCCGCCCTGCACCGCGATGATGCCGCCCTTCACCTCCACCAACACGACCCCCTGTGTGGGCGAGGCGAGCACGATGTCGATCTCGCTGTCGTTGCCGTTCACCAGGATGGGCACACTGGGCACCACGGTCCAGGAATCGTCGAGGCCGGCCACGAACGCCTCGCACACGCGGCGCTCGGAGTGTTCGAGCGAGCCGAGGTCGAAGTCGGTGGGGAGCAAGCGGGCCACCCCACCAGTGTGGCGTATGGATCGGGGGTTGCGGTTCGTCGGCGAGGTAACCCCGTGACACCCCCTTCGTACGGTGCCCGCCATGACCACCGACACCCAACCCTTCATCGACCATGAGTCGATCATCGAGGCCTCTGAACGGTTACAGGGCCCACCACAGCAGGTGCGGCAGCTCGCTGCGAACATCGGCATCGACCTTCGGCGCAATGGCGCCCAACTCGCCCCTCATGAGGCCGAGGCGCTGTATCGCTATGTCGATGCCGAACACGCCCACCTGCGCGACAGTTTGCGGCGGCCGGCCAGTTCGGTCACCGGCGACCTCGTGTTCCAGAGCGAGTATCCGTGGGCCGATCACGACCTCGACCCGCCGTTGTACGCCCGCCTGGTGAACGTGTACGGCCTGGCCACTGCGCGAGGCAGCAGCTCCATGTGGCGTTTCGCCTTTCGTGCCCAGCGGACGTTCTCGTTGTCGTTCGACGTCTGTGCGGCACAGGCCGAACCACTGCGGCAACGGGGCACATCGTTCACCATCATCGTCGAGCCAGCCGTGGCACTGGTGGGGCAGCACACGTCGTTGGTGTTCACCCTTCTTCGCGCACCCACACCGCCGGGGCCGCGTACCTACTCGCTCCACGAGTGCACGCGCCTGCCGTCGTTCGTGAAGCCGGTGTGTGCCAACGAGGGTGCGGTTGTGTTCGCAACAACCACCGTCGAATTCGAGTCGGTTTCGCTCGACCTGGTGCGTTTCGGGGCGAAATCCGCTGGCACGGGCAAGCCGTTCTCCTGGGAGTTCCGCGGTGTCGAAGGTGCTCCGGCCGGGCCTGCGCTCCGGCAGGCCATCGGGCTGCTGCACCATCTCGACGCCGCAGTCGGCCTCGAAACCAGCCTTCGCGAGGTGTTCAAACCGCCGCCGAACTGACCGTGCAACAGGCCCGGAAACCCTGTCACACCCCTTTGGCACAGTGAACGTCGCCCGGCACGCACTGCTCACCGATCGGTGCGTGCCGGGTCCATCCGACCCCTCGTGGTCCCGTCCCCATCCCCGCTGAGAAAGGCTCCGCCATCTTCGCTACTCGCCCCACCCGCCCTACCCACCACGCCGCAGGCGCCTTCTCCGAAGCCGCCACTACGTACGTGAACCTGGTTCACGTCGCCGTGCGCCGTCGTGCAGCACGCACGTACCGCCTCAACGCCGCCGATGCCGACGACATGGCACAGATGGCTGCGTTGAAGGTGCTCAACAATGTCGAGCACTACATGGCGCAGTACCCCAACGTCGACAAGCTCGCCGCGGTGCTGGCACCCTCTGCAGCCTCCGACCTCGCTCGCGAGCACCGGGTGCAGAACAGCCTCGGGGCACGGTTGGTCGACGACGGCGTGGGTGGTCGGCGGGCGGCGCGCCAGGTGCTGCCGTTGGAAATCGATGGCGGTTCTGCCGCCGGAGGTGGCACCGGCCGGATGCTGCACCCGGCCGTGCGTGGGCAGATCATGCGCTCGGCGCAGCCGATCGACACCGAGGTGGTCGAGCAGGTCGACGCCATCGCCGAACTGCGGTCGTTGGCCCGCCAACTCCGCCTGTCCGATCGCGACTGGGCGTTGCTCTACTACGTCCACGGGCTCGACTACAGCGTCACCGATGCGGCCAAGCGGTGCGGTATCCGCCGTGAAACGGCCGCACGGCAGCTGTCGAAGATCCGCCGCGCTGCGGCACAGTTGCGGCACCGCGCGTAGCCGCACGGGGCACCCCGGCCTGCCTGTGGTCAGGGTTCGATTCGTTCGACCGTGGTGATGCGGTCGAGCGTTCGGTCGAACGACGCGACTCGTCTGATGCCAGTGCTCTCTGCACACGCCACCAGGTACGCCTCCGCGAAGTCGATACGTTCCACCTCGTACACCTCGATGGCGCGAACCAGCAATGCAGGGTCGACCGTCACCATCGACCGCATCGCCACCAGCGATCGCATTGCCTCGGCAATCTGCTTGCGGGGGGCCTTGTAGAACGACTCGAGGACGTAAATGGTCTCGGCGACCACGAGGTCGGCGAGGTACAACTCGGGTTCGTTGGCCAGGAACGCCGTTGCGCGAGTGGCCATCGCCGGTGGGTCGCCGGTGAGATGCCGCACGAGAACGTTCGTGTCGACGAATGAGGTCATCGACGACCGTCGGCGCGGGCGGTTCGTGTCTTGCGGATCACGTCGTCCCATGCCGTATTTCGCCGTGACGGGGGCACCGTGATGCTGCCCGCCAACGACAGGAAATCCGGGGTGCGTGCCAATACGGCGCGGCTGCCTTCGACGCGGAAGGTGACGCTGTCGCCCTCACCGAGGCCGAGCGCGTCGCGCACCGCCTTCGGGACAGTCACCTGCCCCTTGGAGCTCATCTTTGCAACGATTTCCACGCTGACTCTCCTTACTTGTAGCTCGAAGTAAGGATAACGGATTCACGTGACCGATGAGTTTCGGCAGTGCGTCGCTCCCATGGGAAGCGGCGGCGACCCGTCGAGCTACACGCCGGTGGTAGTGGCCACCGCCACCTGCGCTGCCACCGTGGTGGCACGGTTGTTGGCCCACTGGGCGAGCAGCACCCCCGCAATCACCACGGCCGCACCGAGCACCTTCACGGGGCCGAAGTGTTCGTCGAGCAGCAACCACGACCAGGTGAGCGCCAGCGCCACCTCCACCGTGAGGATCATCGCCACCACCCCGGGGGCGATATTGCGCATGGCGCGGTAGAAGCAGATGTTGGCGGCCACGGTGGGGATGAGCGCGAAGAACATCACCTCGGGCACCCGCACGCCGTGCGGTATGTGCAGGCCACCATCTTGGAAGAGCAGCAGCGGAGCGAGCGCCATCGCTGCAGCGATGAGGTTCCAGGCCGATGTGACCACGCCGTCGACATCCGGGGGGAGAATGCGTGCGCTGATGATCATGTAGACGGCGAACATCACGGCCTGACAGATGGCCAAGAACACACCGAGTGCGCTGATCGAACCGACCCCGGTGAACAGTTCGGGCACCGTGAGCACCACGCCGGTCATCACCACGGCCAGTGCCAGCCAAGTGCCGCGTGCTGGCGGCGACCCGAGCAGCACCGAGCCGAGCACCACGAACATCGGGTACAGGTACACCAGCACGATGTACACCGAGGCATCGAGGTACTCGAGCGAGGCGAACCCCAAGATGGTGAGCCAGCCGTACACCATGCCCAGCGGCACGATCTTCTTCCAGGGTGCCGCCAGCGGATTGGGGCCACCGCGGCGGCGCCAGATGAACAGCGCAGTCCACAGAACGATCGACGCGAGCGTGAACCGCCAGAACAGCATCGACACCACGCCGAGCGACTTCAGCAGGTCTTTGCCCACGATGGCCGACAGCGAGTACGACAATGCCGTCGCCCCCGACCACAGCGCGCCACGAGTGGCACGACGATCAGCTGACGGGTTCGTCACCGCCCGAGTATGGCGCACCGCCACCGTCGGGCTTGGTAGCGGGGTCAGCCACGGCCGGGGCGGAAGCGGCTGGCGGATGGCCGTCGAGCGCCGCACGCCGAGCGCGGTAATCGTCGATGTCGATCTCACCGGTGGCGAGGCGCCGGTCGAGGATCTCTCGTGCCGCAGCAGCCGATGTGCTGTGCGGTTGTGGCGAACCAGGGGCGTGATGCTGCGTCGGAGGTGGTGCTGCGGGCGCCTTGGCGCTGGGTGAACGCATCACCAACCACACGATCAGACCCACCGTGGCGGCCACCACCAGCAGCATGCCAATGATGCCGATCCAGCCCACGCCCCAGCGCCCGTCACCCATGTGATCGTGCTCCCACATTGCCTGCTCCTTTGCTGCGGTGGCAGTTGCTCCGGCGAGCAACCCCACATCTGATTGTCCATCGCCCATGGCGTGCGTGCCAGAGGCGTTCGGCCTACGCCCTATGCGGTCGCCTGGGCATGGGCTGTGTTCGCCCGGGCTGCCACCAACGCCTGCTGCACGATGCCTTCGACATGTTCGGCATCGATACCCAGCGCTGCGCCGATGTGCGCCGACCAGATCTCGCTGCGGAGGTTGGTCTCGAAGTCGAGTTCGGCGCGGATGTCGGAGCGCGACGCCTGCCGATTCTGGCTGATCATCACGAAGGTCGACAGGAAGATCGCCTCGAGCGACACGATCATCGTGAGCAACCCGAACGGGTATTTGTCGAAGGCCATGCTCGCCCCGGCGAGACCGATGTTGAGCGCGATCCACACGGCGAACCACGCACCGTGCAGGTAGAGGAATCGCATCGAGCCGGCGAAGTTGGTGATGCCGTCGGCGAGTTGATCTTGCGCCTTGCGAATGGTCGACAAGATGATGTTCTCGTCGCGTGTGTGCAAGTGCGGAACGCTGAACAGATTGCCGTCGATCTTCCCGTCGGCGGCATCGATGGCCCGACAGCCGGGGCAGGTGATGGCAGCGACTCGCGCTGCGATGTCGTCGTCGAGTGGTGATGGGGTCTCGCTCATACGCGGACGGTATCGCGCGTGCGCAGGGCCGATGTGCCGAATGGGGCGCGAAAATATGCCATCCTCAGGCCACCGGCACAGGAGGGGAACCATGCCAGAACCGTCAACACAGGAATGGCTCGATCAGGTCGACGAAGCGATCATCGACCCCGAGCAGCGCATCATCGACCCACATCACCACCTGTGGCCCGAAGGTGGTGCTCTGCCCTATGGGCTGGCCGACCTCACCGCCGATGCCGTGGGTGGCGGGCATGCGGTGCAGCGCACCGTGTTCGTGGAATGCCATGCCGCGTACCGAAGTGACGGGCCCGCACATCTGCGGCCCGTTGGTGAAACCGAGTTCGTGGCCGGTGAAGCACTGCGCGACCCGAGGCGGCTCATCGGTGGCATCGTGGCTCACGCTGATCTCACCGACGACGAGCATCTCGACGAAGTGCTCGACGCACATCGCGCTGCCGGGCAGGGGTTGTTCCGCGGTATTCGCCATGCCGGCTCGCACGCCATCGAACCCGAAGCATTGATGATCCCTGGCCGCGCCCCGGCTGGGCTGTACGCCGACCCGGCATTTCGCGCCGGGGTGGCGCACCTCGGCCGGGTGGGGCTCACCTACGACACGTGGCACTACCACTATCAGAACCGCGAGTTCGCTGAGTTGGCCCGTGCCGTGCCCGACACGCTGCTCGTGCTCGACCATTTCGGCACGCCGCTGGGCGCCGGCAGTTTCGCCGGCAAGCGCGACGAGATCTTCACCGAATGGAGCGACACCATCGCCGCGATCGCCAAGTGCGACAACGTGGTGGCCAAGATCGGCGGCCTGGCGATGCCCGACAACGGATTCGGCTGGAACACCGCCGAGCGCCCGCCCACATCCGACGAGTTCGTTGCTGCGCAGGCCCGGTACTACCTGCACACCATCGAATGCTTCGGACCCGAACGGTGCATGTTCGAATCGAACTTCCCGGTCGACCGCTTCTCGCTCAGCTACCGAGTGTTGTGGAACGGTCTGAAGAAGATCGCCGCACCGTTCTCTGCCAGCGAACGCGACGCCATGTTCTTCGGCACCGCCAACCGCGTCTACCGCCTCGGGGCGTGAGCCGCCGCGCGGTGTGTGTCGCTGCGGCACTGGTGGCCGTGTCGGGCTGCACCTCGTTGGCCACATCAGTTCCTCCCGTCGGCACCACCGCCGCCAGCACGACGAGTGTCGATACGACGAGCACCAGCAGCACCAGCAGCACCACGGTGGCCGAGACTATGGAGCCATCGACATCGGCCGACCCGCCGATCGAGCCTGTCGACACCCAGCCCGTCGACACCCAGCCCGCCGAGACCCAACCAGCCGACACCCAACCAGCCGACACCCAGCCAGGAGCCGCCGATGCGTTGGCGGTGCTCGCCACCATCACCGTGGAGAACGAACATCGCGGCGGGTACAAGCGGTCGCTGTTCCATCACTGGGTCGACGCCGACGGCAACGGCTGTAATACGCGTGCCGAAGTGCTGCTGCGCGACACGCAAACGCCACCACAGGTCGACCCGTTCGGTTGCCACGTGCAGGCCGGTGAATGGTTCTCGCGCTACGACGACGTCACTGCCACCGACCCCGCCGAGATCGAAATCGACCATGTGGTGGCGTTGAAGGAGACCTGGGATTCAGGGGCGTGGGCCTGGACTCCAGAACGTCGAGAGGCGTTCGCCAACGACCTGTCCGACCCACGCACCCTGGCCGCCGTGACAGGCGCGTCGAATGGGTCGAAGGGCGACCGGGACCCGTCGAACTGGCTGCCGCCGGCATCGGCCGACCTCTGCTCATATCTGAGCGACTGGATCTCGATCAAAGCGCGGTGGGGGCTCACCATGGACTCGAGCGAGTTCGGTCGCATCCGCAACCAGATCACCGACAACTGCCCTGGCCTCGCGGTGGCACCGTGGCCAGCGGCACCCGCGTGATGCGTCAGTGGCCGGTCCAGTTCGGCGGCCGCTTCTCGGCGAACGCCTTGGGACCCTCGATGAAGTCGTCGCTGCGCACGAGGCGGCGCACCGAGTCGTAGCTCACATCCATCGACTCCTGCAGGGAGGCGATGTCGAGACTGCGGTACACCACGTCTTTGCTGGCCCGAATCGACAGCGGCGAGCAGGCGATGATCTGCCGCGCCCAATCCATGGCCTGCTGCATCAGTTCGTCGTGCGGCACCACGGCTGTGACGAAGCCGAGTTCGTACCCCTCCTGCGCGCTCACGTGCCGGCCGGTGAGGATCATGCCCAATGCTCTCTTGGGTCCGATGGCCCGCGGCAAGCGCTGCAAACCGCCGGCCAACGCGGCCAGGCCCACCTTGGGTTCGGGCAGCGCGAACTTGGCCTGATCGCTGGCGATGATGAGGTCGCACGCCAGCGCGATTTCGAAGCCGCCACCCATGGCCACACCGTTCACCGCGGCGATGACGGGCTTGTCCATGTCGAACCGCGAGGTGAGGCCGCCGAAGCCGCGCGGTGTGGCAACCCGTACGCCGCCCTCGGCCTGATGGCGCAGGTCGTTGCCGGCACTGAAGCCACGGCCCTCACCGGTGATCACCGCCACCCAGAGGTCGTCGTTGGCGGCGAACTCGTCGAACACCTCGCCCAATTCGGCATTGGCCGGAGGGTGCAGGGCATTCAACCGGTCGGGCCGGTTGATACGAACGGTCATGATGTGGTCGGCGGTGTCGACGAGGCAGAACTGCGTATCCATGGTGTGCGGTACTGTACGCCGCATGGGGATGCTCTCGTTCGAGCAGAGGCAGGGCCTGTATCGCGACGGCTACATCGTGGTGCGCAATGCCGTTGCGCCCGAGTTGGTGCAGGCCGCGCTCGACCGCATCCACAGCGACGCGCCGAGTAACGAACTCGGCACCGACTCGGCCATGACCGACTTGGTGAACCGGTCGACCATCACCCCCATCTTGAAAGAGGTGATGGGTCAGTTCGATCCACCCACCGCCTGCCAGGTGGCGGTGAACAAGGTGCGTCAACCCGCCGATTTCTTCATGCCACTCGGGTACCGCGACCGCGAACTGCCCTACTACGGGGCAGAGCTGCACATGGACGGGGCCATCACCATCGCGCCGCCGCAAACGCCCGTAGAGGGCACCCCCGACGAGATCTACGCGCGCTATTTCGCCAGTGGGCCGCGTGGCGATCTCGGGCGCAGCGCAGCGGTGATGGGCCACAACTTCACGCCGATGTTCCAAGACCCTGACATGACGCTCGGTCTCGGCAGTTTCACTGCGTTCCTGTTCGTGTGCCTCAACGATCAGACCGTCGAGGGCCGTGGCCAAACGGCGGTGCTGCCCGGCTCACATCACGCCGTCGAACGGTTCTTCCAATGGCAGCGCAGCGTGAATGGCCACATCGGGCCTGAAGGCCCGGGTTGGCCGCGGCTTCGCCACGACGTGCCCAATCGCTGTGGACTCATCTACGCCCCCGACGAGGTGATGGAGCAGTTCATCGACGACACCAGTGAGGCCACGCCCGACGGCCGCCGGTGGCCACGACCCACGCAGGTGCTCATGAACGCGGGCGATGTGTGCATCGCCACGTACCACATCCTCCACACCGTCACCCGCAACGAACTCGGCACCGAGAGCCGCAAGAACATCATCTTCCGCATCCGCAACAAGCGCCGCCAGCCGAACGTGGTGGCGACGGGCGTGAGCGATCACCCCGACCGCGGCTGGCTCGGTGAGTTCCTCGACTACGAACCCGGGAACGACCCGTGGCAGCGGTCGAAAGATGCGATGTGCGACATGTGGGCCGAATGGGAGGGAATGGCCGACGTCGTCAGCATCGCTACCATGCGGCCATGACGTCGACTGTTGTGAAGACCGGCATCACCATCGAGTACGAGGTGCTCGGCGAGGGTGATCCGCTGTTGTTGGTGATGGGCCTGGGCGCGCAGATGGTGGCGTGGTCCGACCCGTTCGTGTTCGGTCTGGTCGACCGTGGTTTCCAGGTCATCAGGTTCGACAACCGCGACATCGGTTTGTCGAGCAAGATCGACGCGCCGCCGCCCTCCACCGGGCGCGCCTTCGCCGGCGTCATCATGCGCCGGTTCGCGAAGTCGGCCTACCTGCTCGGCGATATGGCCGACGACGCTGCCGGCCTGCTCGATGTGCTGGGCGTGGAACGTGCGCATGTGGTGGGTGCCTCGATGGGCGGGATGATCTCGCAGGAACTCGCCATCAGGCATCCGCAACGCGTGGCCAGCCTCATCTCCATCATGTCCACCACGGGCAGTCGGCGCGTCGGGCAACCCAAGCTCAGCCTGCTCGCCAAGTTGGCGCGCACGGTCGATGGCGGCCGCGACACCTATGTCGAGCGCGACATCGTGACGGGTCGGCTCATCTCGGGCAGCTTGTTCGATGCGACCGAGGCCCGTGTTCTGGCCGAACGGGCGCTTGCCCGCAACTTCTGCCCCGAGGGCGTGCTGCGGCAAACGGCGGCCATTGCTGCCAGCCCCGATCGCACCCGTGCGCTGGGCAAACTCACCGTGCCCACCCTGGTCGTGCATGGCCTCGAAGACCCGTTGGTGCAGCCGTCGGGCGGGTTGGCCACCACTCGTGCCATTCCCGGGGCGCGTCTGCTGGCCTTTCCCGACATGGGGCACAACCTGCCCACCGCCCGTTTGGCCGAAGTGCACGAGGCCATTGTCGAAACCGCTGCCCGGGCCGGGTTCCGCGGTCGAGCCGCCAGCACGATCTGAGGCGGAATCACCCAGTCGGGGTGGTGCCGTCGGCGCGGTTTCCTGCAAATATTCCTGATGACGGCGTTGGCGCCATGGCCGATGCACTCACCCGTGGGAGAAACTCATGCTCCAATCCGAACACTTGGGACCAATCGATGTGGCCGTCATCGGTTTCGTCGGCGGTGCGAAACGCGATGAGGTGGCGGCAGCCATCATTGATCTCGTCGATGCAGGCACCGTACGCATCATCGACCTTGCGTATGTAGAGAAAGACATCGACGGCGAAGTGGGCATGCTCGAAGTGGTCGATGCCGACATTGCCGATGCCTTCGCAGCCATCGACGAGTCGTTCGACCTGCTCAACGAAGAGGAGATCCTGGCGGTGGGCGATGAGCTCGAGCCGGGGTCCGGTGCGCTACTGGTGGTGTGGGAAAACACCTGGGCACGCGATTTGGCCTTCGCTGTACGTGAGGCCGGTGGAGCCATGATCGGCTTCCAGCGTGTTCCCCACGAAGTGGTTGTCGAGGCGGTTGCCGCCATGAATGAAGCACTCGAGGAGAACTGACATGATGATGAGACGACGTGGCCCCGGTTTGTTGGGCGTAGCAGCAACTACCGCTGTGGTGGCAGGCACTGCGACTGCAGTGTCCGGCTCGATGCAACGCAACGCGCAAGAAAAGGCGATGGCCGAGCAGCAGCAACAGCAGATGTACCAGGCGCAGCAGCAAGCCCAGATGGAAGCCCAGATCCGGGCTCAAATCGCGGCCGAGCAGCAGCAGGCGCAACAGATGGTGCAGCAAGCCCCGATGGCACCGCCCCCGGCCGCGGCGCCCGCCGCAGCCCCGGCCGCTGCTGGCGACGACACCATGGCCAAACTGCAGCAACTGGCCGACTTGAAGGCACAGGGCATTCTCAGCGACGCCGAGTTCACCGCGGCGAAGGCGAAGGTTCTGGGGCTCTGAGCCTCAGGCGCCGAGTTGCAATGCGGTGAGCCCGCGGATCACGAAGTTGGGGTGGTAGACGGGTTCGTCTGCCAAGGCCAGGTTCGGGAAACGTTCGGCGATACCCGCCATCGACACCTCGAGTTCGAGCCGTGCGAGCGGCGCACCAACGCAGAAGTGGATACCTCCACCGAAGCCGATGTGCGCCGTATCGCCGCGCCCGATGTCGAATCGGTCGGGGTCGGTGAAGCGGCGCGGGTCGCGTTCGGCGGCCCCGAACAACATGGCCACCTCTTCGCCCACGCGTAGGGGTTGCCCGGCGATGGAGACATCGTGTTCGAGTACCCAACGTTCGAACAGTTGCAGCGGTGAATCCCAGCGCAGCATCTCCTCCACGGCGGTCTTTGCGGTCACCTCACCGCTGGTGAGTCGACACCATTCGTCGGGGTGATGCATGAGGGCGCGGGTGCCGTTGCCCAGGGTGTTCACCGTGGCCTCATGCCCGGCTTCGAGCAACACCATGGTGGTCGACACGATCTCGTCTTCGGTGAGGGTGTCGCCCTCGTCTTCCACACGCACCAGTTGGGTGACGAGTTGGTCGTCGGGGTTGCGTCGCTTCTCGGCGATGAGCGCTTTGGTGTAGTCGATGTACTCCCCGGCGGCCGTGTTGGCGCGGGCCCGCACCTCATCGGTGGTCGACAACTCGTACATCTTCACGATCGCATGCGACCAGTCGAGCAGCAATTGTGTATCGCTGCGCGGTACGCCGAGCATCGAGCAGATCACCGCCACCGAATATGGCTGGGCGTAATCGGCAATGAGGTCGAAACCGCCCTGGTCGGTGTTCAAGGCCGTGCAGTGATCGAGGAACTCATCGGCGAAAGCGCTGAGGGCCGGACGCAGCGCGTTCACCGCCGACGGGGTGAACACCTTGGCCACCAGGCGGCGGATGCGGGTGTGGTCGGGCGGCTCGATGTTCAGCAACGACCAGCGCTCGTGTTCGTGGAAGCGACCCCATTGCGGGTCGGGTTCGGCACGGCCCACCTCGGCATGGGTGTACCGGTGCGTGTAGTTGCGACCGAGGCGTCGATCGCGCAACGTCTCCTGCACATCGGAGAAGCGGGTGAGCGTCCACTGCCCGGTGTGCTCGTTCTTGAAGATCGGGGTGGCCTCGCGGATGGCATTCAACACTGGGTAGGGGTTGGCGATGAACGCAGGATCGTTCACATCGAAGCGGGCGATGAGTTCATCGGTATCCATGCCAAGCATGTTGGCAGACGAACGTGCAGTCGATGCCCTACCCTGACTCGTCGTGTCGACGCCCGGGTTCCGTTCCTTCAGTCCGGCGTTGCAACGCTTCCTTCTCGCCACCATCATCAACATGATCGGCTCGGGCGCGTTGTTCGGGTTCGTGCTCATCTACTTCCACGAGGTGCGTCACATTCCACTGGGGCAGGCAGGCCTCGCCGTGGGAGCGTTGAGCCTCACGGTGGCCCTGTGCACACCGTTCGCCGGTTCGCTGTCCGATCATTTCGGTGCCAAGCGCGTGCTCATCGCCGGGTGTCTGCTCTCCATTGTGGCGGGCGGGTTGTATGCGGTGGTCACATCGTTCGCCATGGCTGTGGGTGTGTCGATGTTGCTGGGCTTTGCCAACGCACTGTGGTTTCCTGCGCAGTCGGCATTGATGTCGCTCATCGTCACCCCCGAGGAACGCCCGGCATTGTCGGCATTCCACCGTGCAGCACTGAACCTCGGCGCCGCGCTCGGTGGCGTGGCCGGCGGCGTGCTGGTGCGCGCCGGCGACCTGGCGTCGTTCCGGTGGCTGTTCGCGCTCAACGTGCTCAGCTACATGGTGTTCCTGGCCATGTTGCGCGGGCTGCCCGACGGCAAGGTCGAACACACTGCGCCGCGCCGCGACCGCCCCGGTTTCGAGGTGGTGTTCCGCGACACCTTCTTCATGCGCCTGATCGTGACCGATGTGTCCATCGCGCTCGGCTTCGGGTTCCTCTTCGGGTTCATGCCTGCCTACGCCTCGAAACTCGGTGTGGGCAAGGCCACCATCGGGTTGATGTTCATGTTCGGTGCCGTCACCGTAGTGGTCACACAGATACCCACGCTGCGGTGGGTGAGTGGCCGGCGGCGAATGCGGTCGCTGGCGCTCATGAACGCCTGGTTCGTGGTGGCCTTCGCCCTCATGGTGGCCACGCCGTATCTCACGCTCGGGCTGGCGGTGGCGGCCATTGCCGTGGGGCAGATGCTGGGCGGTTTCGGTGAGTCGATCATGGGCGCCGTGCGCCAGCCACTCACCTCCGACCTGGCGCCGCCAGCGGTGGTAGGCCGATACTTCGGTTTGGCGAGCATGGTGTTCCAGGGTGGCATGGGCCTGGCGAATGCGCTCGGCGGCGTGGTGATGCAGCACTCGATGAAGTTGGTGTGGCTGGTGCCGCTCACCCTCTCGGCCGCCGGCGTGCTCGGCTCCCTGGCGCTGGGTCGGCGGGTGCCCGCCCACGTCGCCATCAGCCCCTAACCCCCGTCCATCCGAGTCGCCGAGGGCCATCCGAGTCGCAGCGCCATCCGAGTCGCAGCGTGGTATGCGAGTCGTTTGGCGACACCAGGGGGCGCCGAAGTACTCGGATGGGCGCGAAATCGCGGCACCCGGACGTCACACTCGGCGTCGCTTCGTGCGTTGGTTTGGTGGGCCGCGATGGCCCACCACGCACCCGCCGCCGAGCCGAGAGGAAGCGATGAGCTCCGACATCACGCCGCCCGTCCCCCCTGTGAACTGCACCAACGAGGTTGCGTCCTCGTCACCGCCCGGGCGCAACGCCACGCCGGTCGAGGTCGACCCGCAGTGGCTGCAAACGCTTGCTGTGCGTCGCCGTCGTCTCCTGCGCACGCTGGGCGACCTGGGGCTCGTGAGCATCGTGGGCGAGCGTTGGGTGACGGTTCGGGCCGACGGCGAGGGCTTCGATTTCGGCTCATTGTCGGCGAAGGCCACCGACCGACTGCTGCAGTTGCTCGAAGATCTGGCCGACCACACGGCGCCGGTCATTCCGGTCGTCGTAGGGCAGGAGTCGTTCTTCGGCGATGGCGAGGTGTTCACCACCCCCACCATCGCCCCGCCCGCAGTGCGGTCGAGCGTTCACCTGGTGGTGACGGTATGAGCGCCACCCCTGTGGAGAAGATCCCCCGTCTCAAGATCTGCGCCAAGGCCTGGCGTACCGCGCTCCGCGTCATGACGGAATCGGGCGTCGATGAGGCCGCCGGCGACGCAGTGTGGCTCGATGTGTCGAAGCGTCGGGCGCGACTGCTGCTGGGCGATCAGGCGGGCATGATTTCCATCGCCGGTGGCACCGCCAACGTGAACCGTCTCCACGTGCGGCTCTCGCCCCGGTTCGTGGTGGCGGTGGCCCACTGGGTGAGTTACCAGGGCTACTCCGACGACTACGACGTCGCCTTCGAGCTCGTCGACGGTGGAACAACTGCGGTGTTCACCGATGGCGCGATGCATGTGGCCATCGATGTGTTGCCAGCGCAGCAGTTCAGCGGGCTCGACGCTCCCGAGTTCCATGCCGCCACAGCCGTCGTGGAGGGCGAGGCATTCAGGTTCGTGGTCGACCATGTGCAGAAACCTCCCTTCGGCATCGGTGACGTGAAGTACCGCGACTGCCCGCTCTGGGTGGGCGTGAGCGATTCCATGGGCCTCAGCTTCACGGTCGACTGGCGACGAACGGATTTGGGGCGCACCACCTACCGGGTAGATGCCCACACCACCATGCACAACGCGCTCGTCGATTCATCGGCTGGCGACATGGTTGCCCGGGCCATCATGTCGGCGAATTTCGGGTGGTATGCCGACGCTGTTGCCCGAGACGAGCAGGTGACCATCGAGTTGCCCGACGACATCATCGGTGTGGTGGTGTTGCGCACCGCCGACTGGTGGGCCGCCGTTCCTTGCTACGACCCGCTTGCCCAGCGCTGGAACGGTGAATTGGCCGAGCACCTCGATGCCGCCGGTTTCGACTATCACCTCGATACTGAACGCGTCACCATCATCGACAGCACCGACAAACCGGTGCGGCTGGAACTGCTCGGCGGCGATGCCCATATGGTGCGAATCTCGATGGTGCTCGATCGGGGTATCCGCAGTACGCCGGCCGTGCTCGCCGAGATCAATCAGGCCAACATGTCGTTGCTCGGTACTCGGGTATGGCTCGACGATGGTCGCCTGGTGGTGGGCTCGGAATTGCCCTTCACTCGCCTCGAGGATGTCGCTGCATCAGTGTTCGGGCTCGAATACCAAGTGGCTGGCCTCGATGTGTTCCTCGGTGCCCTCAGTGC
>JBAXQV010000024.1:0-23947 GCA_037131575.1 Actinomycetota bacterium
TCATTCCGGCACCGCGGGCACGGGCCAACTCGCTGGCGCCGGCGACCAACTCGTCAGTCATCAGGTCGTGGCCCACCAAGGTCACCCACGCCTCCACCAAGCCGCCGGCGGGGTAGTGGCTCAGCAACTCGGCCTGGGCAGCCAGCACCTCATCGGCGGGTGCGCCGAAAGGCACCCCCTCGGTGTCCCAACCCCATCGGCCCAGTGTGGCGCGCATACCCACTCGGGCCAGCCCAGCGGCCACGCTGTCGGGGTGTGCCACGGTGCCCGCTTCCACCGTGCAGGTGACGCCGTTGGTGGCAGCCTCGATGGCACCCAACATGGCCGACAACTCATCGGCCTCGGGGGTGTGTGCGCTGTGCACCGGTACTGCCCAGCCGAAGATCGCCTCTTGCGAATCGATGGCATCGGGAATGCACGAGTGCACCAGGCGGTCGCCGGTGAAGTGCTGATGAGCGTTCACGTAGCCGGGGGTCACCACACAGTCGGCATCGCCGATCACGTCGGCTGCAGGCCACAGCCCGCGAAGTTCTGCCCACGTGCCCACAGCGGCGATGCTGCTGCCTTCCACGGCCACCGCTCCGTCGGTGATGATGGTGCGACCCGCGTTCATCGTCACCACATCGCCGCGAATCAACACCTGCACCGCACGTTCCGCTTGGTCGTCGTGTCCACTCACCAGCAAAGGTTGCCACACCATGTCTGCTGACTCACCAGCCTCACCATCGGCCCCCAACTCCGCAGTGCTGTGCTCGAATCCGGCGCTGCGCAATTCGTGGTTCGCCGTGGCTCGCTCGATCGACGTGAACGCACAGCCGCTGGCGGTAACACTGCTCGCCACCAAGATGGTGCTGTACCGAGGCGCCGACGGTGTGGTGGCGGCACCCGATCGGTGCCCGCATCGCGAGGCGCCGCTGTCGGCTGGCGAGGTGGTCGACGGTTGCCTGGTGTGCCCGTACCACGGGTGGACCTTCGGCGCCGATGGCACCTGCGTGCGCGTTCCCTCTGCGGCCGATCATGTGCCCCCGCCGCCCCGGGCCCATCTCAACACCTACGCCTGCGCCGAGCGCTACGGGTTGGTGTGGGTGTGCCTCGGCGAACCTGCGGGCGAGATTCCGGTCATCGCTCACGACGACGATCCGTCGTTCCGGCGCATCAATACCCCGGTCGAGGTGTGGCACACATCGGCCACGCGCATGGCCGACAACTTCCTCGACATCACCCACTTCCCGTGGGTGCACCTCGGCACCTTCGGCCGGGCACAGGAGACCCAGGTGCCCAAGGTGGAACTCGAGCCGCTCGACAACGGTTGGTTCGGCTACCAGTACGAAGTGCGTGCCAACAACCATGCCCTCGGCACGTTGGCGAGCGGGCAAACCGAGTCGGTGGTCGAGCGGGCCATGAGTTCGGGGTTCGTGATGCCGCTGCATGTGCGCTCGACCATCCGCTATGGCACCGGCCTCGAACACATCTTGCTGCTGCTCTCCACACCCATCGACGATGTCACGTCGTACTTCACGTTCGTGGTGTGGCGCAACGACGACTTCTCGGTGTCGGCAGAGGAGATCATCCGTTTCGACCTGGCCATCGGTGCCGAAGACAAGCGCATGCTTGAACTGCTCGACGGGGTGCTCCCGCTCGATCAGACCACGCTGGTGAGTGTGCAAGCCGACAAGTGCGCGGTCGAGTGGCGACGCCGACTCGCCGAGTACATGGGCCTGCGCTGAACCGTTCAGCCCCCCAGGGCTGAACCCAGTGAGTTGGCACCCAGCAGGACGAACAAGATGGCCATGATGAGCTTGTTGTTGAACAGCAACCACGTCTTCCATTCGGCCAATGTGGCGTCGGCATGGTCGCCCATGAACAGCACGGCGATCGACGGGGCCAGCACGCCGAGACTGGCGATGACCGCGAACACCACACACGCCACGATGCCTTCGGTGGTGGTGCCACCGGCGGCGGCGATCGACGGCCCGAGCGAGGCCATGATGGGCAGGTTCTTCGCGTTGATGGTCAACATCGCGGCACCCATCACGAACGCCATGGCAACGTTCATCGACCCCACCTTGGTCATCCAGCCCGGTTCGGGCGGCACCTCACCCTTGCGCGGGCGAGTGGTGAACATGCGATAGGCGAAGAAGAAGAAGAGCGCGGTCACCACACCGCTGAACACCCGGCTCATTGTTGATGCCGACGACGTCGTGTCGGTGGCATTGTTGGCGCCGAGGAAGATGGCGATGGAGGCGATGCTGAGCCCCACGATGGCCCCGACCCCATAGGCCCAGGCCTTCGGGCGGCCTCCCTTCATGAGCAAGAACACCACCACCACCATGATCGGTACAGGGGTGATGGCCGCGCCCATGGCGGGGCCGATGACAGTGCCGATGGCTTTCACATTCCAGATATTACTGGATTGCGTGATGAGGGCCGAGGTGCTCGAGCCGCAGTGTGGGCGCGCCATCGGCCATGGCCTCGTCGAGGTTCACACTGGCGATGAACAACCACTCGTGGTCGCCGGCCGGATCGGCCAGGATCTGCTCGATCACCCACCGGCCCGGTTCGTCGGCGATGTGCACGAACTGCGATCCGCGTGCCGCCGTGTCGGTGCCGATGCTGGGGTATTCGGCCCAGTACGGCGCCATGGCCGCAGCGAGGCGCTGTGCATCCCAACCGCACCGCTCGGCAAGGGTGCTGTACGCCTTCGCGGCCAGCAGGTCGACCCAACCGAAGGCGGCGGTACGCACCGCAGTGCGCCACGCCGTCGGCGGGCCGGTGGCCACCGCTGTGAGTGCTACGGGCGCCTGATGATCGTGCACCGGCTTGCCGGCCAGGAGCGCCCATTCGTCGAGCAGGGTGGCATCGGTGGCGCGGATGAGCGCGCCGAGCCACTCGACCACATCTTCCAACTCATCGGTGTACACACTGTCGGGCAGCGACCGATCGAGGGTGCGCCATGCGTCGGTGAGATAACGCAACAGCAACCCCTCACTGCGGTCGAGGCGATAGCGACGGATGAACGAGGCGAAGGTGTCGCCGGTTTCGAGCATCTCGCGCAAGATCGACTTGGGCGATGGCCCTTCGGCCACCCACGGATGGCGGGTTCGGTAGGGTTCGAAGCATGCCTCGATGAGCGGTTCGAGTGGCTTGGGCCAGCTCACCGATTCGAGGCGCTCCATCCGCTCTTCGTAGGGCACCCCCTCTGCTTTCAGGCGCGCCACCTCGGCACCCTTGGCGGCGTTCTGCTGGGCGTAGAGGATCTGGCGCGGGTCGTCGAGCACAGCCTCCACCACGCTCACCACGTCGACGAGGTAGGTGGGTTCGGCGTGATCGAACGCCGCCACCATTTCGATGGCGAACGGCATGAGCGGTGCTGAGAAACGCAGCGCCACCCGTTCGTCGCTGTCGTCGACCAGCGAGCCGACGCGCACCCCGAGGCACTTGCCCTGCGCGTCGCGTTGGCGTGCAGCCACCCCCGCCGCTTCGAGGCTGCGGTAGATGGCGATGGCGCGCCGCTTGTGCTGTCGACGGCGCGGCGCCGGGTCGTGGTTGGTGTTGAGCAGATGTTTCAACGCCGCCGGGCCATCGGGCCGACCGAGCACCCCGGCAACCATGTCGGCGGTTACCCGAAAGCGCGACGTGAGCGCCTCGGGTTGCGCGGTCATGAGCCGCTGCATCGACGCTTCGTCGTAGTTCACGAACCCTTCCGGTGGCCTCGCCTTGGTGGCCTTCTTGCGCGCCTTGGGGTCGTCGCCGGCGCGTGAGAGCGCTCGTGCGTTGTCGATGACATGCTCGGGTGCCTGTGCCCACACGTGGCCGTCGGGGTCGAACCCGGGGCGGCCCGCGCGTCCGGCCAACTGCCGGAACTCGCGCACCGTGAACAGCCGTACTCGGGTGCCATCGAACTTGGTGAGTGCCGTCATCAACACCGTTCGAATGGGGATGTTCACCCCCACACCCAAGGTGTCGGTACCGCAGATCACGGGTAGCAGGCCAGCGGCGGCGAGTCGCTCGACGAGTCGGCGGTGGCGCGGCAACATACCGGCGTGGTGCACGCCCACTCCGTTGCGCAGCAGTCGGTCGAGGGTTTCACCGAAACCCCGTGTGGTGCGTTCACTGCGCAGCGCTTCGACGATGGCCTCGCGCTGCGCCCGTGTGGTGACGGCGAGACTCACCAAGCCCTGTGCGCGTTCGATGGCTGCGGCCTGCGTGGCGTGCACCACGTACACCGGGGTGAGGCCATCGCGTACCGCTTCGAGCACGCTCTCGGCCACGGGGGTCATGCGCCACTGGTGATAGAGCGGTGTGGGGCGATGCACCGAGGTGACCGACGTGACACTGCGACCCGAACGCTGTTCGAGGTCGGTGGTGATGGCGGTCATGTCGCCGAGCGTGGCCGAGGCGAGCAGCATCTGGCAGCCGGTGAGTTCGAGCAACGGCACCTGCCACGCCCAGCCGCGGTCGCGTTCGGCGTAGTAGTGGAACTCGTCGAGGCAGGCGAAGCCGAAGTCGCTGGCTGCACCGGTGGCGAGGGCGTGGTTGGCCAGCACCTCGGCTGTGCACACCAGCACTGGCGCGTCGGCATTGATCGACGCGTCGCCCGTGGCCAACCCCACCCGTTCGGCACCGAGCAGCTCGACGAGGTCGAAGAACTTCTCGGCCACCAATGCCTTGATCGGTGCGGTCCACACGGCGCGGCGACCGGCGTTCAACGCGAGGGCGATACCCGCCATTGCCACCAGGCTCTTGCCCGACCCCGTGGGGGTGGCCAGCACCACATGGTCACCGGTAGCGAGCGCAAGGATCGCTTCGTCCTGGTGCGTGTAGAGCGGTCTACCGCTGGCCTCGGCCCATTGCGCGAACACGTCGACCACATCGGCTGGGTCGGCCCCTGGGGCGGGCAGGAGGTCGAACAGCGTGGCCATGTGCACCAGTGTGGCCTGGCTCGACGGGTTCTCGTCGCGGCGAGCGCGTCAGGCCGCCGGAGCGGGTGGGTACAGCACCCTGATGAGCGCCGACGCCACGGCCACGCCGATGAGCTGCATGACGATGAACATCGGTGCCGATGCGGGCCGGATACCGGCGAACGAATCCGACAACATGCGCGCCACCGTGACGGCCGGGTTGGCGAAACTGGTCGACGAGGTGAACCAGTAGGCGCCGCCGATCCAGAGGCCTACTGCAAACGGCACCATCGCGGCGCGGCCGGTGCGCACGCACCCGTTGATGAGCAGCAGCAACCCCACGGTGGCCACCACCTCGGAGAACCACAGCGGCCCCGACGAACGGGTGGTGGTGGCCCATTCGAAGGTGGGTCGCCCGAACATGGCGTTGGCGGTGAACGCGCCGAGGCAACCGCCCACGGTTTGAGCCACGATGTACCACAGCGTGTGCCGGGTGCTGATGGCCCCGAACAACCGGTCGATCAAGGTGACGGCCGGGTTGAAATGCGCGCCCGACACCTGTTGGAACATGAGGATGAGCCCCACCAGTGCCCCTGCCGTGGCAGCCGCGTTCTCGAGGAGTTGCAGGCCGGCGTCGTTGGGTGAGCGCGTGGTGGCCATGATGCCCGAGCCGATGACGGCCACGATGAGCAAGCCGGTTCCCAGCGCTTCGGCGAGCAAACGGCGCGCCAATGGGCCGACGTGGTTCAGCGGCGCGGTGAGGTCGGGCACCGGGTCACACTACCGATCGGCTCACTGGGCCACCGTAGGCTGCACCTCATGCACCTGCTGTGGGCGGATCCGACGTGGCATCCGCGAGCCAGCGACCCCACGTTCGGTGGCTGGTTGGTGGCGCTGGGGTATGTCATGGCGGCGGTGCTGTCGTTCGCGGCGATGCTCGCGTATCGCGCGGCACCAGCTACCGGCGAGCCTGCCGACGACACCAGGCGAATACTCGGCATCTTGTGGGGTGTCGTGGCGGTACTGCTGCTCGGGGTGGTGTTGGTTCGCCAGCTCGATCTCGGTGCCCTGGTGGTGCAGCATCTCCGTTCACTGGCGCGTCATCACGATTGGTACGAGAACCGACGCCGTTACCAGAAGCTGTTCATCGCCGTGGTGCTACTCGGCGGCGTCGCGGCACTGGCCGCCGCGCTGGTGGCGCTGCGGCGCGTGCGCCGTGAGGCGTTTCCGGTGGTGGCGGTGATGGTGGTGATCATCGTGCTCGGGCTGGTGAGCAGCACGTCGCTGCATGCCATCGATCGCGTGCTGTACCGCGGTGCGGGGTGGTTGAAGCGCAGTGTCGAACTGCTGGCCAGTGCCAGTGTGTGCCTGCTCGCCATCCGCGCTCGAGCGCGTGCGCGCTGCTGACCCCGCACCCTGCCCAGCGAACTACTCTGCAGCGCACGGGCCGATGGGGTGGCCCGACGACGAAAGGTGTGCGGCATGGGCGTGCAACTCGGCAAGGACTCGATCGATCTCGGCATTCTGGTGAACGATGCTGACGCGGCGTTGGCCTTCTACCGCGACACCCTGGGGTTCGAGCCGGTGGGCGAAACACCGCTCCCTGGGGGGCTGGGCACGATGTACCGGCTGATGTGCGGGACCACCCTCATCAAACTGCTGCGCCCCACCAACCCGTTGCCGGCACTGGCGGCGCCCGGTGGCCTCTTCGGCGCCTACGGGTTCCGGTACTTCACCATCACCGTCACCAACCTCGCCGAGATCACGGCAGCATGTGAGGCCGCTGGCTATCAGGTAGTGGTGCCCATTCGCGAGAGCCGGCCCGGTGTGACGATCTCGATGGTCGCCGACCCCGAAGGGAACTGGGTCGAGTTCCTGCAGGTGGGCTGAACCATGGCACTCATCTCCTTCAACGAGCAATTGCGGCGCCTCGCTGCGGCCGATGCAGAGCGTGCTGCGGTCACCTGCGGCGGTGTGTCGCTCACGCGGCAGGAACTCGTGGAACGCATCGACGACCTTGCGGTCGACCTCCGTGCGCGCGGTGTGGGCGACGGGCAGATGGTCACCATCGCGCTGCCCAACTCGGTCGACTGGTTCGTGGCCTTCGCCGCATGTTGGCGAATCGGCGCCACCCCACAACCCGTGTCGGCCCGCCTCCCGTTGCGTGAACTCGAAGCCATCATCGAACTCGCCGACCCGCTCGTGGTGATGGGTGTTGCCGAAGGAACCGTGCCCGGCCGTGTGTGCCTGCCCATCGGCTATGTGGCACCGCGGCGCGACTCCACGGTGGCCGTGCACCCCGATGTGGTGCCCGCTTCGTGGAAGGCGCCCACGTCGGGTGGTTCCACCGGTAGGCCGAAGCTCATCGTGTCGGGCGACCCGGCCCTCATCGACCCCGAGGTGCCGTCGGCATTGCTGCTGGGCGCCGACGGTTGCCTGGTGAACCCGGGGCCGCTCTATCACAACGGGCCGCTCATCTGGAGTTGGCAGGCGCTGCTGCACGGCAACCATGTGGTGGTGCTCGAGCGGTTCGAGCCCGAGGCCACCTTGGCTGCTATGGCCCAGCACCGCGCCACTGCCGTGTACATGGTGCCCACCATGATGAAGCGCATCTGGCGCCTGCCCGACGATGTGCGCACCAGTTACGACCTGTCGAGTCTGCGTGTGCTGTGGCATCTCGCCGAACCCTGCCCCGACTGGTTGAAGCAGGTGTGGATCGACTGGCTCGGCCCCGAACGCATCTTCGAGTTGTACGGCGGTACCGAAGGCCAAACAGCGACGGTCATCACCGGCGTCGAATGGTTGGCGCACCGCGGCTCGGTGGGTCGCCCGGCCGACGGCACGGTGTGCATCATGGACGCCGAAGGCGCGCCGCTGCCCGCCGGTGAGATGGGTGAGGTGTGGTTGCGCAGTGCGCGCGACACCCCCACGTATCGCTATGTGGGTGCGCAGGCCCGACAACGCGATGGCGGGTGGGAATCGCTGGGCGATATGGGCTACGTCGACGCCGATGGCTACCTCTACCTGGGCGATCGATCGGCCGACATGATCCTGTGCGGGGGTGCCAACATCTACCCGGCCGAGGTGGAGGCCGCCATTCAAGAGCACCCGGCGGTGCACTCGGTGGCCGTCATCGGTTTGCCCGACGACGACAAGGGCAACACCATCCACGCCATCATCGAAGCCGACCCGGCCGTGGTGAGCGAGGCTGACTTACGCACATTCGTGGGCGAACGACTGGTCACGTACAAGGTGCCGCGAACGTGGGAGTTCGTGGCCGAACCGCTGCGCGACGACGCCGGCAAAGTGCGTCGTTCGGCACTACGGCAGGCTCGGGTGGCATCATGACTCGCCCGGTGCACGTGACGGTGTTGGGTGGCGGTTCGTGGGGCACCACGGTGGCGTCGCTCGCTGCCGCCAATGCCACCACCACACTGTGGGCGCGCGATACCGACACGGTGAACGAGGTGAACGAACGCCACACGAACTCGCGATATCTCGGCGAACTCGAACTGCATCGGAAGCTGCGTGCCACCACCTCGCTCGAGGAGGCGGTGTTCGAAGCCGATGTGGTGGTGCTGGGGGTGCCGTCACACGCGGTACGCGCCACCTTGCAGGAACTGTCGCCCTGGCTGCGGCCTTGGGTGCCCATCGTGAGCCTCACCAAGGGGCTCGAACAGGGCAGCCGCATGCGCATGACCGAGGTCATCGAAGCCGAACTACCGGGGCACCCGGCGGGTGTGCTGGCCGGGCCCAACCTGGCGCGCGAGGTGTTGCAGGGGTATGCGGCCGCCGCTGTCATCGCCATGGCCGACGAGCACGTGGCCACCTCACTGCAGGCCGTGTTCACCAGCACACGGTTCCGGGTGTACACCAACCACGATGTGGTGGGCTGCGAACTGGGCGGGTCGTTGAAGAATGTCATCGCCATCGCGGCGGGTATGGCCGAAGGGTTGAGCGTGGGCGACAACACCAAGGCCATGGTCATCACCCGCGGCCTCGCCGAAATGACTCGGCTCGGAGTCGCCCTGGGTGGCGATCAGCGCACCTTCGCCGGCCTCACCGGGCTCGGCGATCTGCTGGCCACGTGTTCCAGCCCGCTCAGTCGTAACCGCACCGTCGGGGTGGAGTTGGCCAAGGGGCGCAGCATCACCGACATCACCTCGAGCATGCGCATGGTGGCCGAGGGCGTGAAGACCGCCCGCGTGGTGGTGGAACTCGCCCGTGAATGCGGTGTCGACGCCCCCATCGCGGAAGAGGTGGATGCCGTGGTGAACGATGGGCGCTCGGCCATTCAGTCGTACGCCGGCCTGGGCCGTATCGCCCCGCTGTCGGAGTTCGACGGCCCTGCCTGAGGGTCAGCTGTTGCCCGCCGTGTAGGCGGCGATCTGCTGCTTGGCCAGTGCCAACAACGACCCTGCCGCCAGCGAAATGTCGACCATGTGGAGGCCCCACTGCGGGGAGAGATCGCCGGTGATGTCGTCGGCTCGCGGGTCGGCCTTGTCGCCGTGCACGGTGACCTCGAGGTAGGTGAACCCGTTGGTGGAGGTGCACTGGGCGGTCACCAGCCCGGGCAGGTCGACGAACGGTGTGGTGGGTTTCAGCGAATGGTCGGCCAGCACCCAATCGCCCGACGGCATGGCCATGTCGAGCGGTGCCGAGCCGCCACCGGGTGCGGCAGGGTTCACGCACCCGGCGAGGCCCGTGCTCCCCATCGGCTTACCGAAGAACGAATCGGCTGGCGGCGGGGCGGTGGATCGGAACGTGGCGTAGGTGACCACGCAACCGGTCTGCTCGGTCGAGCGGCACAGGGGAATGTTCTGGAGGTCGCCGCCCACGTCTTTGCCCTCGGGCACTTCGATGGCTCCGCCGACGATGTACGCCGACACCAGCAGACTGCGCTGGAAGGGGTCGGGGTCGATGACGTTCTTCAGCAGTTGCGACAACATGCCCGCACCTTGCGAGTGGCCGATGAGGATGACGCCGCGGCCGTGGTTGTCGTTGGCGAGGTAGTGCTTCCAGGCATCGGCCACGTCGGCTGCTGCCGTCTTCCACGCTTCCGAGCGGTCGCCGGGAAGGGCCGAGTTGAACAGACCGGCGAGCGTGACCGAGCGGTACACCGGGGCGTACAGGGTGCACAGTTGGCTGAACTGTGCACCCTGTTGCTCGACCATGCCGATCTCGGCGCCCGGTACGAGGTCGCTGTTCAACGTGGGGTCTTCGCTGATGGTGGGGTACACGTAGAAGCAATCGACCGGCGGATTCTTTGCCACTGTGTACGGGCGCACGGAGGTCGAGCCGTCGGAGGCGATGACCGTGGTGGGGTATGCCGTATCGCACACGTCGCCGGTGTCGCCACGGCAGATCCAGTGCGCCGTGTCGGCATAGACGGTGCTGGTGTACGGCGGCACAGTGGCCGCAGTGGTGGTGGTGGTGACAGCGATGGAGGTCGTGGCGGCCACGGTGCTTGGTGCCGCCGTGGTGGCGGTGCTGGTCGACCCACTCGAGCAACCGACCACCACGAGTGCGATGGCGACGACGATGGCGGCGGTGCGGCGGGTGGCGGGCATGCGCGGCAGGTTAGGCAGAGTCGGCGCGCCGTGTACGACCGTGCGCCACTGAGATGCAACACTGCTCGCATGAGCGATGCCCCCGCTGCCCCCACTCATCCGTTCGCCGGCAGGCCACTGCCCACCTGGTACGACGAGGCCAAGTTCGGCATCTTCATCCACTGGGGGCCGTTCACGGTGCCGTGCTTCGCCCCGGTCGACCACAACATGGGTGAGATGATGGAGGCCGGCGATTGGGCGCAGGCGTTCCGCGAGAGCCCCTACAGCGAGTGGTATCTCAACTCGTGGTCACTGCCCGGGAGTTCCACGGCGCTGCACCACGAGGCCATGTACGGCGACCGCTCCTACGCCAGCTTCGTCGATGAGTTCCACACCCGCTCGGCCGGTTTCGACATCGGGCGCTGGGCCGAACTGTTCAAGCAGGCGGGCGCACAGTACGTGGTACCCATCACCAAGCACCACGACGGGTTCCTGCTCTGGCAAACCGATGTGCCCAACCCGCACCGCGACCGTTGGATGGCCGAACGCGACCACATCGCCGACCTCGCCGCCGCCGTGCGTGCCCGCGGCATGCGCTTCGGTGCCTACTACTCGGGTGGTCTCGACTGGACCTTCGAGGGACCACCCATCGACAGCATCATGGCGATGATCCAGAAGATCCCCACCAGCACCGAATATGTCGAGTACGCCACGGCGCATGTGCATGAACTCATCGACCGGTTCGCCATCGACGTGCTGTGGAACGACATCGCCTGGCCGATGACCGCCGACCCGAACGACATCTTCAGCTACTACTACGACCGTGTGCCCCACGGAGTGGTGAACGACCGGTGGAACATCCTCGCCGTGCGCGCCGGCACTCTGCACGCCGACTTCTCGACGCCCGAGTACAGCACCAAGGCCGACGACACCCGCAAGTGGGAAGTGTGCCGAGGCATCGGTCGTTCGTTCGGCTACAACCGCATGGAGACCGAAGCCACGACGCCGTCGGCGGAAGAGTTGATCTGGATGCTGGTCGACATCGTGGCCCGCGGCGGCAACCTGCTGCTCAACGTCGGCCCCACGGCCGACGGTCAGATTCCGCTCGCTCAGGTGATGCGTCTCACTGCTCTGGGTTGGTGGCTCCGCGTGAACGGTGAGGCCATCTACGCCACACGGCCAGGGGTGAACCCGGTGGGTACCACGGGCGATGGGCGTGAGGTTCGCTACACCACGGGTGCCGATGGTCGGCGTTTCGCCATCGTGCAGGGTGCGCCTGCCAACGAGGTGTGTCTGCCCGGTATCGCGGTGGGCGCCGGTGCCGAGGTGCGGATGCTCGGTAACGAGCGGGTGCTGCCGCACACGGAGCGCAACGGCGAACTGGTGATCACCATTCCCGATCACCTGCCGCCGGCACCGGCCACCGTGTTCGCGATCAGCGGCTGAACGCCGCCAGCCGTGCGGCGAGTTCGGTGCGGTAGGCCTCGGCGCGTTCGCGCTTGAGGTGCTCGTAGCCGCGCACCCGCTCGGGCAGTGAGGCGATGGCGACCGCCTCGTGCAGGCGCACGGGGTCGGGTGACGGGCCGAGACCGGCCAGCAGCGTGTCGACGGCGGCGATGTACTCGTCGCGCATCGCGCGCTCCATACGGCGCAGTGAGGGCCAGCCGAACACGTCGAGCGGTGTGCCGCGCAGCCGGCGCCCGGCGCGCAGGCCCATCAGCAACGGGGTGGCCCATCGGCCCAGCCGGATCTTGCGCTGCAGTCCCAGCGACCGGAACATCGGCGGGTGCAGATTCCAGGCCACCTTGGCGCCGGGGCCGCCAACGGCTTCGGCTGCGGCACGCGCTTCGGGGGCGAGTAGCAGTCGGGCCACCTCGTATTCGTCTTTGTAAGCCATGAGCTTGTGCAGGTGCACTGCCACCGCCTCGGTGAACGACGGTGCACCCACCGCTGCGGCACGGGCCACCACGTCGCGGTAGCGCCGTGCGGTGCGGGGCGACTGATAGCCGGTGAGGTCGTCGGCGAGACGTTCGATGAGTTGGGGGAGTGTTTCGGTCGTGTTTGTCGGAGGGCCATTGGGTGTGGTGGCCACTGCTGCGGCACGTCCGGCGCGGAACGCGGCGATGTTGGCGCCCACCGCCACGTTGTTCAGTGTGATCGCCTCTTCGATACGCGCCGTGCTCACCGGCACCAGGCCATGCTGTGTGGCGAAGCCGAGGAGGTACACGTTGGCGGTGGCGGGGTCGCCGAACAGGGCCGTGCTGGCGGCGATGGCATCGACGGTCGCCATGCTGGTGCTCGCTGCACCGAGTCGTGCCAGCGCGTCGCGAACCGGGTAGGGCGTATCGGGGTGCACCACCATCGACCCGGTGCCCACCGTCGCGGTGGATGCCGCCACACGCGTGCGCTCGGCCGATGCCGCGCCGAGGTGCGTATCGCTGGCTGCCACGAGCAGGTCGAAGGCCAGCAGGGTGTCGACCGAACCCAGCGTCGCTCGGTTCGATGCTTGCGGTTCGCCGCGGCTGAGGCGCACATCGCTCACCACCGGGCCGGCCTTCTGCGAGAGCCCTGTCTGGTCGAGCCCGCGCACGGTGAACCCGTCGAGCATGGCGGCAGTGCCGAGAATCTGGCTCACGGTCACCACCCCCGTGCCGCCGATACCGCTGAGGCGCACGGTGCACCGATCGGCGGGGGCCACCACCACCGGGTCGGGGAGGTCGGCGAGCGCAATGGCAGTGGGTACCGTGCGGGTCGGTGTGCGCGTGGCGCGGCCCGGCTTCACGGTGGTGAACGACGGGCAGTCGCCTTCCACACAGGTGGTGTCGAGGTTGCACGAACCTTGGTCGATGCGAGTCTTGCGACCGAAGGGTGTGTCGACCGGTTGCACGCTGAGGCAGTTGCTCTTCTGCCCACAGTCGCCACAGCCCTCGCACACCCGCTCGTTGATGAGCACGCGGAAGCCGGGCGAGGCGATACGGCCGCGTTTGCGGTCGCGACGCTTCTCGGCGGCACAGCGTTGGTCGTGGATGAGCACCGTGGTGCCCGGCACACGCGCCAGTACTTCCTGTGCCTCGACGACGCGCGAGCGGTCCCACACATCGACCCCGGTGGGCAGCGCCGCGGCCCGTGCCCCGCTGCGATAGCGGGCAAGGTCGTCGGTGGTCACGATCACCCGGCGCACACCTTCCGCCAGGAACACCTGCGCCAGTGCGGGTACGTCGAGTTGACCGAACGGGTCTTGCCCACCGGTCATGGCCACAGCGCCGTTGTAGAGCACCTTGTAGGTGATGTTGGCCCCGTTGGCCACCGCGGCGCGCACGGCCAGCAAGCCGGAATGGAACAGGGTGCCGTCGCCGATGTTCTGCACGAGGTGGGTGTCGGCCACGAAGGGCGCCATTCCGAACCACTGCGCGCCCTCGTTGCCCATGGCGGTGACGCCGACGATCTCGCCGTACCGGCCGGGCTCCATGAGGGCCACCATGGTGTGGCAACCGATACCGGCGCCCACCAGGGTTCCTTCTGGGGCCTGCGTGGAGGTGTTGTGCGGGCAGCCCGAGCAGAAGTACGGCGTGCGGTTCACGCTGAGGGGGATGCGCTGGCGTGCCGCCGCGGCCGCCGCAGCATGTTCGCCCGGCGACGCCAACCGTTCGGGCGCGATGCGTTGCACGAGACGAGTACGCAGTGGCCCGGCGATGGTGTCGGCGCTGAGCGAACCGGTCGAGGGCATCAGCACAGTGCCAGCGGGGCTGCGTCGGCCCACCACCACTGGCCGCTGCGCAAGGGGGTACAGCGCCGCGGTGACGCCCAGCTCGATGGTCTGGTTCTTGTCTTCCACCACCACCACTTCGGCCAGTCCATCGGCGAACTCGCGCACGGCCGCAGCGTCGAGTGGCCACGGCATGCTCAGCTGCGCCAGGCGCACGCCAGCGGCACGCAGGTCATCGTCACTACGCAGGCCCAGGGTGGCCAGCGCCTCGCGCACCTCGTGGAAGGTGTGGCCGGTGGCAGCGATACCGATCCAGTCGTTCGGCCCGCGCACCGTCACCCGATTGAGCCGGTTCTCCACCCCGTAGCGGCGCACGAGTTCGAAGCGGGTGTCGTGCAACTCGCGCTCGAGTTCGAGCGTGCGCGGGGTGAGCAGCGAACCGGTGGCGTGAGGCACGAACAGTCGGCCGTTCACCTCGACGGTGGGAATGACGGGCACGATGCGGTCGGGGTGTAGGTCGACCGTTCCGGTGCCGTCGGCCACCACCTCGACGATGCGGATGGCGCTCCATGCCCCCGATGCGCGCGACATGGCAATGGCATGCCGCCCCAGGTCGATGGCTTCCTGCACATCGCCCGGGCACAGCACCGGAATGCGCAGGTCGACCAGGGTGACGTCGCTGCTGGTGGGAAGGGTGCTGCTCTTCGCGCTCGGGTCTTCACCCACCAGTGCCACGGCCCCACCCCGAGCCGCAGTGCCGGCCATCACTGCGTGACGCAAGGCATCGCTGGCCCGGTCGAGACCCGGCCCCTTGCCGTACCAGAACCCGATCACGCCATCGTGCTGGGCCGAGCGCAGACCAGAGCTGAGCTGCGAGCCCATCACCGCGGTGGCGGCCAGTTCTTCGTTCAAGCCGGGCTGGAACACATAGCGGTATCCATCGGCCTCGGCCAACGCTGCGGCCACGGTGAGATCACCGTCGAAGCTGGCCAGTGGGCTACCGGGGTAGCCGGTCACGTACGCAGCAGTGTTCCATCCGTTGCGGCGATCGATGCGCAGCTGTTCGAGGGGCAGGCGAGCCAGTGCTTGCGCGCCGCTCAAGAACACTCGGCCGACGTCGAGGCGGTAGCGGTCGTCGATGCGGTAGCCCGTGGGGCCGGCTGCATGAGGCTCAGCGGCAAGTGACACGCCGTCAGTCTTCCACGCAACGCGCGCGGGTAGCGTCGGCGACAATGACACCGGCGATCGTCGAGCTCGAGCGGGCACGCCAGGCCTTCACCGTGCACGAATTCGAGCACGCGCCGAGTGAGCGCGGGTTCGGGTTGGCGGCCGCCGAGGCCCTCGGTGTGGAGGCCGACCGGGTGTTCAAGACACTGCTCGCCGACATCGTCGATGCCGGGGGCCGCACTGCGGGCCAGGTGGTGGGCATCGTGCCGGTCACTGCGCAACTCAGCCTGAAAGAACTGGCCGCTGCTGTGGGTGCGAAGAAAGCCGAGATGTGCGACCCGGCCGTGGCTCAGCGCATCACCGGCTACGTGGTTGGTGGTATCAGCCCGTTCGGGCAGCGCAAGCGATTGCGCACGGTCATCGACGAAACGTGCGAACTGCACGACACCATTTTCGTGAGCGGTGGCAAGCGCGGCCTCGATCTCGAACTTGCGCCGGCGGCGCTCATCGCAGTACTCGACGCCACCGTGGCCGACATCGCCGCGTGGTGAGCGGCTACGACCGCTTCACCCGGCCACGCAGGGCCGAGAACGCGAGCGAGAAACTCACAGCACCCACCAGCGCGGTGGCGGCAAGGCCCCTGGCCAAGCGTGGTCCGTCCCAGCCGGTCATCAGCAACGAGCGCATTGCATCGAGCAAGTAGGTGACCGGGTTGAACTTCGCAGCTGTGGCGAGCCAACCGGTCATCTGCGCGCTTGGCAGGTAGGCCGTGGTGAGGAACGCGAACGGGAAGAACAGCAAGAACGCGTTGTTCACCGCAGCCGGGTTTCCGGTGCGCAGCGCGATGGCGTAGGGGAACCCGGTGAAGGCGATGCCCCACAGGCCGGCGATGACGATGAACAACAACAGGCCGGCGATGCCCGTTGCCGAATGCACGCCGATGAGCACGCCCAGCAGCACCACCGGCACGGCCAACGCCAAGATGAGTGCGAGGTCGGCACTCATGAGGCCCAGCAGCAGCGTGCCGCGTCGTACGGGGGTGAGCAGCAAGCGGTCGAAGTAGCCGTCTTGAATGTCGATCACCAGCGAACTCGCCCGGCTCACACCGGTGACCGCGAAGATGACCGACACCGGCAGTTGGAATGCCTTGTAGTCGAACCCCGGGGGCAGGCTGCCCTCCACGAACGACTGCAGTGCGCCGACGTTCACCACGAAGAAGAACACCGGAATGGCCAGCGCCGGAATGAACGCTTCGGGCTCGCGCAAGGTGAGGCGCAGGGCGCGCAGCGACACGGTGCGCAGGTCGTGGAAGAACCCGGCACTGCGGGGTTGCACACGCGCGCTGTGGGTGCGGATGTCGGTACTCATGCGGCAGGTTCTCCTTGGAGGCGTGCGCCTGTGGTTTGCAGGAACACATCGTCGAGCGTGGGGGTGCGCAGTGTGAGACCGCTCACCGTCACGGCGGCCTCGGCGAGGGCCACGGCGACAGGGCTGATCGCGGCCGCCCCATTCGCTACCGAGATGAGCACCTCCTGGCCGCTCACCTCGATGCGATCGAGGCCGGGCACTGCCGCCAGCGCCGCGGTCACCCGTTCGGCACTTCCTCGGCCGGCATCGACCACGATGACATCGGAACCGATCTGGCGTTTCAGATCGTGCGGTGTGCCCTCGGCGACGATGTGGCCCGCAGCGATGATGCCCACGCGATGCGCCAAGGCGTCGGCCTCTTCGAGGTACTGGGTGGTGAGGAAGATGGTCATACCCAGTTCCTCGTTGAGATAGCGCACTTCATCCCATACCGACGCGCGGCTGGCGGGGTCGAGCCCGGTGGTGGGTTCATCGAGGAACAGCACCTCGGGTTGGTGCACCAGCGCGGCAGCGAGGTCGAGGCGTCGCTTCATACCGCCCGAATAGGTGCCGATTCGGCGGTCGATGGCGTCACCGATCGACACCAGTTGGAGCAGGTCATCGAGTCGACGCTCCCGCTCGGTGCGGTTCAGGCCGTAGAGCCGGCCCTGCATGTCGAGCAGTTCGCGCCCGGTTTGCTTGGGGTCGAGCGCTGCATCTTGGAGCGCCACGCCGATGCGCAGGCGCACTCGTTCGGGTTCGCTCACCACGCTGTATCCCGCCACCACCGCATCGCCGGCACTCGGCGCGAGCAGGGTGGTGAGCACTCGCACGGTGGTGCTCTTCCCGGCACCGTTGGGCCCGAGGAACCCATAGATCTCACCGGGCGCGATCGACAGGTCGACTCCCGCCACTGCTTCGTTCTCGCCGAACCGGCGCACCAGGCCGGTGGCTTCGATTGCTGCTGCCATGGGGCCAGGCTAGAGCCCCAGCGCTAGGGCCGGGCCGTCCGTTGCGCGCGGCGCACTGCGTCGATGCGCGCGATGCGGGTGCGGGCCGGAGGGTGGCTGGCCGACAATCGCTCGCGCCAGGTGCGCGGTCGGGTGCCTCCACCCATGGCCACGACGCGTCGCAGGGCGCTCGACAGTTCACGCCCGAACCCCAACATGACCGCGCGTTGGTCGGCTTGGAACTCTGAGCCCTTGCCCGCCACGTTGCCCACAGCGTTGGCCACCACCAAACCGCTGAGGAAGATCCAGCTCACCCCGGTGAGCAGCACACTGACCAAGCCACCCACCACAGTGAGTGCCGTCGAGTTGCGTGCAAAGCTGGTGGTGGCTGCGCTGGCCACGTTCTGGAGGAAGAACCCGATGCGGGCCAGCAGCAACACCGGGGCACTGAGCCAGGCGGCCACGGTGAGGGCAACGGTGTGGAAGCCGAGGTGGTGGCTGAGTTCATGGGCCAAGACCCCGGCCAACTCGTCGCGAGGCAAGATCTCGATGGCGAGTGTGGTGACCACCACGAGGTGGCCGCCGCAGGCGAACGCATTCAGTTCCTCGGCGGGCAGCACCGCCAGCACATAGCGACGGGCCGGCAGCCGGGCAGCTTCGAGCACCCCGCGCCAGGCGGTGTCGAGTCGTACCCGTTCGTCGCGAGTGGGTCGACGGGCGCCCAACAGGCGAGCGAGCACCACCACCTGGACCGGTTTCAGGAACAGCAGCACCACTGCAGCGAGGTAGCCGAGAGCGAACTGCACGTAGTGCACATCCCAGAACAGATGAACGACGACCCAGTAGATGAACAGGGCGACGAGGCATACCGGCAGCAGCATCACCACCGGGGCCAGGGCGGTGACCGCTGAGGATTCGACCGATCGGGTCCTCGCGTTCATCGTGACCACGATACGCGGTGATTCACATGGGGTGATCCCCACCCACCGCCCTGCCCGACAGTAATCTCGCCTGACCGTTTCGGTGCTGCCTCAGCGCGTAGCCATCGCCGCGGGGTTCTCGTATCGGCACGGTGCGATCGCGAGTAAGAAGGGAGGTGCCCATGGCCATCAGCATCACGCCCATATCGGAGGGCACCCCTATAGCGCGATCTGTCCGCGAACTGCTCGACGACGCCCAGCGGGCCGAGCCGGTCGACACCGAGATGGCCCGGGCCATGGCCCACCAGGCGCGCGTCTTGGCGCGCACCTTGAACGATGTGGTGGGCGAGAGCGAAGCGCTGCTCTGCATGGCCACCATCGCCTACGAAGCGCGCACCGCCGACGAGGCCTTCCACGTTGCCCTCGATGCTCGCGAACACGCCCGCCACCACGGGGTGGGTTCGGTCGAGGTGCGCGCCACCAACCTCGTCGCGCTCATCCAATTCGATGCCGGCAACCTCACCGAGGCGCTCGAAGCGGCCAGCCAGGCCATCGACCTGCACCGCATCAATGGGCTCGTGAGCAGCGAGGGGCCGTTGCTCAACACCGCCGCCATGATCCATGCCGAGTTGGGCGATGTCGATCGTGCCCTGGTCACCTATGAAGCAGCGCTCCTGGCCAACAAGAGTTTTGTCCGCCCCGACCACGACCTTGCCACCATGGCCAATCTGGCCGAGTTGCGTGCTGCCCGAGGTGAGCATCTTCTGGCCGTGAGCCTCGGTGAGTCGGCCCTCGAACTGGCACGTGTGCACCAACCAGCGCGTGTGGCGCGGGTGCTGGTGAACCTCGCCCGCTCGTATGGCGCGCTCGGTGCTGCCCACCAGGCCGATTCATGCCTCACCGAAGCCGAGCGGTTCGCTCAACGCGATGCCGAACCTGCACATCGGCATTGGGTGCTCAGTAGCGTCGCCCTGGTGCGTGTTGAGTTGGCGCATGGTGCGGGCCGTGCCGATGAGGCCATCGACCAGGCGGTGCACGCGCTGTCTCTGGTGGGCGACGGCTCGCTCGACGAAACTGCTGCCCAGGCCCATGGTTGGCTCAGCCGGTTGTATCGCGAGCAGGGCCGTTTCGAGACAGCCTTGACTCATGCCGAAGCGCAGTACAACTGCGAACGTCTGCTCGCTCTCGCCGCTGCCGAGCGCCGTATCCGCACCTTGCAGCTGGCGAATGAGCTCGAGGCAGCACGCCGACAGGCCGAGATCGTACGGTTCCGCACCGCCGAGTATTCGGCCACCGCAGCACGGCATGCCCACGACCCCATCATCGAGCCCGGTGCCGATATCGAGAGTTACCAACTCGAGGCGTTTCAACGCCTGGCCGTCATCGCTGAGTTCCGCGACACCGACACCGGCGAACACACCATTCGAGTGGGCGACCTCGCGGCTGAGTTGGCTGCGGAGTTGGGTGAGACCGAGCAGTTCGTCACGCGGTTGCGCTTGGCCGGCCGCCTCCACGACATCGGCAAGGTGGCCGTACCCGACTCGATTCTCTTGAAGCCAGGGCCGCTCACTGTTGACGAGTTCGAGGTGATGAAGACGCACACCACGGTGGGTGCCGAGATTTTGTCGGGCAGTTCGTCGCCGCTGCTACAACTCGCGGCAGAGGTGGCGCTCACCCATCACGAGCGCTGGGACGGTTCGGGGTACCCGAACGGTTTACCTGGTGAGACCATTCCGCTCAGTGGTCGCATCGTCACCGTGGCCGATGTGTTCGACGCACTCACCAGTGAGCGTGTGTACAAACGTGCCTGGTCACTTGCCGAAGCCACTCGCTACGTCATCGCCGGCAGCGGCGCTCAGTTCGAGCCGCGCATCGTGTCGGCGTTCATCGACATCGTGATGCGTCGCCACCCCACCCTTGCTGCCGAGCTCAACGCAACGGCAGAGTGATCGCATCGCCCACCAGGGCGCGCATCACCCAATCGCCAACGAAGGTGGCCAGGGTGTCGGGGTCGGTGGCGATCGAGCCGGTGCGTAACGCGTGACCGAACGACGACACGGCTCCCTGAATGCCCGACGCATACAGGTGCGGGTCGCCATCGGGCAGCAGGCCATCGCGCTGTGCCTCACGCACGAGGCGGATGACGTCGTTGGCGTACACCTCACTGCCGGCCCGCAATGTTTCGGCCACTTCATTGTCGGCGCGTTCCACATCGAGCAACGCGAAGTAGGCGCTGTGTTGGGCCATGAACAGCACGCTGGCTTCACTGCCCTGCCTGATGCGGGTGAGGGGGTCGGCGTTGGGGTCCATGGCCGCTGCCTGAGCCCGCCGCAGTTGCAGGCGCATGGTGCGGACGAGTTCACCGAAGAGGCTCTGCTTGGTCGGGAAGTACCAGTACATCAGGCCCTTGGCCACGCCGGCAGCCGCGCAGATGTCGGCGATGCGGGTGTTCGAGTAGCCCTTGGTGGAGAACAGCGAAGCGGCCGCGTCGAGCAGTTGCTGCTTGCGTTCGATGCCCTGTTCGGTGTGCGTGCGTCGATTGGGCGCTGTCACGCCCCTCAGTCGATCATTCCCTGACCGGCCGGTCAAGACGGGCCGTCAGATCGCTGCCTACACTGGCGCCATGGGGGCTTCTCGTACCGAACGAATCGAACTCCGCGCCCGGAACCCGAAGTGGAAGAACCTGCCGGTGCGCATCGAGATGCTCGAGTGCATCAACTGCGATGCCTGCCTGCGCCACTGCCCGCCACACTTCGGTGCCATCTTCAACCACGGCCCCGACGTCATCATCATTCCCGAGCTGTGCAGCGGTTGCGACAAGTGCCTCCCTGCGTGCCCGGTGAACTGCATCTACCCCTTCCCCGACTGGGAGGCCACAGGCGTGCCGGCCGACTGGTGGGAAGAGCCGTCGAGCGACAACGACCCATACGTCTGAACGCGCCATACTCGCGGGTATGACTGCTGCACTCATTCCTGGCGCCGACGCCTGGTCGCACACCGGCGACACCTCGGTCGGTGTGCTCGTGATCCACGGTTTCACCGGCAATCCCGGTTCGATGCGCGGCCTCGCCGAAGCCTGCGCGGCGGCCGGGCTGCATGTTGAGATGCCTCGCCTGCCCGGGCATGGCACCACGCTCGACGACATGATGACCACCGCATGGGCCGACTGGGCGGGTGAGGCCGAGGCCGCCTATCAGCGTCTCGCCGGGCGCGTCAACACCGTGGTGGTGGCCGGGTTGAGCATGGGCGGCGCACTCACCCTGCGCGTGGGTGCCGACCACCCCGACGTGGCCGGCCTGGTGTGCATCAACCCCGCCACCCAGCCGCAGGCACCAGAAGTGGTGGCCATGCTCGAAGGCATGGTGGAGGGCGGCACCGAGGTGATTCCGGCCATCGGTAGCGACATCGCCGACCCCGACTCGAAAGAGGCCGCGTACGACGGCACGCCGCTGCGCTGCCTGCTGTCGCTGGTGAACGACGGGCTGGCTCCGCTTGCTGCCGAGTACCCGCGGCTCACGATGCCGCTGTTGCTGTTCAACTCGGTGAACGATCATGTGGTCGAACCGGTGCAGGGCGATTACCTGGCCGCCAACTACGGCGGGCCGGTCGAGCGCATCATGCTCGAACGCAGCTTTCACGTGGCCACCCAGGACTACGACAAAGACATCATCTTCGCGGGCACCGTCGCCTTCGCTCGCCGCCTCGGCGGCCTGTGAGCCACTTCCCGCGCTCCATCCCCAGCCCGTCGAGTGGCACCATCTCGATCGGGCCGCTGTCGATCCATGCCTATGGGTTGATGATCGCATTCGGCGTGGTGGCGGGTGTGATGCTCGCCGGGCGCCGTCTCGAGGCGCGTCGTGCGGGCACCCGCGACGACGAGAGCGCCGTAGCGGTATGGGCGGTGGTGGCGGGCGTCATCGGTGCACGCCTCTACCACGTGGCCACCGATTGGAGTTCGTTCTCGGGCAACCTCGGCCGGATCTTCGAGATCTGGAAGGGTGGCCTCGGCATCCCCGGTGGTTTGCTGCTCGGTATTCCCGTCGGGCTGTGGGTCACCAAGCGGCGCGGTATCGACGTGGCGGTGATGGCCACGTGCAATGCACCGGCCATTGCGCTGGCACAGTCGATCGGGCGCTGGGGTAACTGGTTCAACCAAGAGTTGTTCGGCAAGCCCACCACCTTGCCGTGGGGTCTCGAAGTGAGCGCCGACAAAGCTCTGGCCGCCGGGTACCCACCGGGCACGCTGTTCCACCCCACGTTTCTGTACGAATCGCTGTGGACCTTGGGCCTGTGTTTCGTGCTGCTCTGGATCGACCGCAAGTGGTGCCCGCGGCCGGGCAAGCTGATGGCGATGTACCTCATCGGATACGGCATCGGCCGGTTCTGGATCGAGGGCCTGCGCATCGACCCCGCGCATCATGTGGGCGGGTTGCGGTGGAACCAGTGGATCGCGGTGGTGATGGTCGTGCTCGGGGTGTTCTACCTCTGGCTGCGACGCGGCAACCCCGAACCGGTCGACGACGAACCTGCCACCGACGAACAGCACGATGACGAACCGGTCGCCGACGAACCAGGCGACGACGAACAGCACGATGACGAACCGGTCGACGACGAACAGCACGACGAAGAGCCCGGTCTCGGCGACGAGTACGGTGACGGCGATGAGTGACGACGTTGTCTTGTACGAGCGCCGCGAGCCCGGTATCGCGCTGCTCACGTTGAACCGACCCGAGCGCCTCAACGCCTGGAACGGTGAGTTGGCCGCCCGCTACTTCACCCTGCTCGACCAGGCTGCAGCCGACCCCGAGGTGAAGGTCATCGTGGTCACCGGTGCCGGCAAAGGCTTCTGCGCCGGTGCCGACATGGACACACTGCAGGGCATCGGCAACGCCAGCGGCAGCCAGGGTGCCGACAGCGCTGCCGGCGGCCGAGCCCAGCACTACACGGCACTCAGCGTGCCCAAGCCGGTCATCGCCGCGGTGAACGGCGCGTGCGCCGGTATCGGCATGGTGCAGGCGCTCATGTGCGACATCCGCTTCGCCGCGGCCGGCGCCAAGTTCACTACGGCGTTCTCGCGTCGCGGCCTCATCGCCGAGTACGGCATGTCGTGGGTGCTGCCCCGCCTGGTGGGCACCTCACGGGCGATGGACCTGCTGTTTTCGGGGCGCGTGTTCCTTGCCGAAGAGGCTGCCGCCATGGGCCTGGTGAGCGAGGTGGTGCCAGCCGAGCACTTGCTCGATCATGCGCTCGCCTATGCCGCCGACCTCGCCGTGAACGCGTCGCCCACCTCGATGGCCGTGATGAAGCAGCAGGTGTACGCCGACCAGACTCGCGGGCTGGTGGAAGCCACCGACGACGCCATCGAGTTGATGAAGGCATCGCTGCGTCGGCCCGATTTCAAAGAGGG
>JBAXQV010000025.1:0-23795 GCA_037131575.1 Actinomycetota bacterium
GCAATGGTGCGTTCGGCGCCAAGGTGTTTCCATGCCCGCTCGGTGAGTTCGTCGGTGCGATCTTCGAGTTGCTGGCGGAAGGCGATGCCCGCCTCGTTGACCTTGCCGTCGGTGACCAGGCCGCGGTCGGCGAGTTCGCTGAGGGCAGCCTCGATACCGGCATCGTCGGCACCGCGGCTGCGCGGAATCCACTCGCCCGGGTATCCCATCCACGCATCGTGGAGCAGGCCCGCCTGCACCGCACCGATATCGGCCGCCGCCAGCAGAGCGAAGTGCGTATCGCCGCGCCACTCGCGGATGCAGTTGAGTGCCAACCACGCCGACAGCGCCGGTTCGTCGTCGGCCCGTGGCCACTCGGTGTGCGCGGCGAAGAGCACCCGACCCGAGCGAGGCAGTGCATCAACGGCCTCCCACAACGCGGGGGCGAGGTCGCCCAGCGGTTCGCAGATCTCGGGGGTGTACTGGCGCAGGCCCTCACTCACCGCTTCGTTGCGCACCCAATAGGCGGCCACGAAGTTGGTGTGCTTACGGGCGAGGTCGAGTGAGAAGTTCACGAAGGCCGGGCTGATGGTGCCGAAGGCCGCCACCACTGCCTGGTTGCCGGCGTTGGCCAACGGCGCGGCACGTGACGCGATGTAGTAGCCGGTTCCGTTGGGAACGCCGAGTTCCGCGTACAACTCGATGGCGCGCGGGTCCCAGAACACCCAGCCGATGAGTTGATGTGAGGCGAGCGACGCGCGGGCGCTGAGTGCTGCCCACGATGGACTGTCGAGTTCGGACACGGCTGAGTAGCGTAGACCCTCTTGAACGAATCGCCCCGCCCCGCCTCCGACGGTCTCGAGCGCTGTGCCGCCGACACCGACCCAGCCACGCTGCTGGCCATCTTGCGCCGAGATGGAGGCCTGGTGATCGAGGGGTACATCGACCCCGCCACGGTGGCGCGTATCGACGCCGAACTCGAACCGTTCGTGCAGCGCCGCGACCCGGGGTTCAAAGACCACAGTGCCGACAGTTTCTACGGGGGCAACACCAAGCGCATCCAGGGGCTCGCCGCGAAGAGCCCTACCTGGGTCGAGTCGATTCTGCTCAACCCCACGCTGCTGGCCATCGCCGACGGCATCCTGCTCCCCAATTGCGGCGACTACTGGATGAGTCAGGCCGAAACCATCTACATCGGCCCCGGCAATGCCGCGCAGACCCTGCACCGCGACGACCTCAACTGGTCGCGGGCCGGTGAGTTGGGCATCGACATGCAGGTGTCGGTGCTCACCGCCGTGGGCGACTACGACGCCGAGGTGGGGGCCACCATGGTCATCCCGGGCAGCCATCTGTGGCCGCTCGACCAACCGTTCGATCGCTCCGCTGCCCGCCCCGTGGAACTCGAACCCGGGAGCGCGTTGGTGTATCTCGGCAGCCTGGTGCACGGTGGTGGCGCCAACCGCACCGACACGCGGTGGCGTAAGGGGTTGTACGTGAGCTACCTGCTCGGGTGGCTCACCCCGGAAGAAGCGGTGGCTCGCTCGATCACGCCCGAGGTGGCCGAGCACCTACCGCAACGAGCGCGCGAACTGTTGGGCTGGTCGAGCGTGCGCGGCAACCATGCGCATCAGGGCGCGGCTGCCGCCTTGCAGTTGTGGCAGCTCGACCAAGACGACCTCGAACGGTTCGACGGCCTGTTCAGCAACAAGTAAGCGTCAGCGGTTCTTCGGGTCGGCGGCACCGAAGCCGATCACTTCGCCGCGGTTCATGCTCACCCAGTCGCGTGCTTCGAGGTAGGGGCGGAAGGCCGTGGCGATGTCGCGCTGGTCGGCAGGGGTCTTCGGTCGCTGCAACTCGTAGAGATGCGGGAACTCGAGCCAGGCGGTGACGCTGTTCCACAACCGCACAGCAGCCTCACCCGTGGGCGGGTCGATGAGCACCGGGCCGAACAGGCACTGGCCATCGGGGAAGAACAACGTGGGTACACCGAAACCCTGGGCGTCGACCACGCGCTGATGTTCGGCACGCACCTCGTCGTGTGTGGTGGGGTCGGCGATGGCCTGGTCGACCAATGCAGGGTCGAGGCCGAGTTCGGCCATGAGATGCCGCGCCACCGCAGGTTCGTGTGGTTTGTGCCCGTCGATGTGCAGCGCCTTGCCGGTGATGGCGTACCACGCATCGACCAGCGCCATGTCGGTGCGCCGCAGCAGCGCGCCGATGCGCATCATCGACCAGCCGTACGACCATTCGCGTTCCCACGGGTGCTTCTTGCCCTCCACCCGGTTCACCTCTTCGAGACTGAAGAACTTCCAGTTCACGGTGAGGCCCAACTGGTCGCGCACATCACGCATCCACAGCGATGTCTGGTAGGCGAACGGGCACATCACGTCGAAGTGGAAGTCGACGGTGGTGGGAGGTTGCGGTGCCGAAGTCATGCGAACAGCATCTCGCATCCGGTTCCCGCGAGCAACGTATCGACCTCGCCGCGAGCGTCGGGCGGCAATGCGGCGTAGTGCTCACGAAGCCACACGAGGCATTTGCCCTGATACGGAAACGGCCCCTGCCGGTACTCGTGCCCGTCGATGGCGAGCACCACTTCGGCCACGCCAGACGAGAGCGCCGCGGCGTTGGCCAACATGAATGGAACATAGGTGCGGCCGATCTCCGCGAGCAAGGCCTTGGTGGGTTCGGGCACCGTAGCGGCATCGCACCAACCGGCCTGGTCGTCGACAATGGGCCACCACGACAGATCGTCCATGCGTTCCACCCAGTTCACCGTGCGCGCCGAGCGTTCGAGGGCCACACGGGCCGACACGGGGTCCCACATCACCAGTTGGCGCAGTTGCCCGAAGATGCCGAAGTCGCCACGGCCGGGTCGGTCGCCCAGGAGGAACGTGCCCTCGTGCCAGCGTGCATCGAGGATGTCGAGCAGGCGTTCGTACGAGGCCTCCACCACGGGCCGGTTCTCGTCGGTGCAACCCACCAGCGCACGCCGGTTGATCTGGCGTTGCGCAATGAACTCCTGGCCCTTCTCCCAACCGCGGTCGCTCACCTGCATGTTCATGTCGAGGGGCAGCAGCTTCTTGGCCTTGTTGATGGCCTCGTCGTAGTACCAGCGGTAGTGGAACATCGCCTTGGTGACCCACTCGTCGCCGTAATCCTCGATCAGTCGATCGATGAATTCGATGGCTGGGCTGGTGGGGGTGAGGCTGCGTCCGGGCACCTCGCGCTCGAGGCGGTCGATGAGCGGGCTCGAGTCGATCATCGACTCGGTGTAGTTGCCATCGGCGTCGGGAAAGGCGATGACGGGAATGAGCCGAACTGGCACCGGGGGCATGTCGTCGAGTCGCGAATCGCGCAACACCCACGTGAACGGGATGTGCCGGTAGCGCAGTACCGATCGCATCTTCAACGAATACGGCGACCCGTAGGCGCCAGCCAGTTTCAGCGGATGCTCAACCATTGTGGCACCGTAACAGACAGAAATTTCAGGCTTGCAGGGCGAGGCGCCGGCCCGACAACCGCTCGATCTCGATGGCGATCCAGTGCGCCTTCTCGCCGGGCGACAACAGGTCGATGTTCACCGAACGCAGCGACTCGTACCGATCGCCTAGGGCCGTGGTGACCTCGCGAGCGTGCCCCTGCACCACCACGCTCCATGCGCTGGCCGAACCCACGCGCCCGTCGATCTCGAACGCCGCTGGCCGCAGCGGGAGCTGGCTGAGCTTGGCACCCGGGTCGGTGCGGAACACCACGAACTCGTCGAACAGCACATAGTTCACCGGCAGGATGAGCGGGAATGGATCGTCCATGAACGCCACCCGGCCGACCGTGTTGGCCGCGAGCAGCGCCCGGCAGGCTGGTTCGTCGAGCGATTCGATGACGGTGTCGAGGTGGTAGCGCACCATGGCCGGGCCTCCTACTGGAATACCAGCGACGCTAGTCCGCTTCGTCGGCGCTTCGGCGGCGCGACGATGCTGTGTCCGAGCCAGTGTGAAGGGGGTTCTCATGTCGCTCACCGTCGAGTCGTCGCCCAGCCCGTTCGTGCACGGAGTGGAACCGATCACCGAAACCGATGCGCAGATCGCTGCTGCCTTGGCCGACGCCGAGTTGCCACCGCTGCTGCCGGCGCTCGCGTACCTCACCGGCGACTTGTCGGTGCTGCGGCCCGAGCTGCAGGTCGATCCGTTGATGATCGGTATGCCCCAGGGCGGCCTCAGCGATGAGCAGCAGGCGAGCGTGCGTGCGCTCGCGCTCGAGGTGCTGGCCCGCTATCGCGATGGTGGCTGCGTGCCCGCCGAAGCGCCCAGCGACGAGGCGCTGGGGAAGATCCTCGAATACACGGTGGGTGGTGTGCCCATGGGCCCGTACCTTCCGTTACTTGAAGAGGAACTTGCCTATCGCGGTGAAGACCGCCGCGCCCCCGGCTGGACCCTCGCCGAACTGGCACCCGGCCGTGAGGTGTCGGTGGTCATCATCGGCGGTGGTATGTCGGGCATCTTGTCGGCGCACCGCCTGCAGCAGGCGGGGGTGCCGTTCACCATTCTCGACAAGAACCCCGATGTGGGTGGCACCTGGCTGGAGGCGGCCTATCCCGGTTGCCGAGTCGACAACCCCAACCACAACTACAGCTACTCGTTCGCGCAGAAGCACGATTGGCCGCTGCACTATTCGCCCCAACCGGTGCTCGAGCAGTACTTCCGCGACTGCGTCGACGCGTTCGGCATCCGACCGCACATGCGCTTCGGCTGCACAGTGCTGCACTCGGCGTGGAATGAAGCCGAGGCCATGTGGACGGTCACCTATCGCGATGCGACCGGTACCGAGCACACCATTCGCGCCAACGCGGTCATCAGCGCAGTGGGGCAGCTCAACCGGCCGCTGTGGCCCACCATCGACGGCATCAGCGACTTCACCGGCCCGTACTTCCACTCGGCCGAGTGGCGCCACGACCTCGACCTCACCGGGAAGCGGGTACTGGTGGTGGGCAGCGGGGCGAGCGCGCTGCAGTTCATTCCTGAGGTGGCCAAGGTGGCCGCCGACGTGACCGTGTTCCAGCGCACCCCACCGTGGATTGCGCCCACACCCGATTACCACGACCCGGTGGCACCGGGCTTGCAGTGGCTGTACCGGCATGTGCCCACCTACAGCGAGCTGAACCGCTTCTCGATCTTCTGGCGCATGGGCGATGGTGCCATCGAGAGCGTGCGCGTCGACCCCAATTGGCCGAGCGATGGTTCGTCGGTGAGCGAGCTCAGCGAGTTCGCCAAGGTGATGCTCATCGAGTACTACAAGGAACAGTTCGGCGACCGCCCCGACCTGCTCGAGAAGGTCATCCCCGACTACCCGGTGGGTGCCAAGCGTGCCGTGCGCGACAACGGTGTGTGGGCGCGCACCTTGAAGCAACCGCATGTGCATCTCGTCACCGACGCAATCGGCCATGTCGACGCCACGGGTATCACCATGGCCGACGGCAGCCACATCGACGCCGACGTCATCATCTACGGCACCGGCTATCAGGCCTCGAACTTCCTCACCCCGATGAAGGTGACCGGCCGCGGCGGTATCGACCTGCACGAGCAGTGGAACGGCGACGCCCGTGCCTATCTCGGTGTGGTGGTGCCCGGGTTCCCCAACCTGTTCTGCCTGTATGGCCCCAACACCAACATCGTCATCAACGGCTCGATCATCTACTTCAGCGAATGTGGTGTGCGCTACATCCTCGGCCTGCTCGAGCTGATGCTCTCGCAACACGCCCGCGCAGTGGAGGTGAAGCGCGATGTGCACGACCGTTTCAACGAGGCCGTCGACGCCGAGAACAAGCGCATGGCGTGGGGTTGGAGCTCGGTGAACAGCTGGTACAAGAACGCCAATGGTCGCGTGGCCCAGAACTGGCCGTTCACGCTGCTCGAATACTGGCAGCGCACCAAGCAGCCCGATCGCGCCGATTTCGAGCTGCTCAGCTGACGTTCTCGGGCACACTTGGTGGTGCCCATGCCGAACTCCGACACCGCACTCGTTGGCGCCGCTCTGGCGCGTTCCGTCGCCGCTGAGGCGATGCGCCAGCGCGACGCGTTCGCCACCCCGGCCGAACTGCCCATCGCAGCGATGCGCGACCACCTGCTGGCCACCATCCGCGACCATCAGGTGGTCATCGTGGCCGGCGAGACGGGGTCGGGAAAGAGCACTCAGTTACCGAAGTTGTGCCTAGAACTCGGCCGCGGGGTCGACGGCATCATCGGCCACACCCAACCGCGCCGTGTGGCAGCACGCACCATCGCCGAGCGCGTGGCCGACGAATTGGGCAGCGCCATCGGCGAGGCCGTGGGCTACACCGTGCGCTTCACCGACAAGGTGGGCCCGGGCACCTTGGTGAAGGTGATGACCGATGGCATCTTGTTGGCCGAAGTGCAGCGCGATCGACTGCTGCGTCGCTACGACACCATCATCATCGACGAGGCCCACGAGCGCAGCCTCAACATCGACTTTCTGCTCGGCTACTTGAAACAACTGCTGCCGAAACGACCCGACCTGAAGGTGATCGTCACCTCGGCCACCATCGACACGGCCCGTTTCGCCGAGCACTTCGCCGGGGCGCCCATCGTGGAGGTGACGGGTCGTACCTACCCGGTGGAAATGCGGTATCGACCCATCGGCGAAGAGCCCGACGCCGGCGGCGACGACGACACGGTGGTCGACCAGGTGCAGGCCATCTGCGACGCGGTGGAGGAACTCAGTGCCGACGGCCCGGGCGACATCCTCGTGTTCCTGTCGGGTGAACGCGAGATCCACGATGCGGCCGACGCTCTGCGCCGCCTCGACCTGCGCAACACCGAGGTGCTGCCGCTGTATGCCCGGTTGAGTTCGGTCGAGCAGCATCGCATCTTCCAACCGCACACCGGCCGCCGTGTGGTCCTCAGCACCAATATCGCCGAGACCTCGCTCACGGTGCCGGGTGTGCGTTACGTGGTCGACACGGGTGTGGCGCGCATCTCTCGCTACAGCCATCGCTTGAAGGTGCAGCGCCTACCCATCGAGGCGATCTCACAGGCATCGGCCAACCAGCGTTCGGGCCGCTGCGGCCGTGTTGCGCCCGGCATCTGCATCAGGCTCTACGCGGAAGACGATTTCGCCAATCGGCCCGAGTTCACCGAGCCAGAGATCCTTCGCACCAACCTCGCCTCGGTCATCCTGCAGATGACCGCGCTGGGCTTGGGCGATGTGAGCGCGTTCCCGTTCGTGGAACCCCCGGACAGTCGGTCTGTGCGCGACGGCTATTCGCTGCTCGACGAATTGGGGGCGTTGGAGCCGGGAGAACGCGATGTGGCGAACCGACGGCTCACGGCCATCGGGAAGCGGATGGCACGCCTGCCCATCGACCCGCGCCACGCGCGTATGGTGCTCGAGGCCGAGCGTCACGGTTGTGTGCGCGAGGTGTTGGTCATCGCCGCGGCGCTGTCGATCCAAGACCCGCGCGAGTACCCCGCCGAGCATCGCCAAGCGGCTGACGAAGCCCACCGCCGTTTCGCCGTTGCTGGGAGCGACTTCTTGACGTTGGTGAAGGTCTGGGATCACTTGCGCGAACGCCAGCACGAACTGTCGTCGAACCAATTCCGAAAGCTGTGCCGGGCCGAGTACTTCAACTACCTCCGCGTTCGAGAATGGCAAGACCTGTTCAGCCAGTTGCGGCAGGTGGCCGGGCAGCTGGGCATTCGTAGCGGCACCGAGGCGGGTCACCCCGATCGGGTGCACCAGGCCCTGCTGGCCGGGTTGTTGTCGCACATCGGTATGCGCGACGGAACCAGCCGCGAGTTTCGTGGGGCTTTCGGTTCGAAGTTCATGCTGGGCAACGGCTCGGCCCTTGCGAAGAAGCCGCCGAAGTGGGTGATGGCCGCCGAGTTGGTGGAGACCAACCGGTTGTGGGGCCGCATGACTGCGGCCATTCAACCCGAGTGGGCCGAACGCCTGGGCGGGCCCTTGGTGAAGTACAGCTACGCCGACCCGGTGTGGGATGCCGCCCGCGGCTCGGCAACCATCATCGAACGAGCGTCGCTGTTCGGTCTGCCCATCGTGACCGGTCGCAACATCGGCTACGACCGGGTGCACCCCGAAGCCGCACGGGAGATGTTCATCCAGCACGCTCTAGTCGACGGCGATTGGGAGACTCACCACACCTTCCTTGCCGAGAACCGTGCCCTTGTCGAGCAGCTGCGTACAGCAGGCGAGCGTGTGCGCCGGGTCGACCTCCTCGACGATGATGCCGAGTTCACCTTCTATGACCGGCGCATCGGCGCTGAGGTCACCACCACGCGGCACTTCGACCGCTGGTGGAAGGCCCAGCGCGCCAAGCACCCCGCGTTGTTGCAGATGACCCGCGAGGCGTTGCTCGGCACCGATACCTCCACCCGCAACCTCGACGACTTCCCCGACACCTGGTACTACGACGGCATCATCTTGCAGCTCACCTATCGCTTCGAGCCGGGCGCTGCCGACGATGGTGTCACCGTGCACGTGCCGCTCACCGTGCTCAACCGGGTGGGCGACGAGGGGTTCGACTGGCAGGTGCCCGGGTTGCGCGAAGACCTCGTGACTGCGCTGTGTCGAACCCTGCCCAAAGAGGTGCGCCGCGACATGGTGCCCGCTGCCGAAACGGTGCGCGCTGCGTGCGGGCGCATCGACCCCGACGACGGCACCATCACCATGTCGTTGGCGAGGGTCCTCACCGAGATGCTCGGCCAACGGGTTGCGGCTGGTTCGTTCGATCCGTCACGAGTGCCCGACCACCTGCGCATCACCTTCTCCGTCGACGACGATGCAGGCGTCTGTATCGCAGCCGGGAAGGACATCGCGGCGTTGCAACGCCAACTCGGTGGCCGCCTCCGTGCCGCCATCGCCGCGGTGTCGCCCCTCGCCGAACAGGTGGGTATTCGCGAGTGGACCGTGGGCACCGTGCCACGAGTGGTGGAGACACAGCGGCCGGGGCATGTTGTGGTGGGGTACCCGGCCCTGCTCGACGATGGCGACAGTGTGTCACTGCGCATCTTCACCACACCTGAGATGCAGGCGAGGGTGATGCGTGCCGGTGTGCGCCGGTTGCTGTTGCTCACCGTGGTGGGCCACTCGCGTGCGCTCGAACGTTCGCTCACCAATGCGCAACGCCTGGCCATCGCCGCCAGCGACCGCGTGGAGATGGGCGAGATGCTCGACGACTGCGTCACGGTGGCGGCCGACGCGGTCATTGCGGAGGCCGGCGACGTACCCTTCGATGCAGCCGGCTTTCTTGCGCTGCAACGTGCAGCTCGGGCTGGCCTTGCGCCACTCGCCACCACCGCAGCCCAGCAAGCCGCCGAGGTGGTGGAGGTTGCCCAGGCAGTGGAACGGCAGTTGCAACGACTGGTCGCCCCCTCGCTGCAGGTGTCGGTGAACGATGCCGCGGCCCAACTCGACCGGTTGGTGCGCCGCCACTTCGTGACCACTGCCGGCCTGCGTCGCCTGCCCGACCTCGTGCGCTACGTGCGCGGTATCGAGCGACGTCTCGACAAGCTCACGGCCGACGCGCCGCGCGATCAGCATCGCCTCCGCCCCATCGTGGTGCTCGAGCGTCGGTACGCCGACCTGCTGGCGCGTCTTGGGCGCGGCCCGGTTGGCCCAGAACTCATCGAGCTCGGCTGGTTGCTCGAAGAATTGCGGGTCAGCGAGTTCGCCCAGATGCTCGGGGTGCCGGTGGCGGTGAGTCACCAGCGCATCTCACGTGAGCTTGCCCGCTTCGGCGCGTAGAGCGCCCTCGAGGAACCGCCGCGCAGCGGAGGCCGATTCGTAGCGCCACTGGGCGATGAGGTCGGTTTCGGTGGGTTGCGTCACCAACGACTCCACCGCCGGTTCGAGCGCAGCGATCTGAGCCTCGAGGAGCGGCGCGTTGGGTAGCCCCACGCGTTGGCGGAGCGAGAGTTTCAGCAGCAGTTCGGTGCGGATGTCGCGGAGATGGGCGACCGGTAGGTCGAGCCAAGCCCTTGCCGCGCGGCGGCCGGCTGCGGTTGATGCGAGCACGCTGCGTTCGCGGCCCCTCCCCGACTCGACTCCGGCGCGCGTCACGAGGCCGCGTTCGACCAGTGAGTCGATGGCGCGGTACGTGAGCGGCCGGCTCAGGGTCCAGATGCGCCCGAGTTCGCCAGTGCGGGCGAGGAGCGAACCGATGGCCCACCCATGGCTCACCCCTTCCGCCACCAACGCCAGACACACCTGTTCGGCGAGCGATAGTGGTGCGGGGGCGACCCGCGCGGTGGGCATGCGTGCATCGTAACGATGAGACCGCGACCAATGGAGTTGGCAGAGTAGTCAAATATTGACTACTCTCAGGGTATGCGTCGTCGTGCGATCCTCCTCCCACTGATCGGTGCCGTCGCGGTGCTCCTCGGCTCGTGTTCGAGCAGTTCGGCGCCAGCGGAAACCGGCGAACTCACCGTGTTCGCCGCCTCGTCGCTGAAAGATTCCTTCACCGCCATCGGCGCGCAGTTCGAGGCGGCGCACCCAGGTGTGAAGGTCACGTTCAACTTCGCCGGGTCGGGCGACTTGGCCACCCAAATCGGCCAGGGCGCACCCGTCGATGTGTTCGCCTCGGCCGATGAGAGCACGATGGCGAAGGCCGTGGGCAGCAGCGGCGCTACGGCGAAACGATTCGCCTCGAACCAGCTCGCCATCATCGTTGCGGCCAACAACCCGAAGAAGATCACTGGCTTGGCCGACTTGGCGCGCAGCGACGTGGCGTTGGTGATCGGCGCCCCCGAGGTGCCAATCGGCAAGTACTCGGCCCAGGTGCTCGACAAGGCGGGTGTGAAGGTGTCGCCGAAGTCGCTGGAGCAGAACGTGAAGGCGATCGTGGCGAAGGTGACCCTCGGTGAGGCCGATGCCGGCATCGTGTACGTGACCGATGTACAGGCCGCTGGGGCCAAGGCGGCAGGTGTGTCGATTCCGGCCGACGTGAACGTGGTGGCTCACTATCCGATCGTGGAGCTGGCCAAGGCTCCACATGCAGCCTTGGCTGCGAAATTCGTGGCGTTCGTGATGTCGGCCGATGCCCAGCAGGTGTTGGCGAAGGCTGGCTTTGGCGCAGCGTGAGCGACCCCCGGCAGCCGCGGTAGCCCTCGCCGCAGTGGCGGTGGCATTTTTCGCATTGCCCTTCCTCGGGTTGTTGTGGCGGGCCCCCTGGAGCCGGGCGTGGAGCATCGTGTCGGCCGGGCCGGTGCGCACGGCCCTGTTGCTGTCGATCGAGTGCTCGCTCATCGCTGCTGGCATTTCGTTGCTGTTCGGGGTGCCGCTGGCCTGGGTGCTCGCCCGCGCCGACTTTCCTGGGCGCACCATCGTGCGCGCTCTGTGCACACTGTCGATGGTGTTGCCGCCGGTGGTTGGCGGTGTGGCCCTCTTCTTCTCATTCGGCCGCCGCGGGTTGTTCGGGCAATTCCTCGATCGATGGTTCGGCATCACCTTGCCCTTCACCACGGCAGGGGTGGTGGTGGCGCAGACCTTCGTGGCCATGCCGTTCCTGGTGCTCACCGTGGAGGGCGCGTTACGTCAGCTCGACCCGCGCCACGCCGATGCAGCACGCACCTTGGGTGGCTCGCGCTGGTACGTGTTCCGTCGCGTGGTGGTGCCCGCCATCAGGCCGGCACTGGTGGCGGGGGCTGTGTTGGCGTGGGCGCGAGCGCTCGGTGAGTTCGGGGCCACCATCACCTTCGCCGGCAACTTCCCGGGCACCACGCAAACCATGCCGCTCGCCACGTACCTGGCACTCGAAAGCGACCCGGAACAGGCGCTGGTGTTGTCGATCGTGCTGATCGCGTTGTCGTTCGGTGTGCTCATCGGTCTACGCGAACGATGGTTGGGCGGCTCACCGGCGCGGCCCGCCGAGGTGTTGCCGTGACGCTCGCCGCAGCCATCGGTGTACGTCTCGGCTCGCTCGATCTCGACGTCTCGTTCACCATCGAGCCGGGCGAATCGGTCGCATTGCTCGGCCCCAACGGTGCGGGCAAATCGACCGTGCTACGCGCCATCGCCGGGTTGGTGCCGCTCGAGAGCGGGCATATCGCCGTTGGCGCTGAGGTGTTCGACGAACCGTCGTCGGATCGCTACCTGCACCCCGAGCGGCGCAATGTGGGAATGGTGTTCCAGGACTACCTGCTGTTCCAGCAGATGAGCGTGCTCGAGAACGTGGCCTTCGGGTTACGGGCCAGGGGTGTGTCGAAACGCGAGGCACGCGCGCTGGCCGCGCAGTGGCTCGAGCGGGTGAGCCTGAGCGCGTATTCGCGCCAGCGGCCTGGTGAACTGTCGGGCGGCCAAGCGCAACGGGTGGCGCTTGCCCGTGCATTGGCCCCCGACCCACAGGTGCTGTTGCTCGACGAACCTCTGGCGGCGCTCGATGTGGGCACTCGTGGTGAGGTGCGCCGCGATCTGCGCAGACACCTCGACTCGTTCAGTGGGTGCACGCTGGTGGTGACCCACGACCCGGTCGACGCCTATGCGTTGGCCGACCGTGTGATCGTGCTCGAAGCAGGTCGTATCTCGCAGCAGGGCACCCTTGCCGAGGTGACCGCGCAGCCACGCTCGCGCTATGTGGCCGACCTGGTGGGCGTGAACCTCATCGCCGGCACCATGCACCGGCATGTGCTCACCACCGTCGACGGTGCCACCGTGGTCACCGTTGGCGATGTGGTCGATGGCCCGGCGGTGGCGGTGGTGCGGCCACAGTCGGTGTCGCTGTATCGAACGTTGCCCGACGGCAGCCCACGCAACACCTGGGCGAGCGTCGTGAGTGATATCGACCAACGCGGCGATCGGGTACGTGTGCTGCTCGGTGGACCCTTGCACCTCGTAGCCGAGATCACGCCTGCCGCGCTGGCAGCGCTCGATGTGCGGCCCGGCGACGAGGTGTGGGCCACGGTGAAAGCCAGCGAGATCAGCGCATCGGTGCGTTGAGGCGCGTCACTCGTGGCGGGTGACCGGGAACCCCGCCACTTCGAGCGCGTCGACCACCGCATCGCTGTGGGCTCGGTCGGCGGTTTCCACCTGCACGTCCACCACCGCCGAACGCAGGCGAGTGGCAGGGCCCATGCGGTCGTGCGACAGTTCCACGATGTTGGCCCCGCTGGCGGCCAGCACCCCGGTGAGCGCGTGCAGTGCGCCAGGTCGGTCGGGAAGCGACACCGACAACGTGGTGAGCCGACCACTGCGCACGAGCGAGCGAAGCATCGCCGAGGCCAGCACACGCAGGTCGATGTTGCCGCCCGACAGCAGCAGCCCCACCTTGCGACCGCGGAAACGATCGGGGTGTGCCAACAGCGCTGCCAACGGTGCCGCACCGGCACCCTCGGCCACCACCTTCTCGATCTCGAGGAACAGTGCGATGGCGGCCTCGACGTGATCGTCATTCACCACCACCATGTCGACCCCGTGGGTGCGGGCGATGTGCACGGCACGTGCGCTGGGTCGGGCCACGGCGATGCCCTCGGCGATGGTGTCGCCGCCCAGTACCTCACCAGGTGCCGTATCGGTGCCGTTCGCCACGGCCGCGGCGAATGCGTCGTACGCAGTCACCTGCACGCCCACCACCTGTACATCGGGCTTGCGCCCGCGCGCTGCCACCACAGAACCGGCCAACAGCCCGCCGCCGCCCACCGGTACCACCACCACGTCGAGGTCGGGTACCTCGTCGAGCAGTTCGAGCGCAGCGGTGCCCTGCCCGGCCATCACCACCGGGCAGTCGTAGGGCGGCACGAACACGAGGTCGCGTTCGCGTGCGAGCCGCCGAGCGTGTTCGGCAGCCTCCACCAGGGTGGCGCCGGCCACCACCACCTCGGCGCCGAGTTCGCGGGTGCGACCGATCTTCACCAACGGGGTGCCTTCGGGCATCACCAGCGTGGAATGGATGCCGAGTCGGGTGGCGTGATGCGCCAGCCCCTGGGCATGGTTGCCCGCCGACATGGCCACTACACCGCGTTGGCGTTCGGCAGGGCTGAGCAGCAAGAGGCGGTTCAACGCGCCGCGTTCTTTGAACGCCCCGGTGTATTGCATGTTCTCGAACTTGATGACCACCTCGGCGCCGGTGATGGCCGACAGCGTGTTCGACACCGCCGTAGGTGTTACCGCTACATCACCACGAATGCGGTCGGCCGCAGCCAGCACATCGGCAAAAGTGATCGCAGGCCCGATGTGCACACCCCCGACGTTAGTGCCGTACGGTTGGGGTGCATTGCCCCGACCGGAGATGCACCACCTCATGCCCGAAGTCATCACGCCCAACACACCGACACGGCCGAATGTGCGTCGGCTACGACCCTATGGCTTGGCCATCGTGCTGGGCTTGGCGGTGGCCGTGGTGTCGATGGCGTTCTTGGCGGCCGTGAACGAACTGCGCAAGGTGCTGTTCGACCGTCTGCCCGATGCACTCGGTTTCACCGGTTGGGGTTGGGTGGTGCTGGTGTGCAGTGTGGGTGGCCTGGTGGTGGGGGCGATCAACCTGTTCAGTGAAGGGGGCCGCAGCAATGCCCACGATCTCGACGAATCGTTCCACGATGCGCGGTCCACCTCGCTGCCCACGCTGCCCGTGCTCACCGGCCGTATCGCCTTGGGCATCGTGTCGTTGGCATTCGGGGCGCCACTTGGCCCCGAAGCGCCGCTCATCGTCATCGTGGCTGCGCTCGCGGCCCGGGTGAGCCCGGTGTTACGCGCCGCTCGGGCCGAAGCGGTTGATGTGTCGGTGTCGGCAGCGCTGGGCGCGCTGTTCGGTTCACCGCTGGCAGTGGTGATGGCCACCGAAGGAGTGAACGCCGATCCTGCGAACACCGGTCGCCTGCAGCGACTCGAAGAGCTTGGGCCGCCCATTGCGGCTGGGCTCGCCGGCTTGGTGCTCACCACCCATGTGATGCCCTCGGGTTCGTTCCACCCCTTCCGTGCCGCGGTGGGCGATGTGCCGGTGAACGTTGGCGGCGGCCTGGCATGGTGTGCGCTCGCGGCATTGGCTGCGGCACTGTTGGGCCGTGTGCTGGTGGAGATGCTGGCTCCCGCTCGCATGCTCATGGTGACCCGAGTTCCGGGCGGCCCCATCGCCCGCGGTGTGATCAGTGGTCTGGTGCTGGGCGTGGCTGGGGCCATCGCCCCGCTGGTGCTGTTCTCAGGCCATCACGAAACACAGGAACTCATCGACCAGGTGGGCCAGCGCACGGTGCTGGTGCTGCTGGGCATCGCCCTGCTGAAGATGGCGGTGGTAGCCATCACGCTGGCGGGTGGGTGGTTCGGTGGCCAGGTGTTCCCGTTCGCATTCATCGGAGCCGCTGCCGCCGCGTCATTGGTGGAACTCACCAGTACCAACCATCAACTCGGACTCATCGCCGCCGGCTTCTCGGCAGGCTGTGCCATCGCCATCCGTCGGCCAGTGGCGGCGCTGCTGTTGCTGGTGGTGTTCTTCCCCACGAGCGCCTGGGCAGCGCTGGCGGTGGGCGCAGTCGTTGCTGCAGCAGTGCTCGCCTGGTGGCCGGCTCCGGCCCCCGACAAGCACTGAGCTTCACATCACGACGGCGGCAGGAGAACGTCGTTCATCACGTGGATGACGCCGTTGGTGGCCATCACGTCGCCTGCCGCGATCTGCTTGCCATTGATGAACACCTTGTCGCCATCGCGGGTGACCTCGAGGTCGATACCGGCCACGGTGGTGAGCTTGCCCGGCTTCAGGTCGGCCAGTTTCAAGGCGCCTGGAACCACGTGATAGGTGAGCACGGTGGCCAGTAGCTTCGGGTCGGCCTCCACCTTGTGGAGTGCGTCGACCGGCAGCTTGGCAAATGCGTCGTCGGTGGGGGCGAACACGGTGAACGGGCCGGGGCCGCGCAGGGTGTCGACCAAGCCGGCATCGACCACCAAGCCGGCGAGTTCGGTGAACACGCTGGCACTGAGGGCCGTGCCCACGATGTCGAACATCTGCGGGGCCATCGTGGTGGTCGTGGTGGGCGCCGGAGCAGTGGTGGCGGGGGCGACGGTGGTGGTGGGTGCCGCCGTGCTGAGATCGCTCGAGCAGGCCGTCGCGCTCAGCGCCAGCGCCGCCACGGCGGCGAGTGCGAGCGGTGAACAACGGCGTGGGCAATGGGTTGATCGAGTCACAGAGACGAACGTACCGAGACACCTTGCTGGCTGGCAGGGGAGCAGGTCCTAGTCGGGTGGGACCAACGACCCGGCCGCCCGCATCAGGCCGGTTCAGCGCCCGCATCAGGCCGGTTCAGCGCCCGCATCAGGCCGGTTCAGCGATGGTGTAGAGCTGAATGCGCGGTGGGAGCAATGGCGACACCTCGAAGCTGATGCGGCGCGGGTTACCCGATGGATGGGCCACGCTCACCGTGCCGGCGGCCGCGGTGGTGGCAACCACGTCGACCACCTCGAGGGTTCCACCGCACGCCTCGCGCAAGGCCTGCCCGGCGGCGGCCCGGCGCTCGAACGACTCGTCGAGCACCACGTTGTCGGTGAACAGATCGTGCGCTGCGGATTCGTTCCAGGCCCCGAGCAGCGCCACCAGACGTTGGGCGAGATCGCGCAGCAGCGGCGACACCGGAACCGTTTCGGCGGGCACGGCACCAGCAGCGTGCAGGTGGTCGAGCATGCGGGTACTCAACTCGCTCATCGGCGCATAGGTGACATTGGCGAGCGCGATGACACCAATCCGTCGCCCAGGCAGCCAGCGCATGTTCGTGCCGTATCCCGGCAGGCCACCGGCATGGGCCACCACTCGGCCGAGCGTGGGGTCGTCGCGCACCAGCAGGCCATAGCCGTACCCCGTTGCACCGCTGCGCCCGGCCAGGGTGCGCATCGACGCGTAGGTGTGCATGGCCTGCATCTCGCGCCGCGAGGCACGCCGCAGTGGGCCGGTGTCGGGGTCGTCGCGGGCGGGGAAGGCGTCGTCGAAGAACGTGACCCAACGGGTGAGGTCGGCCACCGTGGTCCACAGCCCACCCATGGGGGCGATCTCACCGTCGCCGATGGGTGCCAACCCGTCGGCAACGATCGTCCCGTCGACCACTCGATACGGCCGCGCCCAGTCGTCGTGGTTCGGTTGCACCCAGGTGGTGGCGGTCATGCCCAGAGGTGCCAAGAAGTCGGCGCTGATGATGTCTTGTACCCGTCGTCCGCTGGCGCGTTCGATGACGCGTCCGAGCAGCCCGAACCCGGTGCTCGAATACTCGAACGCCGTGCCCGGGGCCGAGGCGAACACCATGCCGGGAGCCACGGTGGTGAACAGGTCGTCGATGCTGATGTCGAGGTGCCGGTCGGCCCACGGGTCGTCGGTGGCCAGACCCGAACTCATCGACATCAGGTGCCCTACGGTGACCGGTGGCGCATCGCTGGTGGGGGCCACCACACTGGCGAGTTCGGGCACGATGGCAGCGATGGGGTCGGTGAGCGCGAACACACCCCGGTCGCGCAGGCTCAGCGCCGCCGCGCAGGTGAAACTCTTGGTCATCGACGCGATGCGGTACGCCGTCCGTTCGGTGGGTGCTGCGCCCGAATCGAGCGTGCCACTGGCGCCGTGGGCCACCAAGACACCATCGGCCACCACACCCCACGAGATACTGGGGCAGTGGCGCTCCGCGGCGAAGGCATCGATGAGGGCCGCGAGCCCCGCAACGTCGAGCGACGGGTTCACAGCGCGGCAGTGATGCGTTCGAGCAACTCGTCGTAGTGATCGGTTGCCGGAAAGTCGGGGAACTGCGCGGTGATGGTGGCCGGTGCGTGGAACCAGAACCCGGCATGCGCGGCGCCCAGCATGGCGGCATCGTTGTACGAGTCGCCGGCCGCCACCACGCGGTAGTTGAGGGCGCGGAACGCGTTCACCGCATGGCGCTTCTGGTCGGCCATGCGCAGTTGGTAGTCGACGATGCGGTCGTCGGCCACCACCAGTTGGTGGCACAAGATGGTGGGCATGCCGAGTTGGCGCATCAGCGGTGCGCCGAACTGCTCGAACGTGTCGGACAAGATGACCACCTGGGTGCGGCTGCGGAGTTCGTCGAGGAACTCGCTCGCGCCATCCATTGGCGAGAGCGTGGAGATGACGTCGGCGATGGTGCTCATGGTGAGCCCGTGCTGGGCGAGAATGGCGAGGCGCCCGCGCATGAGCACGTCGTAGTCGGGTTCGTCGCGGGTGGTGCGCCGTAGTTCGGCGATGCCGGTGCGCTCGGCCACCGCAATCCAGATCTCAGGTACGAGCACACCTTCGAGGTCGAGGGTGACGATGGTCTGTTGGCGAACAGCAGCGGGTGACGACATGGGGTTCAGTTTGCCGCAGTGACCACATAGTCGGAAGAAACGGGCTCGCGGGTTTGCTCCCAGAACTCGAGCACGCTGAACGGCCAGTTCTGCGCCACGCGGCCGAACTGGTTCTTGTACCAACTGTTCACACCCGAAAAGCCCCAGGTTCGCAGCTTGTTGGCGGCGTCGATTCGCTCGTTGTAGGCGTCGTGCACATCGGGCCGGCAGTCGATGGAACCGAGGTGCTCGGCCAGCAGCAGCCGCACACATTCGGCGAGGTAGTGCACTTCGCACTCGCTGAAGTAGATGATCGAACCATTCACCACGATGTTGGTGTTGGGGCCGTAGAGGCAGAAGAAGTTGGGGAAGTTGGGCACCACAACGCCGAGGTAGGCGCGGGCGTCGCCGGCCCACTGCTCGTGTAGGTCGACACCGTTGCGGCCGGTCACCTGCATGGGAGTGAGGAACTTGCTGGCCTGGAAACCGGTGGCGTAGATGATGACATCGGCCTCGTGGAGTGTGCCATCGGCAGTGCGCACGCCGTTGGGTTCCACGGTGTCGATGGCGGTGGTCACGAGGTGCACATGCGGCTGGCGCAGGGTCATTGCCCAACTGCCGTCGTCGACCACGAACCGCTTCGACAGCGGCGGGTAGTCGGGGGTGAGTGCACGGCGCAGTTCGGGGTCGCCCTCGGTGAGCGCGTCGGTCCACATCTGCAGCATCTCGCGCATCATCTCGTTCTCGGCGCTCACGGCGAACTCGGTGGGTGGGTAGTCGGGGTTCACCGTTGCAGCGGGCAGCATGCCTTCGGCGCCACGCCAGAACATCCAGAACCGATACCACTGGGCATAGAACGGCACATGGCCGAGCAGCCACTGGAAGCCCTCTTCCACCGGCTGCTGGTAGCGCTCGGCGGGAATGAGCCACGGTGCCGTGCGCTGGAACACATGCAGTTCAGCCGCCTGTTGGGCAACGATAGGAATGAACTGGCAGGCGCTCGCGCCGGTGCCGATGACGGCCACCTTCTTGCCGGTGAGATCGACCGAATGATCCCACCGCGCCGAGTGGAAACTGGGCCCGGTGAACGTATCGAGCCCGGCGAGGTCGGGGTACTTCGGCCGGTTCAGTTGCCCCACGGCCGACACCACCACATCGGCGTCGACGGTGCGCTCACCGCCATCGGCATCGCGTACCTGCACGTGCCATCGCTGGGCTGCCTCGTCCCACGTCATCGACGTGACCTCGGTGTTGAACTGCACTGCCGGCAGCACGCCGAACTCTTCGGCACAATCGCGGAAGTACTGCTGCAGCACCGGGCGCGTGCTGAAGTAGTAGGGCCAGTCGTGCTTCTGGGCGAAGCTGTAGCTGTACATGTGGTTCTGGATGTCGACCCGGCAGCCCGGGTAGGTGTTCTCGAGCCAGGTGCCGCCCACATCGGTGTTCTTCTCGAACACCGTCACCTGCACACCGGCCTGCTGCAGGCGGTGGGCGGCGGCGATACCCGACATACCCGCCCCCACCACCACCACATGGAAGTCGCGTTGCGGCGCGATCGCTGCCTTGCTCCACTGCGGGGCGCGCAGCGCATCGCCATCGAGGGCCAACTCCTCGAGCAGCAACGGCACGTAGCGATCTGACACTTCCTGGCCTACGCAGTAGTTCATGATCTCGTGCAACTGCGCAACATCGGGTCGCGCCGGTACACCACCGCGCTCATCGCGGAATCGCTGCAGCGCATCGAACGCGATCTGCCGTGCCAACTGCTGCTCGTCGGCCGTATACCCCGACTGCGGTTCGCGCATTTTCAGTGGGTCGGGACGCAACCGCGGTTCGAGCACGCTGAGGTCGCCGGTGATGTGCGCGCACGCCGCGAGGAGGGCGGCGAGTTCGCCGTGTTCGAGCGCCTGGCGGATGGTGGCGTCGTCGTGAGGGAGTGGCTGGAGCGGTGCAGTGAGGCCCATGCAGCCGAGCGTAGGCCGTCGGCAATGCCTGCTTCGACGGGGACGTCTATTCTTGCGGCACGGGAATGACCGATCAGGGGAGACGCTCATGCTGAACAGCACGATGCAAGACGATTACCAGCTCACCATCAAGCCGATCTTGGCTCATGGCCGCCAGGTGCATGCCAACAGCAAGGTCATCACCTTCACCGGCGATGGCTACACCGAGGCCACGTTCGCCGAGGTGAGCGACCGGGCCGACCGCCTCGCCCACGTGCTCACCTCACTGGGCGTTGGCCAGGGCGACCGGGTGGGCACGTTCATGTGGAACAACCAGACGCACCTCGAGGCGTACCTGGCCATCCCGTGCATGGGTGCGGTGCTGCACACGCTCAACATCCGTCTGTTCCCCGAACAGCTCGCCTATGTCATCAACCACGCCGAAGACAAGGTCATCATCATCGACGCATCCATCGCGCCGCTGCTGGCCCGGGTGCGCGACCAACTCACCACGGTGCAGCACATCATCGTGAAGGGTTCGGCTGCGTCGCCCATGGCGGCGGTGCAGGGTTTGGGCGAGGGCCTACTCGACTACGACACGCTCATCGACGCTGCCCCGGGTGGGTTCGAGTACCCCGACATCGACGAAAAGCAGGGCATGGCGATGTGCTACACGAGTGGCACCACCGGCAACCCGAAGGGTGTGATGTACAGCCACCGCAGCACGTACATGCACTCGTTCGCGGTCACGTCAACCGCCAACATCGCGTTGGCCGAGACCGACCGCATGCTGGTGATCGTGCCCATGTTCCACGCCAATGCGTGGGGCAGCCCGTATGCGGCCTGGATGATCGGCGCCGACCTGGTGTTCCCGCAGCAGTTCCTGCAGGCGGCGCCGCTCAGCAAGGTCATCGCCGACACCAAGCCCACCATCACGGGCGCGGTGCCCACCGTGCTCAACGACCTGCTGGTGAACGCGCCCGACACCGACATGTCGTCGCTGCGCCTCGTGATGTGCGGTGGTTCGGCCGTGCCGCGTGGGCTCATCGAAGGCTACGCCGACCACTTCCACGTGCCCGTGGTGCAGGGCTGGGGCATGACCGAGACCAGCCCGGTGTGCGCCATCGGCCACCCGCCGAGAGATATGGCCGGTCTCAGTGAAACCGACTGGCGGGTGAAGACCGGTCGCATCATGCCCGGCGTCGAGCTACGCATCACCGACGACAACGGCGATGTGGTGCCGTGGGACGGCGAATCGCTGGGCGAGATCGAAGTGCGTGGCTCGTGGATCACCGCCGAGTACTACAACGTCGACGATCCCGAGAAGTTCCACGATGGCTGGTTGCGCACGGGCGATGTGGCGTCGGTACTGCCCAACGGCTACGTCATGATCAGCGACCGCGCCAAGGACGTCATCAAGAGCGGTGGCGAATGGGTGAGTTCGGTCGACCTCGAGAACACCATCATGGGTCACCCCGATGTGCTCGAAGCGGCGGTCATCGGTGTGCCCGACCCTCGTTGGGACGAACGCCCGATGGCCTGTGTGGTGTTGAAGGCCGGTGCCACTGTCACCGCCGCCGAGTTGCGCTCGTGGCTCAGCGAGCGCACCGCCAAGTTCTGGCTGCCCGAACGCTGGGCGTTCATCACCGAGGTACCCAAGACGAGCGTGGGCAAGTTCGACAAGAAGGTCTTGCGTGCCCGCCACACCGCCGGTGAACTCGAGGTCGAAACAGTCGCCTAAGGCCTGTTGAGCACTGCGGTGAGCGGTTGCTCTTCGCGTGCCCGCAGCGCAGCGTTCACCCGTTGCCGCTCGAGATGTTGGTCGAGTGTTTTGGCTGCCTGCGGAATGGGATGTTCTGCGAAGAACCGCTGCACGTCGGCTACTGAATCGGTGGTGTTCAACAACCGCATCGGCTCGACCATGCGCACGATGAGGTTGGCGGGGAACCGCTTGTTGATCTCGCTCCAACGCCGCCGCACGAACTGCCACGCCTGTTCACCGTGGTGGCGGTTGGCGATACAGCGCGCCAGCAGGAACGGTGCATTCTGGGTCTTCACCGCGTCCGACATGGCCAGTTCGCACACTCGGTCGATGAGCCCGGCGTCGGGCAATTCGGCGAGCGCGTAGAGGTGGCGGAGTTGGTCTTGCGGTGTGGCCGCGTTGGTGAACCCATCGAGTAACCACTGGTACGTCTGCTCGTCTCCGGTGGCTGCCACCACGCCGGTAGCCGCCGCCACCACTTCGGGGTGCACCCCCTCGGGGGCGTCGGCGATGGCGCGACAGCGCGCTTGCAGTTCGGTGTCGGCCCCAAGCACTGCAGCGAGCGAGAGCAACAACCCGCGCAGCTTGCTGGTGAGGTCGTCTTCGCCCTCGGCTGGCACCCAACCGAACTGATCGAACGCTGGCCGGGCGAGCGAACGCACTCGGTCGCAGAATGCCTGATGCGCGGCCCCGTCGACCAGGCGACCGATACCACGCAAACCAGCGGCGATGGCTTGCCACACCGCCAACTCGCGCTCGTCGGTGAATGCCTCAGCGAGTTCGAGGAAGGCGGTGGCGCTGAGCCGGCCGGCCACCACATCGTTCCAAGCGTCGTCGACCAGGTTGTAGCGCTCGATGGTGCTCAACGAGCTCAGTGCCGGGCCCATCAGCCGGGTTCGCAACGCATCGTCGTAGCCCACACGGAAGAAGCCGTGGCCACCAGCGTTCACCACAACCGCCGCGTCGCTGCCGCCCACCGGCACGCGCGCATCGGCGCTGTCGAGCAACACCTTCTGTTCGTCGGTGCCCACCCGCACATGGACGGGAATGACCCACTCGGTGGCGTCGTCGGTGTTGCCGAACGCGAAGCGCTGCTGGGTGAGCACCACGTCGGTTCCGTCGAGGCGGGCGCGTACCAGTGGGTACCCGGGCTGCCAGATCCAGCTGTCCATGAGACGCCGCACGGGTGTGGCCGGGTTCTCCGCTTCGATGGCATCCCACAGGTCGCCGGTCTCGGTATTGCCGTAGGTGTGCGCGAGCAGGTAGCGGTTCACCCCGGCCCGGAAGCCTTGGTCGCCGAGGTATTGCTCGAGCATGCGCAGCAGTGCACCACCCTTTTGGTAGGTGAGCACGTCGAACATGCCATCGGCTTCCTCGGGCGCATGCACCGGGAACTCGACCGGGCGGGTTGCTTCCAGCGAATCGATCTCGAACGCCATGCTCCGCTCGAGCCCGAAACTGGTCCAGCGCTTCCAGTCGGGGCGGTATGCGTCGCAGCAGGCCACTTCCATGAACGTGGCGAAGGCCTCGTTCAACCAGATGCCGTTCCACCAACGCATCGTCACCAGATCGCCGAACCACATATGGGCCAGTTCATGCGTCACCACATCGGCCAGCGACTGCAATTCGGCCTGGGTGCTGCGCGAGGTATCGGCCAGCAGCACACTTTCGCGGTAGGTGATGCAGCCGAGGTTTTCCATGGCGCCGGCCGCAAAGTCGGGCAGGGCAATCATGTCGCACTTGTCGGTTGGGTAGGCGATGCCGTAGTAGTGCTGGTACCAATCGAGTGCGAACGCGGCTACGTCGAGGCTGAACTCGGTGAGGTGCCCCTTGCC
>JBAXQV010000026.1:0-23386 GCA_037131575.1 Actinomycetota bacterium
CCAGACCCTGGCGTACGACCTCGCCCACGCGTCGGCCCAGGTGGAGACCGCTCGGTCGCTGCTCGACTACGGCGGCAAGGGCGAACTCGAGGCGAAGATCACATGCGCCTTCACCGCCGACATGGTGCACGACCTCATCGGCCGCCTCATCGGCCGCGAGACGCTGTGGGGCCTCGACACCGCACCCCTGCAATCGGCGCACGAGTTCCTCGCCGCCTACCGTTCACCCGAGTTCGTTGCCTCGCTGGCCAACAGCGCCGGGCCGCGGCACCTCGACGATTCGATGGAGCAGGTGCAAGACGCGTTCCGCTCGTTCGCCGACAACGAGATCAAGCCACGCGCCGAGCACGTGCACCGCTACAACGAGGACGTGCCCGAGGAAATCATCTCCGGCCTCGCCGAGATGGGCGTGTTCGGTCTCAGCGTGCCCGCTGAATACGGCGGGTTCAGCGAGGGCGGCGACGACGAGTACATGGGCATGGTGGTGGCGACCGAAGAGTTGAGCCGCGCCTCGCTCGGTATCGGCGGTTCGCTCATCACCCGACCCGAAATTCTCACCCGCGCCCTGGTGCGTGGCGGCACCGATGCGCAGAAGGCCGAGTGGCTGCCCAAGCTCGCCACCGCCGAAGTGATGGCCGCTGTGGCAGTGACCGAGCCCGACTACGGCAGCGATGTGGCCGGCCTGAAGGTCACCGCCACCCCGGCAGTTGGCGCCGACGGCACCGATGGTTATGTCATCAACGGCGTGAAGACCTGGTGCACATTCGCCGGTCGCGCCGATGTGCTCATGTTGCTGGCCCGCACCGACCCCGACCGGTCGAAGACCCATCGGGGTCTCAGCCTGTTCATCGTGCCCAAGCCGCGTGGCGCAGCCCACGGCTTCGAGTTCAGCCAAGAGGCTGGTGGTGCGTTCGTCGGTGGCCGTATGGAAGGTCGCCCCATCGACACCCTCGGCTATCGCGGCATGCACAGCTATGAGATCGCACTCGAGAACTGGTGGGTGCCGGCCGAGAACCTCATCGGCGAGGCCAGCGGTATGGGCAAGGGCTTCTACTTCCAGATGGAAGGGTTCGAGAACGGTCGCCTGCAAACCGCTGCTCGCGCCGTCGGTGTGATGCAGGCTGCCTACGAGGCCGCGCTCGACTACGCCAACAACCGCACCGTGTTCGGTTCGCCCATCGCCGACTACGAACTCACCCAAGTGAAGCTCGGCCGCATGGCAGTGCTCACCCAGGCTGGCCGCCAGTTCAGCTACAGCGTGGCCAAGCTCATGGCCAAGGGCGAAGGTGCCATGGAAGCCAGCATGGTGAAGGCGTACGTGTGCAAGGCCGCCGAGTGGGTGGCCCGCGAGGCCATGCAGATCCACGGTGGTTACGGCTACGCCGAGGAGTACTCGGTGAGCCGTCTCTACGTCGACGCGCGTGTGCTCAGCATCTTCGAAGGGGCCGACGAAACCCTGTGCCTCAAGGTGATCGCACGTCGCCTATGCGATAACGCCAACGCCTGATTCTTCGCGCTGCACCAGGCTGCCGCGAGTGTGCTGCAGGGTGCGGGCCAAGAGTTGGTCGATGGTGGCGACAACAATGACGAGGTCGAGGTTGAGCGACCAGTTGTCGACGTAGAACAGATCGAGCCGGCGATAGGCGCCGAAGTGTGGGTTGTCGCGCGCCTCCACCTGCCACAGCCCGGTCATGCCCGGCCGCACCTTCAGGCGATCGAGCAGACGTTCGTCGAACTGGCTCACCTCGCTGGCGAGCGCAGGGCGCGGACCCACAATGGCCATCTCACCGCGGAGCACGTTGAACAGTTGCGGCAGTTCGTCGAACGAGGTGGCACGCAGGAACCGACCGATGCGCGTGACCCGAGGGTCGTGGTCGATCTTGAACAACGGCCCGTTGCGTTCGTTGGCCGCCTCGAGCTGCCCACGCTTCGCCTCGGCGTCCACCACCATCGAGCGGAACTTCACCATGGGAAACAACGTGCCGTGGCGGCCCACACGCTCTTGACGGAAGAACACCGGGCCCCCGTCGGTGAACTTGATGGCCAGGGCGATGCCCAGCATCAATGGGGCGCCAACCACGAGTGCCAACGAGGCCAGCGCGAGATCGACCATACGCTTCACCACGAGGCGAGGCGACGCGATGCCGCACGGCGGTTCAAGGTAGTAGAGCGCCTGGAATGCCACCGGCGTGGCACGTATGCGCCGCGCGCTCGTGCCGATCAACCCGTTCGAGTACTGCACGTGCACACCGTCGGCCTCCAGCCGCGCAAGCATTGGTGCGAGCACTTTCGACGGAGCACTCCCCGCCACAGCGATCACCCCGTCGATGTGGAGTCGTTCGAGCACGCGGTCGAGGTCATCGAGGGGGCCGAGGTAGCGCTCGGCGAGATCGGGGAATTCACTCGTGGGGTACACGCCCACCACACCACTCACCACGTATCCCGCTTCGGGATGGTCGGTGAGCATTGCCACCAGTTCGGCAGCATCGGCGCACGTACCCAATATCACCACTCGGCGTTGGTAGTAGCCGCGGGCACGGGCCGCACTGAGCCACGCGCGGTAGCCACCACGACACCACAGCAACAACACCACGGTGGCCACCGGGCCGACCGCCGCCTGCAACAAGCCGATCGGCCGCCCCAGCATCACCAACAGCAGCATGTGCACCGCGGCCAGTTCCACACCGATGCGCACGATGCGTCGCATCTCCTCTTCACGGCCGGCCGCAATACGAGCCCTGTACAGGCCGTGAGCGGCCGTGAGTGCCACACCGCAGCCCACCATCGTGGCCACCATGGCTGCCCCGAGCACACGCGTTCGCAGCGGCCACACCCACAACACGGTCGGGGCCCAAGCACCGCTCAAGGCCAGCGCGTCGAGCATCACCAGGCGCCGACGGAGGTGTGCATTTCCCTGCAACAGGTGTACGCGCACGTCGGTGGAAGGCATACGGCGAAGGTACGAGTGGCCGTTCGGCCGCACCCGGGCCATGTGTCGCTGTAGGTCAGCCGATTGCCCGATGCACCGACACCCCATAGTCACCATCGGAATAGGGTGAACGTTCCCACGTGGCCCAACGCTCGACGAGTTCGAGCCCTGCGGCACTGCAATGGCGGTCGTACTCGGCGAGGCCGAGGGCCCCTTCGCCAGGCTCGAGCGAGAACCCGGCCACCAGCAGGCCGCCGGGCCGCAGGTGGTGGGCAGCCGTGGTCACGATGGCGGCGCGCTGGTCGGCGCGACAGAAGATCATCACGTTGCCGGCCATGGCCACCACGGCAAACTGCTGGCCCAATCGCATGGTCGCCAAGTCGGCACAATGCCAAGGAATGTTTGGCGCTGCCCGGTGCGCGTAGGCCAGCAGGTCGGGGTCGAGGTCGGCACCGACCGTGGCGATACCGCGGCGACTGAGTTCGATGGCCAAGCGACCCATACCGCACCCGGCGTCGAGCACATCGGCCGGTGCCAACGCCTCGACGAAATCGGCCTCACCGTGTGTGGCATGCCCTTCGGCGGCGAGCTTCTCCCAGCGCGTGAAGTATTCGTCGAGGTCGACGCGATCGCGCCACGCGGCCCACCGGTCGCTCACCACGTGCGGGTCGAAGTGGTCGCTCACAGCGACGCGATGGCGCGCTCGAGGTCGTGCCAGATGTCGTCGATGTGTTCGATGCCCACGCTCATGCGGATCAGCCCTGGGGGCACATGGGCATCGCCTGCGTACTTCTGGCGGCGTTCGATGGTGGTCTCCACACCGCCGAGGCTGGTGGCCGGCACGAGCAGTTGTACAGCGGCACACACGGCATCGGCAGCAGGCGCGCCACCGGCCATCACGAAGGCCACCATGGCACCTGTGCCCGGGTAGCGCACCTCGGCCACGGCGGGGTGGGCGCGCAGGCGGGCCACCAACTCGCCAGCATTGCGCTGCGACGCCTCGAGCCGTAGCGGCATGGTGCGCAAGCCGCGTAAGGCCAGGAACGCTTCCAACGAACCGGGGGTGGCACCCTGGAAGGTGCGGGCCTGCCACAGCCTGTCGAACACCGCGTCGTCGGTGGTGATGCACACCCCGAGCAACAGATCGCTGTGACCACCGATGAACTTCGTGGCCGAATGCATCACCACCGTGGCGCCGTGGTGAAGGGGCTGTTGCAGCAACGGGGTGGCGAAGGTGGAGTCGACCACCGACCGCACGCCGAGCACATTCGCGGCTGCCACGATGGCCGGCAGGTCGGCCACGTCGAGGGTGGGGTTGGTGGGGGTCTCGATCCACACCGTGTCGGCGCCCTCGAGCGCTGCCACCACCTCGGCGGTGTCGGCGATGTCGACGGGGCGCAGTTCGAGATGGCCCTGCTGCTGGTACTCGGTGAGCAGCGAGCGCACGCCGAGGTACGAGTACCGCGGTAACACGAGCACCTTCGGGGCGAGGGCGTACACGATGGCCGCAGCAGCAGCCATACCGGTGGAAAAACTGACGGCCCGTCCGCCCTCGAGCGCGCCGATGGCGGTCTCGAATGAGGCCCACGTGTCGGTGCCGTGGGTGCGGCCGTACTCGCCACCCTCGCGGAAGTTCGACGCCAACACGATGGGCGTGTTCAGCGGAGCATTCGCACCCGTCGGTCGTCCGGCAGTGACGGCGACGGTGTGTGGTGAGAGCGGCTTGTCTGTCACAGCAATTCCTCGAGTGTTGTGATGCGTTCGAAATCGGCGCCAGCGTGATCGTCATGCGGGTCGAGCAGTATGGGATGCAGACCTGCGGCGCGGGCACCACCGATGTCCATGGTCACCGAATCGCCCACATACGCCACCCGTTGACGATCCACGCCAGGGAAGTGCAGCAGTGCCGGTTCGAAGATGGCGGGATCGGGTTTGGCGATACCCACCACATGACTGTCGACCACCACTCGCACCGGGGTGGCCGGGCCCTCGCCCACTTGGCACACGCCGCTACGGCGCAGCACCTCCTCGATCTGACCGCTCGCATTGCTCACCACACCCACCGGCATCCCGGCCTCGTGCAGCGCGCGCAATGCGGCCACGCTCTCGGGTATCGGCCAGCGCCACAGGTGGGCCGTGCGCGTGCGGCCGAGCAACTCGGCGGCTGCGGTCACATCGTGTGCCGGCACTCCCACCGAATCGACATAGGCGTGGTTGTATTCGTCCCAGAACGCCTCGCCCTTGCCGGCGGCGCTCTTCACCGCCATACCTCGGTAGTGGGCGCGGCGGTGGGCTGCAACCGAGGGGTCGCCGCCGTAGTAGGCCAGCAATGGGCCCAGCACGGTGGGGTCGGGCAACACGAAGATGCCCCCGGCGTCGAACAGGATTACGTCGAATCGCGGCACGACTCGTACCCTTACACATCATGAAGAGCCCCCGAGATTTCTTCAAGCCACTCGCCGCCGGTGCCCCCGAGCCCGTCCGCGAGATTCCATTCCGTCCGAGCCGGGTGATCCACTTCTTCCCGCCGCACATCGACAAGGTGGTGGCGAAGCTTCCCGAAGTGGTGCCCACCGTCGACATCTTGCTCGGCAACCTCGAAGACGCCATCCCGATGGCCGACAAGGAGGCCGCCCGCGCCGGGTTGGTGAAGGTGGGCAAGACGGTCGACATGGGCACCACGCAGTTGTGGACCCGTATCAACAGCCTCGACTCACCGTGGGCGCTCGACGACCTCATCACCCTGGTGGGCGAAATCGGCGACAAGCTCGACGTCATCATGGTGCCCAAGGTCGAGGGCCCCGAAGACATCCACTACGTCGATCGTCTGCTGGCGCAGTTGGAGGCCAAGGCCGGGTTGAAGAAGCCTCTGCTGGTGCACGCCATTCTGGAAACTGCGCGTGGTGTGGCCAACATCGAGGCCATCTGCGGCGCATCACCGCGCATGCAGGGCCTGTCGCTCGGGCCCGCCGACCTGGCGGCCAACCGGCGCATGAAGACCACCCGCGTCGGCGGTGGCCACCCCGACTACATCGTGCGTGTCGACCCGCCCGCCGGCGCCGATGGCCCGGTGTACGACGCGCCACGAGCCACATTCCAGCAAGACCTGTGGCACTACACCATCGCCCGCATGGTCGACGCGTGCGTCACCTTCGGTCTGCTTCCGTTCTACGGCCCCTTCGGCGACATCAAAGATGTGGTCGCTTGCGAAGACCAGTTCCGCAACGCATACCTGCTCGGTTGTGTGGGCGCGTGGAGCCTGCACCCCGTGCAGGTGGAAATCGCCAAGCGTGTGTTCAGCCCGCGACCCGAAGATGTGCGCCAGGCACAACGGGTCATCGACGCCATGGGCGACGGCACTGGCGCCATCATGCTCGACGGCAAGATGGAAGACGACGCCTCGGTGAAGCAGTGCCACGTGGTGGTGAACCTCGCTCGTCAACTCGCCGAACGCGACCCAGCCCTTGCGGCTGCGTACGGCTTCTAGGAAGGATCTGCCATGACTGACCTGCGCCCGCGCCGTTCTGTGCTGTACATGCCCTCGTCGAACGAGCGCGCCCTCGACAAGGCCAAGACCCTGCCCGCCGACACCATCATCTTCGACCTCGAAGACGCCGTCGCACCCGACGCCAAGGAAGCGGCGCGCCTCAATGCTGTGGCGGCGGCATCGTCGAGCGAATACGGCACGCGTGAGCTCACCATCCGCTGCAACGGGCTCGACACCCCCTGGGGTGCCGACGACATCGCCGCAGCGGCCCGCAGTGGTGCCGCCGCGGTGGTCATTCCCAAGGTGGCGTCGGTGGCGTACATCGAGCAGGTGTCGCAACTGCTGCACGCTGCAGGGGCACCCGAGACCATGCGGATCTGGCCGATGATCGAAACACCCACCGCCATCTTCGACGTGCGCGCCATCGCTGCACATCCGCGCGTAGCCGTGCTGGTGATGGGCACCAACGACCTCGCGCGTGAGTTGCGCGCCGGGCTGGTGCCCGGGCGACATCCACTGGTACCCCACCTCGCCACTGCGCTCGCTGCAGCGCGAGAGGCAGGCAAGGTGATCCTCGACGGTGTGTACAACGACGTGAAGAACCTCGACGGGTTCCGCGACGAATGCGTGCAGGGCTTCGAGATGGGCTTCGACGGCAAGACCCTCATCCACCCCGGTCAGGTCGACATCGCCAACGATGTGTGGGCACCGTCGGAGGCCGAGGTCGAGCATGCTCGCCGCGTCATCGCCGCATTCGACGAGGCAGTGCGCGAAGGCCGCGGTGTCATCACCGTCGACGGCCGCATGATCGAGAACCTGCACGTGGCCAACGCGCAGCGCACCCTGGCTGTGGCCGACGCCATCGCCGCCATCGGCTGACACTTCTCACCGCACTCTTACAAACACCCGCTTAGCTAGCGACGATGTCTCATCTCACGCGCCTGCGCCGCCATTGGCCGCTCGTCATTCCTGTCGCTGTCTCGGCCGTGCTGTCGTCGTGGGCCCTCGGCACCATGGGGTGGGGCAACAGTTACTACTCGGCGGCAGTGCGCAGCATGGCCGACAGTTGGCACGCCTTCTGGTACGGCTCGCTCGACAGCGTGGGGTTCATCACGGTCGACAAGCCCCCCGTGTCGTTGCAAGTGCAAGCACTGGTGGTGAAGGTGTTCGGGTTCCACCAGATGTCGTTGCTCGTGCCGCAGGTGGTGGCCGGCGTGCTGGCCGTGGTGTTGGTGTACGCCACGGTGGTGAAGCGCTGGGGTCGTATCGGAGCCACGATGGGCGCACTGGCGCTTGCGGTGTCGCCGATTTCGGTGATGGTGAACCATTCAAACAACACCGACGCCATCCTCACCCTCGCCATGACGGCCACCGTGTGGGCAGGCGTACGGGCAGCCGAGACCCGGCGATGGCGATGGGTGGTGGCCACCGGCGTGCTGTTCGGCCTCAGCTTCACCACGAAGATGCTCGCCGCAGCACCAGTGCTCCCTGCCGTGCTGCTGGCACTGGCGCTGGCGGTCGGCCTCAGTTGGCGGCGCCAGGTTGCCATGGTGGGTGCCATGGCTGCCATCGCCGCGGTGTGCGCGCTGGCATGGTTCAGCTTCGTCGACCTCACCCCAGCGAGTCAGCGGCCCTATGTGGGCTCGAGCGCCACCAACAGCGCTTACCAACTGGCGTTCGCCCGCAACGGCGTGAACCAAGTGGAAGGCAACGATCCCACGTCGGGCGGTGGGCCCGGCGGGCGTCCAGGTGGCGGTGCTGGCATCGGCGGGCCGCCAATCGGCGGCGGGCGGCCAGGTGGCGGTGCAATGGGTCCGAGTGGTTTCAGCGGTGGCTCAGCGGGCGCACTGCGGTTGTTCAACAGCGAACTCGGCGGCCAAGTGGGCTGGCTCATCGTGCCCGCTTTGGCCGGTGCGCTCGGCGCTGCGGTGGTGGCCGGGCGACGGCGGTGGTGGCGTGAACCAAGTCTGGTTGCCCCCGCGGTGTGGTTTGCCGCTGGCGCAGTGGTGTACAGCATCACCTCGGGCATCGTGCATCCGTACTACACCGCCAGCATCGTGCCTCCCCTGGCCATGCTCATCGGTGCCGGCATCGGTGCTGCGCGGCACACGTGGCAGCGGCGAGCGACCCGTGTTGCCCTGGGCGCCACGGTGTTCGCCACCGGAGTGTTGGGCTGGGTGATCGCGCGGCGTGTTCATTGGCAACCCGCCATCGCCACTGCGCTCATCGTCGCCGCATTCGGCCTCATCATGGCGGTGGTTGGGCTCGCGGTGCGCCGCACGTGGCCACGGTGGGTACTCGGGGCGGGTGCCCTGGCGCTCGTGGCCACGCCTGCGGTGTGGACGGTCGGTTCGCTGCGGGCAGGGCTGAACGCCAACTTGCCCTACGCCAACCCCGGGTCGGACGGGGCGCTGTTCCCCGGCGGCCCCGGCGGCCCCGGCGGCCCCGGCGGATTCGGTGGCCCCGGTGGTTCTGGGGCACAGGTCGACGCCGCACTCGTTTCATATCTCGAACAGCACCGCGGCACCGCCGACTGGCTGGTAGCGGTGCCGTCGGCAATGACCGCGGCGCCCATCATCATCGCCACCGGCGAACCGGTAATGGCCATGGGTGGCTTCTCGGGCAGTGATGCGGCGCTCGATGCGGCCGGTTTCGACGCACTGGTGAGAGAGGGTCGTGTGCGTTACGTGCTGGTTGGCGGCGGCGGCCCCGGTGGTTTCGGCGGCGGTGGGCCCGGCGGCGGGCCCGGCGGCGGGCCCGGCGGCGGCAACGCGCAACTCACCGGCTACATCGAGGCGACCTGCCTGCCCGTCACCGAGGTGAGCGACTCGCTCTACGACTGCGGTGGATGACACGTCTCACCACGAGTAAGAGGGCAGCTCGTGGTCACCCTGACGATGAGCTGCCCTCTTACTCGCAGGCTGCACCGCTGCGACTCGGATGAGCCTGTACGACTCGGATGAGCCTGTGCGACTCGGATGGGTTAGAGGGTGGTGCGGAAGAGGTCGAGGGTGCGGGTCCACGCCTCGGTGGAGGCTGCCGCGTCGTACACATCGGGGCGCGCATCGTTGAAGAAGGCGTGCTCGCAACCGGCGTGGATGTGCAAGGTGGCGTCCTTGCCGAGGTCGCGTAACTGCGCCTCGAGCGCACGCACGGCTTCGGGGCCGGCGAACCCGTCGTTCTCGGCGTATTCGCCCACCACTTTGGCGCCGAGGTTGGCCCAATCGGGCTGAGCCGAGGCCCACGGGATGACCCCGTAGTAGGGCGCGGCAGCCACCACGGCATCGGGCCGGCGCGATGCCAGCACCAGGGTGAGGCCACCGCCCATGCAGTAGCCCACCACGCCCACCTTGCTCGAACCAGTGCGCTCCTGCAGCAGAGCGATAGCGCCGTCGAGGTCTTTCGCGGCCTGGTCGAGGTTGAGCGCCATCATCAACTTGCCGGCACCATCGGGTTCGGTGCTCGACTCGCCGTGATACAGATCGGGGGCCAACGCGGTGAAACCAGCGGCTGCGAACCGGTCGACCACATCGCGGATGTGCGGCACCAAACCCCACCATTCCTGGATGACCAGCACGCCGGGGCCTTCGCCAGCCAGATAGCCATCGCAGGTATGCCCATTCGATCGGAACGTCACGTTTTCGCCCATGCCGCGCAGCGTAACGCATCACTTTGTACGGGAACAATGGGCGGTCTGTACGGACGCGTGTGTATCGAATACCATCGCAGCATGACCGCTTTGGAGACCCGCCCGTCCGATGCCTTCACCAACGATCGCCAGTTCGTGTTCCACTCGTGGAGCGCGCAGGGCGCACTGAACCCCTTGGTGGTGGCAGGTGCCCAAGGCAGTTGGTTCTGGGACGACAAGGGGAAGCGCTACCTCGACTTCTCGAGCCAACTGGTGAACGTGAACATCGGGCACCAGCACCCCAAGTTGGTAGCAGCCATCCAAGAGCACGCCGCCACGCTGTGCACCATCGCCCCGTTCCACGCCAATGACGCACGCAGTGAAGCCGCACGGCTCATCGTGGAAGCCGCCAACCACGACCGCGACTACGGCTTGGGCATGGTGTTCTTCACCAACGGCGGAGCCGAGGCTGCGGAGAACGCCATCCGCATGGCTCGCCTGCACACCGGTCGGCACAAGGTGCTCACGACCTACCGCAGCTACCACGGCGCTACGGCTGGGGCCATCACCCTCACGGGCGATCCGCGTCGCTGGCCGAGCGAGCCCGGTATTCCCGGAGCCGTGAAGTTCTGGGGGCCCTACCCCTACCGCAGCGCCTTCCATTCGAGTTCCGACGAGGAAGAGACGGCGCGTGCGCTGCAGCACCTCAGCGAAGTGCTCATGGTGGAAGGGCCGCACACGGTGGCTGCCATTGCGCTCGAAAGCGTGGTGGGCACCAACGGCATCCTCGTACCCCCGCCCGGCTACTTGGCCGGTGTGCGCGCCCTGTGCGATGCCCACGGCATCATGCTCATGTTCGACGAGGTCATGGCCGGTTTCGCCCGTTGTGGCGAGTGGTTCGCCTTCCAGAAGTGGGGCGTGCGCCCCGACCTGGTGTGCTTCGCCAAGGGTGTCAACAGCGGCTACCTGCCCCTCGGTGGTGTGGTCATCGGCTCGCACATCGCCGACACCTTCCGCGACCGCCCGTTCCCCGGTGGCCTCACCTACTCGGGCCATCCGCTCGCCTGTGCCTCGGCTGTGGCAAGCATCAACATCTTCAAAGAAGAGGGCGTGGTCGAGCACTCGCGCATGCTCGGCGAACAGATCATCGGGCCGGCGCTCGAGGCACTGAAGGCCAAGCACCCCAGCGTGGGCGATGTGCGCGGCCTAGGCACGTTCTGGGCCATCGAGTTGGTGCGCAACCGTGCCACCCGAGCGCCCCTGGTGCCCTTCAACGCAACCGGTGCCGATGCCAAGCCGATGGTCGAACTGGCCAATGCCTGCAAGGCCGCCGGGCTGTGGCCGTTCACCCACTTCAACCGCATGCATGTGGTGCCGCCCTGCAATACGCCGGTCGATGAGGTGCGCCAAGGCTTGGCCATCATCGATGAAGCCCTCAGCGTTGCCGACAGTTACGTCACCGCCTGAAACAATGGCGGGGTGACATCGACACCCCAGCCCGCCAGCGCCCATACACACGCGAACAACACCGCGCCGCAGCCCACGCTCGATGCGGCCGACTTCGAACGGGCCGAGCGTGGCCTCGTTGCCACGCATGCCACCGGGGTGATCGACGGTCCGTTCGGCGCGGCATGGGATGTGAGCCGTTACGACTTTCTGCGCAACGACGCACCATGCCCCGACACGGTGCACCCCGGGCTGTGGCGGCAGGCCCAACTGAACGCCATCCACGGCCTGTTCGAAGTGGCACCCGGTATCTGGCAGGCACGTGGCTACGACATCTCGAACGTCACGTTCATCGAAGGCACCGATGGCTGGGTGGTCATCGACCCACTCACCACCGCGGCCACCGCGTCAGCCTGCCTCGCACTGGCCAATGAGCATCTCGGAGTTCGGCCGGTCACCGCAGTCATCTACACGCACTCGCATGCCGACCACTTCGGCGGCGTGCACGGCGTGACCACGCAGGCCGATGTCGACGCAGGGCGATGCCGGGTGATCGCGCCGCAGGGTTTCATGCACGAAACCGTCGCCGAGAACCTGTTGGCCGGCCCGGCGATGAACCGTCGCTCGCTCTACCAGTTCGGCATCACGCTGCCCACCGGCCCACGTCAACAGGTCGATGCCGGGCTCGGTAAGGGCATCCCGCTTGCCGCGCCCGGCCTCATCGCCCCAACCGAAGACATCACCTTCACCGGGCAAGAACTCGTGGTCGATGGTGTGCGCATCATCTTCCAGCTCACGCCCGAAACCGAGGCACCGGCGGAGATGAACTTCTTCTTCCCCGATCAGGGTTGGTTGTGCATGGCCGAGAACTGCACGCACACCATGCACAACCTCATTCCCATTCGTGGTGCCCAGGCTCGCGACTCGTTGAGTTGGTCGCGCTACATCGGCGATGTGCTCGAACTGTGGGGCAACCACACCGAGGTGCTGTTCGCCTCGCACCACTGGCCGCGCTGGGGTGGCGACGACGCCCGTCAGTTCCTGGTACGCCAACGCGATCTCTACCGGTTCATGCACGACCAGACCCTGCGGTTCGCCAACCATGGCATGGTGGCCACCGAAATCGCCGAGCACCTGGCCCTGCCGCCCGAGTTCGCCGAGCAGGGCCACACCACCGGCTACTACGGCCACCTCGTGCACAACGTGAAGGCGGTGTACCAGCGCTACCTGAGTTGGTACGACGGCAACCCGGCCAACCTGCACAAGCTGCCCCCGGTGGAAGTGGGCCAGCGCTATGTGGCGCTAGCCGGCGGCGCCGAGGCGTTGTTGGCCAACGCACGCGCCGCATTCGAACAGGGCGACTACCGCTGGGTGGCCGAACTGGTGAACCACCTCGTGTTCGCCGACCCCACCAACGCCGAGGCCCGCGAACTGCAGGCCGCCACGCTCGAACAACTCGGCTACCAGAGCCAGTCGGCCACGTTCCGCAACGCGTACCTCACCGGCGCACGCGAGCTGCGCCAAGGCCCGCCGCCGCGGTTCCCGGTCGGTGGTCGCGGGCTGGTGCAGGCACTGCCCATCGACATGATGTTCGACACCATCGGCGTGCGGCTGAAGGCTGAGGAACTCGCCGGGGTGTCTCTGAGCATCAACTTCACCTTCACCGACATCGACGAGCGGTGGGTCTTCGGCATCTCGAACCGGGCCATCCATTACACGGCCGGCAAACAGGCCGACGACGCCGACGCCACTGTGGTGACCACTCGCGATGCCTTGCTCGCGGTGACCGCACGCGAGACCACGATCGATGCATCACTCGAGACCGGGGCGATGCGCGTGGAGGGTGACGCCGGTGCGTTGCGCACCGTGTTCGATCACCTCGACGTGTTCGAGAGCGGCTTCCCCATCGTCGAGCCCTAGCTCGCGCGAGTCACCAGCGCCACACCCGTCACCGCCACTCCGAAGCCCACGAACGCGAGCACGCCGAGGTGCTCGTGGAACAAGATGGCACCCTCGAGCGCGCTGAGCGCAGGCGTGAGGAAGAACAGACTGCTCACCTTCGCCGCCGCCTGATGCTGCAGCAACCAGAGCATGATGAGCACCGCGCCGATCGACAGCACGAGGGTGCTCCACACCAGCGCGAACACGGTCGATGCCGTGAACGAGATACGGAAGTCTTCGAATACCACACCGGCCACCGCCAGCACCACTGTGGATGCCGCATATTGCGCCACCGTGCCCCACAGCAACGGCACCGACGCACCATGACGGCGCTGCACGAGTGTGCCGCCCGACATGCCCAACACACTGAGCGACGAGGCCAGCAGCGCTCCGGCGGCCACGCCCGACGAATGGGCCAACACCTTCTCGAGCACCACCACGATCACGCCAGCGAGGCCGAGGAAGATACCCAACCACTGCACGCGGGCAAGCCGCTCGTCGAGCAGTGAACGGCCCAGGAACGCGGTGACCACCGGATGCAACCCGGCGATGACAGCACCGACACCCGAGGGCATGCCCAGATGGATGGCGATGAACACGCCACCGAGGTAGATGGCATGCATGCCGATGCCCGACACCATGAGCCATCGCGCCTCGGCCAACCGCGGGCGAGGGACGCGCAAGACAGTGGCGATGATGGCCAGCAACGCCCCGGCAGCGCCCAAGCGCACGGCGAGGAAGGTGAGTGGTGCGGCATCGCGGGTGGCGTAATGCGCGGCGATGAACCCGGTGCTCCACAACAGCACGAACACCACGGGGGCCGCCTGGGCGAGCCGGGCAACGCGAAAAGGGCGGGCCGCCGAAGCGGCCCGCCCTTCAGGTACTACGGAACTCAGGCGCCGCCCTCGGTGAGGGTGACAGTCGCCGGCTTGTAGCTCGAACCGGTGACGTCGACCTTGGCATCCTTCAGCTGCTTGATGGCCTCGTTCACGATGTCGTTCGTGTACGAGTTGGCATCAGGAGCCTTGGTGAGCACGGTCTTGCCGTCGAGGTTCTTGGTCTCGCTGGCGATCTTCGCCGTACGGTCCCATGCAGCCTGATCGATGACGCCGACGCCGTTGGTGGCCGGCCAGATGAGCTTGTTGACTTCGTTCATCTGCCACTGCTGGTGGGTGGCGCCGAGCTTCGAGCCCTTGGCCACCACGATGTCGCGGCACTTGTCGACGTTGTCGCGGCAGAACGCCCAGCCCTGCAGCGACGCCTTCACGAAGGCGACGGCCTGACCGCAGTACTTGGCATCGCTGAGACGGGCCTCATCGGCCCAGATGGCGTCCTGCAACATGCCCACGCCCTCGGTCTCATACGACACGACGTTGAGATCTTCGGGTGTGTACAGCTTGCCGGTTGCCGCGTTCATCGACTCGAGCACCTGTGCGTACTCGTTGTAGGTCATCGCCTCGGCAGCGTCGATGTCGCCCGAGAGGAGGCCCTTCATGTCGAACTGCTGAGCCAGCAGGGTGACATCCTTGGCCGGGTCGAGACCAGCCTTCGAGAGCGCAGCGAAGATCTCGTACTCGTTGCCGAAGCCCCAGTTACCGATCTTCTTGCCCTTGAAGTCTTTCGCCGACGTGATGTTCTTGTCCTTCATGCTCACCTGCAGCGTGCCGCTGCGCTGGAACACTTGGGCGATGTCGGTGACCTTGGCGCCTGCCTCGCGCTCGGCGAGTGCCTTGGGCACCCACGAGATGGCGAAGTCGACTGCGCCGGTGGCGAGCTGCTTCTGCGGGGCGATGTCGACGCCACCTTCGACGATGGTGACGTCGAGGCCGGCATCTTTGTAGAAGCCCTGGTCGACGGCGGCGAAGTAGCCACCGAACTGAGCCTGCGTGAACCACTGCAGCTGCAGCTTCACCTTGTCGCCGGCCGGCTTGGTGCACTTCGAGACGTCGACCTTCATGCCGCCCGATGCACCGCCGCCACCGGCGGCCGTGGTGGACGAGCTCTTGGCATCGCTGCCACAAGCCGTCATGACGAGACCGGCGATACTGGCGACCGCAACGGCCTTGATTGCCTTATGCATGTTCCTCCCCTTGCTGTTTGATGATCGTGTTGTGTTGCTGGTATTCACCTGGATGGCCTGCGGCGTCGCCACGGAACGACGTAGTACTCCAGGAGATTTGCGCCGACGAAGAACAACAGCCCCACGATCGACCCGCCGAGAACATAGGCGAAACCGAGCGCTTTGTTGGAGCCGTTGAGCGTGCCGGAGATCTTGCTGCCCAAACCGTCTTGTGTGCCGCCGAAGTATTCCGATACGAGGGCGATGATGACGGCGACAGGTGCAGCATTGCGGATGGCGGTGAAGAAGAACGGCATGGTGTTGGGCAGACGCACCTTGCCGAGCACCTGCCGGGGTGTGGCGGCGTAGGAACGCATCAGTTCCATCTGGGTGGCATCGTTCTGCCGTAGGCCCTTGGCCACCTGCACGAACACGATGAAGAACACCGCCAGGGTGACCATGATGCGCCGACCGATCTGGCTGTCGAGCGAATACATGTTGTTGAGCACGCCCACGATGACCACCGCGGGCACTGCCGCGATGGTGACCGCAAGCGGGTTGATGATCTCCGAGACGATCTTGAAGCGGTTGGTGAGCACGGCGATGAGAAAGCCGAACACTGCACCGAGCACCAGGCCGATGAACGCATTCGTGCCCGTGACCAGCGAGGCCTTCCACACCAGGTCGAAGTCGTCGAAGAACGACTGCACGATCGACGTGGGCGACGGGATGACGAACGGCTTGATGTCGTACGCCTTCACCCACAGTTGCCACGCGCCGAGGAACAGCGCGCCAGCCACCACCGGCGGCCACACCGCCGACGCAGTGGAACGGACGCGAGTGGCATTCACCGGTCTTCGATCCCCCGCGCCTGGTTCGACATCTCGATACCGCGCAATGCCTCGCGCACCTCAGTGACCTTCTCGAAGAACGTGGAGGCTTCACGGGTGAGTTCATCGCGCTCGCGGCCCAGCGATACGTCGACGACGTCGACGATGCGGCCCGGCCGCGGCGACATGACCACCACACGGTCGGCCAGATACACCGCCTCGGGAATCGAGTGGGTGACGAACACCACCGTGGTGTGCATGGTGGCGCAGATGCGCAACAGTTCGGCCTGCATGTGCTCGCGTGTCATCTCGTCGAGCGCGCCGAACGGTTCGTCCATGAGCAGCAACTGCGGGTGCGCTGCCAGCGAGCGGGCGATGGCCACACGCTGCTGCATACCGCCCGACAGTTGCCACGGCATGTGCTTGGCGAAGTCGCCGAGCTTCACCAGTTCGAGCATCTCGGCGCTGCGCTGCTGACGCTTGGCCTTGTCCCAGCCCTTCAACTCCAGCGGGAGTTCGATGTTGCGCTCGACACTGCGCCACTCGAACAGCCCACTCTGCTGGAACGCCATGCCGTAGTCCTGGTCGAGGCGAGCTTGATGCGCTGTCTTGCCGTTCACGATGAGCGAGCCGCTGGTGGGTTCGATGAGGTCGGCGAACAACCGCAGCAGCGTCGACTTCCCGCACCCCGACGGGCCGATGAGCGACACGAACTCACCGGGAACGATCGTGAGGTCGATGTCGACGAGTGCATCGACACGATTGGCGCTGTCGGCGTTGAACACCTTGCCGAGTCCGTGCGCCTCGACTGCCGGAATGTCGCTCATGAGTTCTCCTGTGGGCGATTGCGCATCAGCGTGCGGTCGACGGCCACCACGAGGCCGGCCATGATGAGGCCGAGCGCGGCGGCGCCGAACACTGCGGCGTACAGCTTGGGCGGGTCGGTGGACGCTTCCTGCCCGTACGACAAGATGAGTCGGCCCACGCCCGAACGAACGCCGAGCGATATCTCCGCAACCACCACACCCACCACCGCGGCTGCACCGGCGAGGCGCAGGGCGGGGGCCAGGTAGGGAACGGCCGCAGGAAAGCGCAGTTTGGTGAGCGTCTTCCACCACGGTGAGGCGAGTGAGTCCATCAACTCGAGCGCAGCCGGCGGTGTGGCCTGCAGGCCGCGCAGGGTGCCCAGCGCCACCGGGAAGAACGAGAGGAACACGCCCAGGATGACCGCGGCGATCCAGGTCTTCGAGGCGAGGTCGCGGCTGGCGAACGCCATGAGCGCGGCGATGAGCGGGGCGAGCACGATGATGGGCACCGTCTGGGAGATCACCAGGTAGGGCATGAGTGCACGTTCGGCGATACGGAACCGAGCCATCAGCACGGCCAGGCCGATGCCCAATGCCGAGCCGAGTACGAAGGCCAGCAGCGATACACGCAGCGAATAGAAGGTGGCCTGTGCCACCACCGAAATGATGCGAGTCGAGTTGCCACGCACCTCGGGCTGCCACAGCCGGCTCCACATGTCCCACACATGCGACATCGATTGGTCGTCGGTGCGGGGCAGTACACGGATGCCGAGGATGGAACCACCCTTGGCGGGGCCGATGGCCTTGTAGAACTCCCAAAGTGAAGCAACCAGCACGAACGCCAGCGGGAACATCAACGCGCGCCGCAACCGGCTGCGTCGAGGGTGTGCGCCGCTCGCGTCGGCCATGCTCAGGCCTTGGCCCGTACGTGCTCGGCCACTGCGGGCATCACGCGCTCGCCGTAGGCAGCGAGCGTGTGGTCCTTGTCGTCGTGTTGGAGGTAGATCGAGAACTGATCGACGCCGAGGTCTTTCAACTGCTGCATCCGCTCGATGTGCACCTCGGGCGGGCCGATGATGCAGAACCGGTCGACGATCTCATCGGGCACGAAGGTGGTGTGGCTGTTACCGGCCTGCCCGTGCTCGTTGTAGTCGTAGCCCTGACGGCCCTTGATGTAGTCGGTGAGTGCCTTGGGCACCGGTGCATCGTCGCCGTAGCGAGCCACGATGTCGGCCACGTGGTTGCCCACCATGCCGCCGAACCACCGGCACTGCTCGCGGCCATGGGCAAGGCCGGCTTCGGTACCGTCGGTCACGTAGGCGGGCGCCGCCACGCAGATGGTGATGTCGTCGGGGTTGCGGCCGGCGGCTGCCGCGGCATCGCGCACCGCCTTGATGGTCCACTCGGCGATCGACAGGTCGGCGAGTTGGAGAATGAATCCGTCGCCCACCTCACCGGTGAGCGCCAACGCCTTCGGTCCGTACGCCGCCACCCAGACCTCGAGCTCACTCTTTGCCGCCCACGGGAAGCGGATCTCGCTGCCCTTGTAGTCGACCGCACGGCCATTGCCGAGTTCGCGAATGACGTGGATGCTCTCGCGCATGGTGGCCAACGTGGTGGGCGCACCGTTGGTGAGGCGCACTGCCGAGTCGCCACGGCCCATACCGCACACCGTGCGGTTGCCGTACATCTCGTTCAGGGTGGCGTACACGCTGGCCGTGACGGTCCAGTCGCGAGTTGCCGGGTTGGTGACCATGGGGCCCACGATGACATTGCGGGTTTCGGCCAGGATCTGGCTGAAGATGACGTACGGCTCCTGCCACAGGATGTGGCTGTCGAAGGTCCACACATAGGTGAACCCGTAGGTCTCGGCCCGCTTGGCCAGGTCGATCACCCGCGCCGACGGCGGGGTGGTTTGCAGAACGACACCGAAGTCCATGGGTCAGCGGTTCTGCGGGAAGCCGAGGTCGACGGTGGACGTGCGCGGGTCGGGCCAGCGCGAGGTGACCACCTTGGTACGGGTGAAGAAGTTGATGCCATCGGGCCCGTACATGTGCTGGTCGCCGAACAGGCTCGCCTTCCAGCCACCGAAGCTGTAATAGCTCACCGGCACCGGGATGGGCACGTTCACGCCCACCATGCCCACCTGCACATCGAACTCGAACTGACGGGCCACGCCGCCGTCGCGGGTGAAGATGGCCGTACCGTTGCCGTACTGGTTGGCGTTGATGAGCGCGAGGCCCTCTTCGTAGCCCGACACCCGGCTCACGCTGAGCACCGGCCCGAAGATCTCGTCGTCGTAGCAACGCATGCCCGGCTTCACGTTGTCGATGAGGCTCGGCTTCAGGAAGAACCCGCCCTCAGGCGCACCGTCGCGGCCATCGACCACCACGGTGGCGCCTTCTTCGGCCGCGCCAGCCACATACCCGGCCACCTTGTCGCGGTGTTCGCCGGTGATGAGCGGGCCCATTTCGTTATCGGGTTCGCTGGCCGGGCCCACCTTGATATCGGGAATGCGAGCCTGGATGCGTTCGATGAGTGCATCGGCCACCGAGTCGACCGCCAGCACCACGCTGATGGCCATGCAGCGCTCGCCGGCCGAACCGTAGGCGGCGCTCACAGCCGCATCGGCGGCCATGTCGAGGTCGGCGTCGGGCAGCACGAGCATGTGGTTCTTGGCCCCACCGAGCGCCTGCACGCGCTTGCCGTTACGGGTACCGGTTTCGTAGATGTAGCGAGCGATGGGGGTGGAGCCCACGAAGCTCACTGCGGCGATGTCGGGGTGGTCGAGCAAACGGTCGACGGCCACCTTGTCGCCGTGCACCACGTTGAAGCAACCGTCGGGCAGGCCGGCCTGCTTCAACAGTTCGGCGAGGAACATGCTGGCCGACGGATCCTTCTCACTGGGCTTCAGGATGAACGTGTTGCCGCAGGCGAGGGCGTTGGCGAACATCCACATGGGCACCATGGCCGGGAAGTTGAACGGGGTGATACCCGCCACCACACCGAGCGGCTGCTTGATGCTGTACACGTCGACGCCGCTCGAGGCCTGCTCGCTGTAGCCACCCTTCATCAGGTTGGGCACACCGCACGCGAACTCGACGTTCTCGAGGCCACGGGCCACTTCTCCGAGCGCGTCGCTGAGCACCTTGCCGTGTTCGACCGACAGCAGTGAGGCGATCTCCTTGCGGTTGGCGGAGATGAGCTCACGCATGTGGAACATCACCTCGGCGCGGCGCGACAGGTTGGTGGCGCGCCATGCGGGGAATGCCGCCTTGGCCACCGCAACCGCGGCGTCGATTTCGGCGATCGAGGCGAAGTCGACACTCGATTGCTGTTCGCCGGTGGCGGGGTTGAACACCACGCCCGAACGGCCCGACGTACCGGCGACGACCTTGCCGTCGACCCAATGTGAAATGCGATTCATGATGTTTCCGTTCTGCGCCGGGGGGCGCGTCAGACGAGGTACTGCGACAGGCCGCGCTTCACGAACTGGCCATGGCCCTTGTGGCCCGTATAAGTGTCGTTCTCGACAAGGATGGAACCACGCGACAGCACGGTGTCGACCTTGCCATCGATGACCCAGCCTTCCCAGGCCGAGTGATCCATGTTCATGTGGTGCTTGTCGTTGATACCGATCTTGGTCTTGGTGTTGGGGTCCCACACCACCACGTCGGCGTCGGCGCCGGGTGCGATGATGCCCTTCTTCGGGTACATGCCGAACATGCGCGCCGGGGTGGTGCAGCAGGTTTCCACCCACCGTTCGAGGCTCAGTTCACCGGCCACCACACCCTGATAGATGAGCTCCATGCGGTGCTCGACACCGCCGATGCCGTTGGGGATCTTCGAGAAGTCGCCGAGGCCGAGTTCTTTTTGATCCTTGAAGCAGAACGGGCAGTGGTCGGTGCTCACCACGGCGAGCTCGTTCATGCGCAGGCCCTTCCACAGGTCGCCCTGGTGGCCGTGCCCCATCTGGCCGATGTAGTGCGGGTCGTGATCCTTCGATCGCACCGGGGTGCTGCACACCCACTTCGAGCCTTCGAACCCGGGCTGGCCGAGGGTCTCTTCGAGCGTGAGCCACAGGTACTGCGGGCAGGTTTCGGCGAACACGTTGCGACCGTGGTGGCGAGCGGCGGCCACTTCGTTGAGTGCATCGCCGGCGCTCATGTGCACGATGTACAGCGGCACGTTGCCGGCCACATGGCTGAGCACGATGGCGCGGTGGGTGGCCTCGGCTTCGAGCGGCGACGGGCGGGTGTAGCTGTGGTAGCGGGGGTCGGTTTCGCCGCGGGCGAGTGCCTGCTGCACCAGCACGTCGATGGCAATGCCGTTCTCGGCGTGCATCATGATGACCGCACCACATTCGGCAGCGGTTTGCATCGCTTTCAAGATCTGGCCGTCGTCGCTGTAGAACACGCCGGGGTAGGCCATGAACAACTTGAAGCTGCTGATGCCCTCGTGCTCGGTGAGGTACTTCATCGCCTTCAGCGATTCGTCGTCGACGCCACCGATGATCTGGTGGAAGGCATAGTCGACAGCGCATTCGCCGTCGGCCTTGCGGTGCCATTCGGCGAGGCCGTCGAACACGTTCTCGCCGTAGCGCTGCACGGCCATGTCGACAATGGTGGTGACACCGCCCCAGGCAGCCGCGCGGCTACCGGTTTCGAAGGTGTCGCTGGCGAAGGTGCCACCAAAGGGCAACTCCATGTGCGTGTGCACATCGACACCGCCGGGGATGACGTACTTGCCGCCCGCGTCGATGACGCGGTCCATGCCCTCGTCGGTGAAGTAGCCCGGTGTGCCGAGTGCCGAGATCGTCTCACCGTCGATGAGCACGTCTTGCGCGATCACCCCGGTGGGTGAAATGACCTTGCCGTTCTTGATCAGGATCTTTGCCATGGTTCCCCCAGTGGTTGAGTGCGGTCAGTTCTCGACGAGTTCGTCGTACGCGTCGGGTCGACGGTCACGATAGAACGCCCACCGATCGCGGATGGCGCGCATCTTGTCCATGTCGAGATCGCGCACGATGAGTTCGCTCTTGTAGGGGTCGCCCACTTCGCCCACGAACTTTCCTTCGGGGTCGACGAAGTAGCTCTGCCCGTAGAAGTCGTTCTCGCCCAGCGGTTCGATACCCACGCGGTTGATGGCCCCGACGTAGTAGATGTTGGCCACGGCGGACGCAGGCTGCTCGAGGCGCCACAGGTACTCGCTGAGGCCGCGGTGGGTGGCCGACGGGTTGAACACGATCTCGGCACCATTGAGGCCGAGCGCACGCCAGCCTTCGGGGAAGTGACGGTCGTAGCAGATGTACACACCTACCTTGCCCACCGCGGTGTCGAACACGGGGTAGCCGCCGGTGCCGGGCCGGAAGTAGAACTTCTCCCAGAACCCCTTCACCTGCGGGATGTGCTGCTTGCGATACTTGCCGAGGTAGGTGCCATCGGCGTCGATGACCGCAGCGGTGTTGTAGTAGAGGCCGGGCTGCACGATTTCGTACATCGGCAGCACCATCACCATGCCGAGTTCTTTGGCGAGGGCCATGAACCGCTGGGTGGTGGGACCATCGGGGATGTACTCGGTGTAGCTGTAGTACTCGGCTTCCTGCACCTGGCAGAAGTAGGGGCCGTAGAACAGCTCCTGGAAGCAGATCACCTGCGCACCCTGGGCGGCCGCCTCGCGGGCGTACTGCTCGTGCTTGTCGATCATCGTGTCTTTCGACCCGGTCCAATCGGTCTGCACCAGGGCGGCACGGATGATGCGGGGATTCGAAGCATCGGTCATAGCGGCGGATCGTAATGTGACACGCACCTGCTGACAATGTTTGTATTGTGCCCGTACAAAGTGTTACACGCCGTTCACGGGCCGGAACGAATGGGGTAGGTGATGGACCTCGAAGCGATCATCGACGACCGCAGTGCGAAAGGCATTGCCGCCACCATCGGGCGGCTCATCTCCGCGGGTGATCTGGCGCCCGGCCACCGCCTGCCCACCGTGCGCGAACTGTCGCGTGCGCTGGGGGTGTCGCCCACCACCGTGAGCGAGGCGTGGCAGACGCTTGCACTGGTGGGGGCCATCGATGCCCGCGGGCGGCAGGGCACATTCGTGCGCCAACCCACCGGGCCGGGTTCACCGCGTCGCTATCGGCGGGTCACCGAAGGGCCGGGGCATTTCGCCATCGACCTGTCCACCGGCACCCCCGATCCGGCGCTGTTGCCCGAACTCGGGCCGGTTGTCGCGCAGGTGAGCCGCCAGTCGCTCAC
>JBAXQV010000027.1:0-22320 GCA_037131575.1 Actinomycetota bacterium
TCTTGAGTTCGCAGATCAGTTGCATCGGTTGGGCGTTGTTCAGACCCTTCGCCGCGCGCTCGCCCCACGCACGCAACTCATCGACGTCCATTGCGTTGTCGAGGCTGGTCATCGGCACCCGGTGCTCGACGGGAGCGAACGATGAATTCAACCGACCGGCGCCCACCTGGCGCACCGGTGAATCGGGCGTTGCCAACTCGGGGTGCTCGGCTTCAAGAGCGGTGAGTTCGCGAACCAATGTGTCGTAATCGGCATCGCTGATCTCGGGCGCGTCATCGGCGTAGTAGCGCTCGTTGTGATAGCGGATCTGCCTCGCCAGCTCGGTGGCGCGTACAGCGAGGTCGTTGCCCTGAGTCACGTGGGGCAGTGTAGGCAGGCGTGCGCTCGCGGCATATCAGGCCCCGAGGACGAACCGGCTGGCGGTGGCCTGTTCGGCGACTCGCTTCCCCACCTCGCCCACGATGGCGAGCACTTGTTGCGCTACTTCGGGTGTATGTGCCCCCAGGCCGCCGCTCGGCGTGATGATGCTCTGCGTGCGCAACTGCACCTGGTCGCAACCGTGCGAGACGAGGTTGCACCACAGTTCGGTGAGCACCCGCCACGGACGCTCGGCCGAGTGAGGAATGGGGCCATCGGTTTGCACCGCACCCCACGCGATGACACCACCGCGTTCGAGGAACCGCTGCAGGTATCCGGCGCTCTCGACCACCGATGCCTGTGCGGGCAACGACACCACATTGGGGCCAGCAGCGATGAGCGTGGGCCAATCGGCGTCGCCACCACAGTGCAGCCCCGACACCGCCCTGCCTTCGATGGCGGCCAACGCGCCCGATACCAGGTCGATCGCGGTATCGGGGGCGATGGGAAACGACGACTCGGTGAGGCTCACCAGATCGGGTTCATCGATGAACACCAGCTGCCGGGCATCGGGCAAGGCGTCAGTGACGATGTCGAGCAGGTTGGTGAGGTGGGCACGCACGGCACGCACGGCAAGGTCGAATGCGGTGTGCTCAGGCACGCCGGCGCGCAACAAGGCCATACCCAACGTGACAGGCCCGACGAGTTGCCACTTCACTGCGGGCAGTGTGCGCGGTGCTGCGGCGAGGAACGAGCGGAAGCCGGCAAAGGCATCGTGGTGAAGATCGGTGGTGACCGGCTTCACCGGGTCGAGACGGGCGACATCGACCGACAGTGCCCCGTATTGCCCGAGCGTCACACCGTCGATACCCACCAACACCTGAGCAATGGGGCTTTCGGCTGGCGAACGGCGGGGCAACGTGGGCACCGCAGGAATGGCCGTGGACGTGAGCGCGAATTCGATGGCCGCAGGCAGGTCGCGGTGCGGCAGGCTGCCGAGTGCGGTGGTGACGCCATTCCCCAACGTCAATGAAGTCATGTTGTTCCGACTCACCTCCTCACCCCCTCACCCGAGCGCCGGTCGAAGCTGCATAGTGGCCGTTCAAGTGAACAGCCTGGCATGACTCGCTCGCTCACCACGAAACGAGACAGCGAATTCTCCGTGCGATGTCACTGCCGAATGCAGCATCGGGTTGGCCTCGCTACCCTGTCGCTCCGTGCCGCCGAGCCACCCTCGTTCTCCGTCATCCGCCCACAACGTTCGGGCCAACGCCCACAACGCTCAGGCGATCGCGGTGTGGGCAGCGCGGCTGCTGTGGCTGGTGCTGGCACTTGCTGGTGGTGGCGCGTTCGGTGGTGCGCTCGCATCGCACAGCCGTGGCGTTCAGGTGGTCGGCACCGCGGCGCTCTGGGTCGGCTGGGGTGCGGCGGCACTTGCCCTCGCCATTCCGTCGACGGTGAGCCTCACCGTGGCTCGTACTGTGGCACCCATGGCACTGGCTGGCGCCGTATGTGCAGCCGTGGCCGGGGGCGCCACGGCCACACAATCGACACTGGCCATCGGGCTCGCCGCAGTCGCCACCGTCGCCATCGCCACCGGCGAGTTCGGGCAACGGTTCGCGCAGGGTTCGGCGTACGGCGACGAACAACGCTTCGTGTTGCGGCCACCCGTGGTGGCACTCATTGCGGTAGCGGTCACCTGGCCGATGCTGTGCGCCGGTGCACTCGCCAGCCCGTTGCTGTTGGGTGCGGCCAACTGGGTGCTCGGCGTGCCGGTGTTGCTGCTCACCACCGGCGCCGGCTGGGTGCTCGGCCAGCGCTACCACCGCTTATCGCGCCGTTGGTTGGTCATCGTGCCTGCCGGCGTCGTGGTACACGACCATGTGGTGTTGGCCGAAACCGTCATGCTCGCTGCTGCCAACGTCACTTCGTTGCACCTGGCCCTGGCGGGCACCGATGCCGCCGACCTCACCGGCCCCGCATCGGGTAACGCGGTCGAGGTGACCGTCCGCGACCTCGTGACCGTGGTCTTCGCAGGCACGCGTGGCACACCGCAGGGCACCGCCATTCATGCTGGCGGCATGCTGGTCGCCCCCTCGCGGCCGGGTGCCATGCTGCAGGCCGCCGCGGACCGCCGCCTACCGGTTGGCTGACGTCTGCACTGCTCGGGTGACCAACGCCCCCCCGAGCACATAGGTGTCGGTGGGGTCGTAGAACGCCACACTCTGGCCCGGCGCCACCCGCCGCTGGGCACTGTGCCAGCGCACCGTGTGCTCAGCCAGGGTGGCCGCACGTGGCTCACCGTGGGCGCTGCACTGCACCAACACCTCACCTGTTGCGGCAGCGTGGGCCCACACCGGTTGTTCGATGACCAACGAGGCTTCGAACTGGTCGGCATCGTCGCCCACCACCACCACACCGGCATCGACATCGACATCGACCACGTATCGCTTGGGCCCGCCACCGGGTAGGCCGAGGCCGCGGCGTTGCCCGATGGTGACCAACTCGACCGCGTCCACTTCACCCACCGCACTGCCATCGATGTCGACCACACGGGCTTTGCGGAACTCGATGCGATCACCCAAGAACTGGGTGCGCCCACCTGTGCTGGTGATGAAGCACACATCTTGGCTGTCGGGTTTACTGGCGGTACGCAGCCCGCGCGCCGCTGCTCGCTCGCGCACTTCGGCCTTGGTGAGATGCCCCACGGGGAACATCACCCGGCTCAGATCGGAGCCGGTGAGCATGTGCACCACATAGCTCTGGTCTTTCGCGGCATCGGCCCCGCGCCCCACATAGTGGCGCCCATCGACCTCGACGAGGCGCGCATGGTGCCCGGTGGCTACGGCATCGAAGCCGAGCACGTCGGCCCGCTCGAACAACCGTGAGAACTTGAGGTGCCGATTGCACTCGATGCACGGGTTCGGGGTGACGCCGGCGCGGTGGGCGTCGACGTAGGGCGCCACCACGTGCTGGTCGAACTCTTCGGTGAAGTTGAACACCACATGGTCGATACCCAGTTGCGCGGCCACACGCCGGGCGTCGTCGACATCGGCGATCGAGCAGCAGCCCGTGTCGCTGGCTCCACCCCACAGGCGCATGGTGACCCCCACGACCGTGTGGCCGGCATCGATGAGTTCGGCAGCGGCGACCGACGAGTCGACCCCACCGCTCATGGCACACAGCACCTTCATGCGCTGAACTCGCGAACTCGTGCCACTGCTGCAGCCACCACCGAAACAGCCCGATCGACATCGGCTGCGGTGGTGGTGCGCCCAAGCGTGAGCCGCAATGCGCCAGCCGCCCAGGCACGGTCAACACCCATGGCAGCCAGCACGTGCGACGGTTCCATTGCCCCCGCTGCACAGGCCGACGCAGCACTGGCACACACACCGGCATCGTCGAGCAGGAACAGCAGCGCCTCGTTCTCCACACCGCTGATGCACACATGGGCCGAGCCGGCCACCTTGTGTGCCCGCGGCACGGTCTCCACCAGGTTCGGTACGGCGGCCACGAGCCCATCGACGAGTGCATCGCGAAGGCCGGCGATGCGCACGCCCTCGGCCTCGCGTTCGAGATGGGCGAGCCGCAGTGCCTCGGCCAAGGCCACCGCCCCGGCCACGTTCTGCGTGCCGCTACGACGTTCGCGTTCTTGGCCTCCGCCCACCAGTAACGGCGCGAACGTGACCCCCTCGCGCACCACCAACACGCCGATGCCCTTGGGGCCGCCGAACTTGTGACCCGACAGCGACATCAGGTCGACATGTGGTGTGACGGTATGAAGATCGACCCAGCACGCTGCCTGTACGGCATCGGTGTGCACCAGCGCCGCGGGCTGCCACCGGCGCACCAACGCCGCAACCACAGCGAGGTCGTTCACCGTGCCCACTTCGTTGTTCACAGCCATCACCGACACCACGCTCACCGGAGGGTGTTCGCCCGCGGCAGCGCCAGCGAGCACGGCTTCGAGTTGGTCGAGGTCGATGTGGCCGAAGCGGTCGACGCCCACCACCACCCCACCCACCTGCTCGACGGCGTGCAGAACGGCGTGGTGCTCGGTGGCGGCGCACACCGCGGTACCACCGTGGCGCGCCACGGTGCCCACGATGGCGGTGTTGTCGGCCTCGGTACCCCCGGCGGTGAACACCACATCGCCGGGACGACACCCCACCACGGCAGCCACCACGTCGCGGGCATCGTCGAGCGCAGCACGAGCCTGCCGGGCGAAGCGATGCGAACCCGACGGGTTGGCGAACTGCACATCGAGGAACGGCAACATGGCCGCGATGGCTTCGGGCCGCATCGGAGTGGATGCGGCATGGTCGAGATACACGAGATCGGCCGCCGGAGTGCCTGCCACGTCATCACGCTATCGGCCCTGTTTGCGCCCGGCAGTGGCGCCATCCACTCGTCAGGTACCACGCCGAGTGTCGCCATGGTCGATGATGGAGCAGTGCACGGGTACGGCCCCTCCTCCTATGGCGACGCGTTCGCCGATGTCTACGACGACTGGTATCGCGATGTGAGCGACATCGAGGCCACCGTGGCGGCTCTGCACGCGCTGTCGCAAGGCGGGCGCGTGCTCGAACTCGGTGTGGGGACGGGCCGGTTGGCGTTGCCGTTGGCGGCCCGTGGCTGCCAGGTCACCGGTATCGATTCGAGTGAGCGAATGCTCGAACGACTGGCATCGCACGACCCGCACCGGACGATCCAAGTGGTGCACGGCGATATGGTCGACGATCTGCCCACCGGGCCGTACGACGTGGTGTTCTCCGCGTACAACACCCTGTTCAATCTGCTCAGCGCCGAACGCCAACAGCAGTGCCTGGCTCGGTCGCGGGCCGTGCTCGCACCAGGTGGCCGAGTGGTGGTGGAAGCGTTCGTACCACACCCGCACACGGGTTCGCAGGTGTCGGTGCGGTCGATGAGCGCCGACCGGGTGGTCCTCAGTGCCAGCGTGCACCACGCCGCCGACCAGCGCGCCGAAGGACAGTTCATCGAGTTCACCGAGGGCGGCGGCGTTCGCCTGCGGCCGTGGGCGGTGCGCTACACCCACCCGCACGAACTCGACGCGTTGGCTGCTGAGGTGGGCTTGCAGCTGCAGCACCGTTGGGCCGACTTCACCGGCACTGCGTTCGACGACTCGAGCGAACAACATGTGAGCATCTACAGAGTGGCCGATGCCGCATGACTGGAAACGAGTACCGTTCGACCTGTCTGGAAGGTGACGCAGGTGCGAATTCCGACACCAGAGCACCAATCGGTGTCGTTCGGGGAATAAGGTGGGGAGTGCGATGAGTCAGCTGCGTTTGAATCCTCTGACCGGTCGCTGGGTCACCATCGTGGCCGAGCGAGCAGGCCGTCCTACCGACTTCGCGCCTCGTGCTGCCGATATCGAGGCCGACCCCGAGCGGCCGTGCCCGTTCTGCCCAGGCAACGAGGAAACCACCCCGCCCGCGCTCGAGCGGCTCGATGAAGGCGGCTCGTGGAAAATGCGCGTACTGCCCAACCTGTACCCGGCGTTCTACGGCGATGAGCCCTTCTCGGTACATCACCTCGGCCCCGTGCACGTGGAAGCCGAAGCCAGCGGTATTCACGAGGTGTTCGTGTTCACCCGCGATCACAAGGGCGGCCTCGACACACTCAGCGACCTCGATGCGGCCGACCTCATGCGCATGCTGCAGCGTCGCTTCCGTGAGCACGCCTCGGCCACCAACCTGCGTTTCACCCAGGCCATCATCAACCACGGCCGCGAGGCCGGCGCATCGTTGGCGCACCCGCACGGGCAGTTGCTCGGCCTCCCCTTCGTGCCCGGTGAAGTACTCGAAGAGCAGCGTGGGTTCAGCCGTTTCGAAGGTGGGTGCATCTTGTGCGCCACCGTCGAGGCCGAACTGGTCGATTCGAAACGCGTCGTGTTCGCCAACGATGACGTCATCTGCATTTGCCCGTTCTGGAGCGGATCACCGTTCGAGTTGATGATCATCCCGCGCAGCCACGATCTGCACCTCACCGATAGCGACGACCGCACCGTTGCCGCCGTCGGCGTGGCCATCCGCGATGCCATCCGCCATTTGCATGCTGCGGTGGGCGACGTGTCGTACAACCTCGTGTTCCGCACCGCGCCACACCAGTACAGCGGCGCCTTCCACTGGCATGTGAACATCTGGCCCAAGCTCGTCACCACCGCTGGCTTCGAGCGCGGCACGGGCGTCCTCATCAACATCGTGCCACCCGAAGTGGCCGCTGCCCGGCTGCGTTCGGTCGCCATCAGCGCCTGAGCGCGCCGCCCCATGGCCCGTATCACCGTCTCCGTCGACATCGACGCCACCCCGCAACGCGTGTGGGAGGTGGTGGAACCCGTCGAGCGCCATGTCGACTGGATGCACGACGCCGTGGCCATTCGCTTCGACGGCGAGCAGACCCGCGGTGTGGGTACTCGGTTCTGGTGCGACACCAAGGTGGGCCCCATCAAGTTGGTCGACACCATGGAGATCACCGCCTGGGAGCCTGAGCACACCATGGGCGTTCGCCACATCGGTATGGTCACGGGTTCGGGCCAGTTCACCCTCACGCCCATCGACCTCGACCGGCGCACTCGGTTCACCTGGGATGAAGAACTGATCTTCCCCTGGTGGCTCGGCGGCCCCGTGGGCGCGTTCGTGGGCGGCAAGGTGGTGCTCGCCGCCATCTGGAAGCGCAACCTTCGCGATCTGCGCCGTCTGGTCGAGCAACACTGAGTTCAGCCTGTGCGCAAGGTCGACGTACTCGTCATCGGCGCTGGCGTGATGGGCGCTGCTACTGCATGGCACCTCGCCCGACGCGGCCATGACGTTCTCATCGCCGATCAGTTCGCTCGCGGTCATCAGCACGGCAGCAGCCACGGCGGCGTGCGCATCATTCGCTGGACCTACCCCGACCCCTATTACACGGCACTCACCACCGAGGCCATGCCGTGGTGGCGCGAACTCGAGGCCGAGGCCGGTGAACCGCTGCTCGACCTGAACGGTGTGTACGACCACGGCCAACCCGCGTTGCTCACTCCCCTTGCCGACGCATTGCAGGCCTGCGCTGTGCCGTACGAGTGGCTGTCTCCCGAGGCAGCCCACGAACGAGTGCCCGGCCTGCGTTTCGACACACAGGTGCTGTACCACGGCGGCGGCCGCATTTTCGCCGAACGTGCTGTCGATGCGCTCATCAGGCTCGCCATCGAGCGCGGTGCCGACGCCCGGTTCGATCACCCCGTGCGCATCGTGTCGGTGGGCGACCATGTGGAAGCCGACGTCGGAGGCGAGACGGTGCGGGCTCGCCGCGTGGTGGTGACGGCAGGCGCCTGGGTGGCAAACCTGCTGGCTGCCAGCGCCGCTACTGGGGGCATAGCGCTACCCCCGTTACGCATCACCGCAGAGCACCTCGCTCACTATCAACCCGTCGACGAACATGCCGTGTGGCCCTCGTTCATGCACCACACCGAGTTGTTCCGCTACGGGCTGTTCACTCCGGGCGAAGGGCTGAAGGTGGGCGGCCACCACGAGGGTGTGGTCACATCGATCGATCAGCCCCGCGACGAGGTCGACCTGTCACGCATCGACGAGATCCGGCGCTACGTGAGCGAGTGGGTGCCGGGTGTGGAGCCTGAGCCGCGGTTCGGTGCCACGTGCCTCTACACCACAACACCGAGCGAAGACTTCGTCATCGACCGCGTGGGGCCCGTGGTGGTGGCGTCGCCGTGCAGCGGGCACGGGTTCAAGTTCGCGCCGCTCATCGGCGACATGCTGGCGCGCCTCAGCCTCGATACCCCGGTTGATGGAGTAGTGGCTCCTCGGCACCGCCTCAGCGCGTTCAACTGATCGCGCGCACCGCAGCGGTCACCGCCGCGCCGATAACGATGACGGCGATCATCGGCGCCTTGCGCCAGGCTGCCAACACGGCTGCGGCCACACCCGCAGCACGAGCGTCGATCTGCAGGGTCTGCCCCACGCTGAAGGTGTCTTTCACCACCAGGGCGGCGATGAGCGCCGCTGGGATGAGCGCCAGGCAGCGGTCGAGCCGGGCAGGGAGTTGCCTACCGCTGAACACCAGGAACCCGAGCACCTTGAACGCGTACGCCCCAGCGGCGAGGGCGAGCACCAAACCCCAACTCATGCCAGCTCCGGCGCAGACGTGGCCCGTTCACCGGGTCGCTCGGCAGGCAACCCCACCAGCACCCCGACCGATGCGCACAAGATCGGCACCCCGATGGGGAGAACAGGAATGGTTGCCAGGCACACCGTGGCGCCGATCAGCGCTGCCAACAACCCACGACGGTTGCGCAGCAGCGGCCACACCATGGCCACGAAGGCGGCGGGGAATGCGGCGTCGAGCCCGAAGGTGACGGGGTTGATGGCACGCCCAGCGAGAGCCCCCAGCAACGTGCCGATGTTCCAGAACACGTACACACTGCCGCCGGTGATCCAGAACGCCGCACGCTGCGCTCGAGGTGTTCCCTGTGCCACGGCCATGGCCGTCGACTCGTCGATGGTGAGTTGTGCCGCCACCAACCGGGTGCCCAACGAACCGGGCAGGCGGCGCCCCATCGTGAGGCCGTACACACCGTTGCGAGCCGCCAGTACCAATGCCCCGCCGAGTGCCGACGCCGCCGTGCCACCGGCACCCACCACGCTCACCGCCGAGAACTGCGAAGCACCGGTGAACACCAATAACGACATCACGCAGGTCTGTGCCACCGATGCGCCGGCGCTCACGGCCCCGACGCCGAACGACACGGCGAACACTCCGACTGCGGCGCCGAGGGTGATGCTGGCCACCACCACGGGCCGCAACTCGGGGTCGTGCCAGAGCGCCATGAACCGACGCATCGCGGCTCAGCCCACCGGGCGGTGAGCCGCCACCCAGATCGCCGCGAGCGGCGGCAGGTCAACTACCACTGAGGCCGGTTGCCCCTGCCAGGCCAGGGGGTCGCTCACCAACGTTGTCGCGCCGGTACCGCCGAAAGCACTCCCGCCGAATCGTGCATCGTCGGTGTCGAGCACGACATCCCACCTCCCTTGCCAGGGCACCCCCACGCGGTACCCGGGGCGAGGCACGGGAGTGAAGTTGGCGATACACACCACTGCGTGGGCACCGCGAGCCGCCCAGCGTACGAAGGCGTACACCGAGTGGTCGGCATCGTTCGCATCGAGCCATTCGAACCCAGCAGGGTCGCGGTCGCACTCCCAGAGCGCCGGCCACTGCACCGCGGTCGCATTCAGCGTGCCCACCAGATCGCGCACACCGCGGTGCGGCGCATGGTCGAGCAGATGCCATGGCAATCCCGCCGCGTCGTCCCACTCGCTCCATGGAGCGAACTCCGACCCCATGAACAACAATGGAGCGCCCGGCAGGGCCCACATCCATGCATAGAGCGCACGCAGGGTGGCGAACCGTTGCCAATCGTCACCCGCCATCTTGGCCAGCAGACTGCCCTTCCCGTGCACCACTTCGTCGTGGCTCAGTGGCAGCACGAACCGCTCGCTGAACGCGTACATCAACCCGAACGTGAGCCGGTGATGGTGCCAGCGACGGTGCACCGGATCGTCGTGCAGGTACTCGAGCGAATCGTTCATCCACCCCATGTTCCACTTGTGCGTGAACCCCAGCCCGCCCTCGACCACAGGGTGGGTCACCTTCGGCCACGCCGTGCTCTCCTCGGCGATGGTGAGCGCACCGGGCACCTCGGCAGCCACCACATCGTTCAACTGCTGCAGGAACGACACCGCGCCGAGGTTCTCGCGCCCGCCATATTCGTTGGGCACCCATTCCCCTGGCTCGCGCGAGTAGTCGAGGTACAACATGCTCGCCACGGCATCGACCCGCAGGCCGTCGATGTGGAACTCGTGCAGCCAGTACAGCGCGTTGGCCACCAGGAAGTTGCGCACCTCGTGGCGGTCGTAGTTGAACACGTAGGTACCCCAGTCGGGGTGCTCACCTTTGCGGGGGTCGGCATGTTCGTAGAGCGCCGTTCCGTCGAAGCGAGCCAAGGCCCATTCGTCTTTCGGGAAGTGCGCCGGCACCCAATCGACGATCACGCCGATACCCCGTCGATGCAGCACGTCGACGAATTCGCGGAACTCATCGGGGCTGCCATAGCGAGCGGTGGGCGCGTAGTAGCCCGTCACCTGATAGCCCCATGAACCTCCGAAAGGATGCTCAGCCACCGGCAGCAGCTCCACGTGAGTGAACCCCAACGACTGCACGTGATCGGCCAGAGCATGAGCCAGTTCCACGTACGACTGCACATCGTGTCGCCATGAGCCGAGGTGCACTTCGTAGATGCGCAGCCCATCGCGATGCTGGGCAGGTCTACTCGCCATCCATTCGTGGTCGTCCCACACATGGGCCCCGCTGCCCACCACCACGCTCGCGTCGGCCGGGGGAATTTCGGCACCGCGTGCCATCGGGTCGGCCTTCATGACCGCGCGCCCGTTGGCGGCGACGACGCGGTACTTGTAGCGATCACCGAGTTGGGCAGTTGTCTCCACGGCCCAGATACCCGACTGCCCTTGCGGATGCATCGGTGTGGGCATCCACCCGTTGAAGTCGCCGAACAACTCCACGTGGCGAGCGTTGGGCGCCCACACGGCGAACCGCACCACGCCGTCACCGAGCGGAACCGCCCCGAGCAACTCCCACAACCGCCGATGGGTGCCCTCGCCGAACAGATGAAGGTCGAGGTCGCCGAGCAGCACAACGAGTGAGCGTATGCCATCACCAGCGCGACGGACTACCGTCGGCGTGATGCGAGTTGTGATGGTGTCGTGGGAGTACCCGCCGTTCGTCGTGGGAGGGATCGCCGCGCATGTCGACGGCCTCGCCCGGGCGATGGCCCGCGCCGGGCACGATGTGGTGGTACTGAGCCTGCAACGGCACGAACACGGTGCGCCCATCGTGCCCGACGATGAGGTTGTCGAAGGGGTGCGGGTGCTGCGCGCCACCGCCGACCTGCCCTGGCTTCCCGACAACGACCTCGTGGCGCGCATGGCCTCGGCCAACCACCAACTGGTGGCACTGGCCGCCCGGCTCGGCGAGTGGCGGCCCGACGTGGTGCACGCCCACGACTGGTTGGTGGCCTGGGCCGGCGACACACTGAAGACGCTGTGGGGCAAGCCGTTGGTGGCCACGATCCATGCCACCGAGCGCGGCCGCCACGGTGGCCATGTGCCCGCCGGTATGCCTGCCGCCATCAACGCCGTCGAATGGTGGCTCACCTATCAGGCACGCGAGGTGATCGCGTGCTCGAAGTTCATGGTGCGCGAAGTGGTCGACGGTTTCGAACTGCCCATCGAGAAGGTGCATCTGGTGCCCAACGGCGTCGACCCGGCCGTCTGGCAACCCGCCGCTGCCGACAAGCCGGTGCCGCGGGAGCCATTGGTGGTGGCTTGGGGCCGCGTGCAGTACGAGAAGGGCTTCCAGGTGCTGGTGCGCGCCATCGCCGAACTGCGCACCCAACTGCCCGAGGTGCGGTGCATCATCGCCGGCCGCGGTTCATACCTTCCCGAACTGCAGAGCCAAGTTGATGTGGAGGGCGTGGGCGACATCGTCGACCTCGCCGGGTTCGTTCCCGACGACGAGTTGAAGGCCACCTTGCAACGCGCCTCGTGCGTCATCATCCCGTCGCTGTACGAACCGTTCGGCATCGTTGCGCTCGAGGGTATGGCTGCGGGCGCACCCACCATCGTCGCCCGCACCGGCGGGCTGGCCGAGATCGTCGACGGCACCGATGCCGGCCTGCTGTTCGAACCCGGGAATCACCACGACCTCGCCGCGCGCATTCGCGATGTGCTCACCGACACCACGCTCGCGGCACAGATGCGCACCAAGGCAGCAGCGCTCATCGCCGAGCGCTACACCTGGGATGCCATCGCCGTGGCCACCGTCGAGGTGTATCGCACCGCCTGTCGTTGAGCGTTCACAAAGCCGTGACCCATCGCTCGGTGGGGCCAGATACCCTCGTCGGCTATGCGTGCAGTTCGCCATTTCACTGTCGTTCCCGCCATCCCGGCACCACTCGCGGCCCTGCGTGAACTCGCCACCAACCTGCGTTGGACCTGGGATCGCGATACGCGGCAACTCTTCGAGCGCATCGACCCGCAGGCCTGGCAGGCGGCCGAGGGCGACCCGCTGCGCCTGCTCGCCTCCATCAGTACCGAGCGCTGGGCCGAACTGGCCAACGATGGCGACATCATCGCCGCCACCGCCACTGCGCAGCAGCGCCTCGATGCCGCCATCGTGGATCCGCGCTGGTTCCAGGGTCGCGAGGGTTCACCGCTGCACCTGGTGGCGTACTTCTCGCCCGAGTTCGGCATCAGCGAAACCCTGCCGCAGTACAGCGGCGGCCTGGGTGTGCTGGCCGGCGACCACCTGAAGGCAGCCAGCGACCTGGGCGCGCCGTTGGTGGCCATCGGCCTGCTCTACGCCGAGGGGTATTTCCGGCAGCGCCTCAACGCCGACGGGTACCAGGAAGAACGCTTCCCTCGCCTCGACACCAGCGGCTTGGCACTCACCGATACCGGTGTGCGCGTGCTGGTCGACCTCGCCGGCGACCCGGTCACCGTACGCGCCTGGCGCGTGAAGGTGGGCCGGGTCGACCTGTACCTGCTCGACACCGCTGTCGAGGGCAACAGTGTGGAGGGCGCCAACGTCACCAACCGCCTCTACGGCGGCGATGCCGAACACCGCTTGCGCCAGGAGATCGTGCTCGGCATCGGCGGCATTCGCGTGCTGCGCGCACTGGGCCTGCAACCCGAGGTGTTCCACACCAACGAAGGCCACGCCGGCTTCCTCTCACTCGAGCGCATCCGCGAACTGGTGGCCGACGGACTGAGCTTTCCCGAGGCGGTCGAGGCAGTGCGCGCCGGTGGCGTGTTCACCACGCACACACCCGTGCCCGCGGGCATCGACCGGTTCGAGCGCTCGCTGCTCGAGAAGTACTTCAGCGCCTTCGCCACCTCGTGTGGCGTTCCCCTCGACACGCTCGCCCAGTTGGGTGCCCGCGCCGACGAGCCCGACGACAGTCGTTTCAACATGGCCGTCATGGGCCTGCGCCTGGCCGGCCGTTCGAACGGTGTTGCCCAACTGCACGGTGAGGTGAGCCGCGAGATGTTCGGCGGCCTGTGGCCCGATATCGCCGTCAACGAAGTGCCCATCGACGCCATCACCAACGGCGTGCACGCGCACACCTGGGTGAGCGATGAGATCGATGGTCTGCTGCGTCGTTCGGTGGGCGGTGTGTGGGACGGTGCCGATGCAGCCGCGTGGAACCGCGTGCACGATCTTGCCGCCGACGATGTGTGGGCTGCCCGGCGTGTGGGGCGCACCGCGCTGGTCGAGTTCGTGCGGTCGCGGCTCGGCGAATCGCTGCTCGACCCCGACGCGCTCACCATCGGTTTCGCCCGTCGATTCGCCACCTACAAGCGCGCCACGCTCCTGCTCTCGCAGCCCGAGCGGTTGCGCGAAATGCTGCTCAGCGCCGACCGGCCCGTGCAGTTCGTGTTCGCCGGGAAAGCCCACCCCGCCGACCAGCCGGGCAAAGACATGATCCGCGACATCGAGATGTTCGCCCGCAACCTCGACGTGGGACACCGCTTCTTGTTCATCCCCGATTACGACATGGCAGTGGCGCGGCTCATGTACCACGGGTGCGATGTGTGGCTCAACAACCCGCGTCGCCCGCTCGAGGCATGCGGTACCAGCGGCATGAAGGCGGCACTGAACGGTGCGCTCAACTGCAGCATCCTCGACGGCTGGTGGGACGAATGCTTCGACGGCGAGAACGGGTGGGCCATCGCCTCGGCCGACGACGACCCCGATACGCATCGCCGCGACACACGCGAAGCCACCAGCCTGTTCGGGCTGCTCGAGCGCGACATCGTGCCGCTGTTCTACCGACGCGATACCAGCGGTGTACCCCATGGCTGGATCGACATGGTGAAGCACAACTGGGCATCGCTCGGGCCGTTCGTCACGGCGGCACGCATGGTGCGCGATTACGTCACCGAAATGTACGAACCGGCCGCAGCCAGTGCTCATCACGTGAGTGCCGATCACTGGGCGCTGGCCAAGTCACTGAGCGCATGGAAGACCCATGTGAACGATGTGTGGCCCGGGGTACATGTGCTCGACGTCGACGCCGACACAGCAGCGGCCCACGAGGGCGACGAGCGCAACGCGCGGGCACGGGTAGAACTCGGTGGGCTCAACCCCGATGAAGTGACCGTGCAGTTGTTGCACGGTGCCATCGACTCCACAGGGTCGTTCATCGGCACGCCCGAGATGCTGGCAATGGAACACCGTGGCGACGGTCTGTGGGAACGCTCGTACCGGGTGAACGCCTCGGGGGCGTACGGCCTCACCGTGCGGGTGCTGCCCACCCACGACGGCCTCATCCACCCCATCGAACTGGGCCGCGCCGCCTGGGCAGGCTGACGCTGCTCAACTTCCGCTGAACGTTGCCTTCCCAGGCCCGTGCTCGAGGAAGCTCGCCACACCCACCTGCGAGTCGGAGGTGTTGAACACGTCGGTGAACAGCTGACGCTCGAGCCGCAACCCATCGGCGAGCGCGCCTTCGATTCCCTCGTCGACCGCTCGCTTCACCATGGCCTGGGCCAACACGGCGCCACGCGCCACCTCGGCCGCCAACGCCAGCGCTCGCTCGTGCAGTTGCTCGGGGGTCACCACCTCGTCGGCGAGGCCGATGCGAAGCGCTTCGTCGGCACGTACCTGCCGACCGGTTACCATGATCTCTTTGGCGCGGCTGGCACCCACCACGCGAGGCAGGCGCTGCGTGCCGCCGCCGCCGGGGATGATGCCGAGCAGAATTTCGGGCTGACCGAACACGGCCTTCTCGCTCGCGATGCGATAGTCGCACGCCAACGCAAGTTCGCAACCGCCGCCGAGGGCATAGCCACTCACCGCCGCAATCACGAAGCGCGGAATGGCGGCCACCGCGTCGAGCGCCGTGTGGAACCCGTTGCCGATGACGGCACCCTCGGCAGTGCCACCGAACTCGCTGATGTCGGCACCAGCCGCGAACAACCGCTCACCGCCGGTGATGACCACGGCGCCGGCCGGGTTGGTGGTGAGTTCGATGGCGATCTCGCGTAGTTGCCCCAGCAACGCTTGCGATAGTGCATTCACCTTAGGGTTGTTGAGGGTGACGACAGCAACGCCATCGTCGCGTCGTTCGAGCAGAACCAGATCAGCCATGGTGGCACCCTAGTCAGGCGCCGACACCGTGCAACATCTCGTCCGCTGCGCTCCACGGGTCGAGTGAGCGATCGATCACCTGATGCGCCAACGCATCCCAGCGCTCGCCAGTGGTGATCTCGCGAGCGCGCTGTTCAAGGCGTCGCGCCACAATTTCGCGCAACTCTTCGCGCATGCGGAATTCGCGTCGCTTGGCGAGCTCACCGTTGCCCTCGATGAACGCTCGGTGCTCGACCACGGTGTTCCACAATTCGGTGATACCACGCTGCTCGATGGCCACCACCGGCACGATGGGCGGCCGCCAGGCATCGTGGGGAAGGTCGGACAGGTCGAGCATCTGCTCGATGTCGCGGTGGGTTTCCTCCACGCCCTTCCGGTCGGCCTTGTTGATGACGAAGATGTCGGCAATTTCCATGAGGCCCGCCTTGTTGGCCTGAACACTGTCGCCCCACCCCGGATTGAGCACCACCACGGTGGTGTCGGCCTTACCCGCGATCTCCACCTCCACCTGGCCCACACCCACGGTTTCGACGAGGATCCATTGCCGGCCGATGGCGTCGAGCAGACGCACCGCTTCCGGGCAGGCGAGCGAGAGGCCACCGAGATGCCCGCGGGTGGCCATGGAACGGATGAACACCCCCGGGTCGGTGGCGTGGTCTTGCATGCGCACCCGGTCGCCCAGAATGGCTCCACCGGTGAACGGCGACGAGGGGTCGATGGCCAGCACCGCCACCTCGAGTTCGGCGCGACGCAGATGCCCGATGACGGCACTGGTGAGGGTGCTCTTGCCAGCCCCTGGCGCGCCGGTGAACCCCACCGTGTAGCCGGTGCCGCCACGCGGATACGTGAGCCTCCCGATGGCACGCGCCTCGGGGCCTCCGCGCTCGATGAGCGACAGCAAACGCGCGAGCGCACCGCGGTCGCCTTCGACAGCGGCAGCGAACAGTTCGGCGGGAGGAGTATTCCGACGGCTCATGGGTATTCGATCGACGAGGTCGACGTCAATCGACCTGTACGACCTCGGTGACGCCGTCGACACGATCGCGCATGATGCGCTCGATACCCGCCTTCAAGGTCTGCGTGCTCGCCGGGCAGGTACCGCACGCGCCCACCAAGGTGACCGACACGATGCCCGTTGCCTCGTCGACATCGCGCAGCACGACGTCGCCACCGTCGGCCTGGAGCGCCGGACGGATGACCTCGATCGTCTCTTCCACTCGGGTTCGCATCATGTGACGGACAACTTTCCAATACTGGGGTGGGGGCTATTCAAGCAGGGCGGGCAATACGATGACCATTCATGACAACCTCCCGTTGCCGTACTCGCATTCCCGTGACACTCGTACTTTCCGTCGGAGCCGTCATCCTGGCCGCCTGTTCGGGTGCCAGCAGGCCCACACTCGCCACCGGCGATGCGAGCACCTTGGCCGGTTCGTCCACCGTCTCGGCAACCTCCAGCAGTTCACCGAGCAGCGCCACCTCAGTCGGTGGGGTAACCACTTCGAGCATGCCGGCAGCCGGTACCACCGTTGCCCGCCCGGTGGATTCGGGCGATATCCCGGTGCCCACCGAACCGGTCGACTCGGCCGACATTGCGATGCCCCCGGTCGACTCGTCGGATGTGCCCTCGCTCATCACCGTCACCGTGGGGAAGGACTCATCGCCCACTCGCGTGGAAACGGTCAGCCGAAACGCGCTGGTATCGATCACCATCGTCAATGGCCCCACGGCCGATACGTACGTGCTGCAGGGCTACAACGCCGGCGTCGGCCAACCTGTGGCCCCCGGCAAGGCCGAAACCCTGAGCTTCCGGGCCGATACCGCAGGCGAATTCGCGTTGGTGGCCGCCTCCACCAACACCACCATCATGACCCTGCGGGTGGTGTGAGTCGCCGATGAATACAGGCGCCGCCACTGCGGCCATCCTGGCCCATCAGGGTGGTTGGGACGAGATGCTCATGATCGTCGTTCCCATTGCCGCGGTGGTGTTGTTGTTGCGCGTGGTGAAACGCCGCGTGGAAGCGCAGCAGACGCCCACCGCCGATGGTCAGCAGCGCTCCACCGATGCGCCGAGCGACGCCAACCGGCCCACCAAATCGTCGTAGCCACGCTCGATGTGATGCACGCCACTGATGATGGTGTCGCCCTCGGCCGCGAGGCCTGCCACCACCAGTGCTGCGCCCGCACGGATGTCGTGGGCGCGCACCTTCGCGCCACTGAGCACAGGGCGGCCGCGCACCACGGCATGGTGACCATCGGTGCGGATATCGGCCCCGAGCCGCTGCAGTTCTTCCACATAGCGGAAACGGCCTGGATAGAGATTCTCGGTGACGATGCTCACGCCATCGGCGACCGACAGCATGGTGACCACCAGTGGCTTGTAGTCGGTGGCGATGCCGGGGTACGGCAGCGTGGCCACGTCGATGGCGCGTAGGCGGCCCTCGGCGCGCACCATCAGCCCGTCATGTTGCGCGGTGAGTTCGAGGCCCATATCGCCGAAGCGTCGCAGCAACATCTCCATATGGTCGGGGCGTGCATGGCGCAGCATCACCTCACCACCGGCCACCCCCACCGCAGCGAGATAGGTGGCCGCTTGGATGCGGTCGGGAATGGTGCGATGGGTGGTGGCCCGCAACGAGTGCGGCTCGACACCGTGCACCACCAGGGTGGCTGAACCGATGCCTTCGATATCGGCGCCCATGCTCACCAACATGGTGCACAGATCGGCGATTTCGGGTTCACGTGCCGCGTTGTCGATGACCGTGGTGCCCTTCGCGTACACCGCCGCGGTGAGGATGTTCTCGGTGGCGCCCACACTGGGGAACTCGAAGGTGACATCGGCACCGTGAAGACGGTCGTGCTCGATGCGACCCTCCACATACCCGTGCTGCACCTCGAAGGTGGCGCCCATCTGGCTGAGGCCTTTGAGGTGCATGTCGATGGGACGCGACCCGAAATCGTCGCCGCCCGGCAGTGAGAGGCGCACATGCCCGAACCGGCCCAGCAATGGCCCGAGCACATTGATCGACGCGCGGATGCGCTCGACGAGTTCGTAGGGTGCCACCGGTGTGATGGCACCGCGGTTCACCAGCCTGAGTTCGATGCCATCGACACCGTCGATGCGCGTGGTGGTGACGCCGATGGCAGCGAGCAATTCGCTCATGATGCCCACATCGACGATGGATGGCACGTTCGTGATGATGTGCTCGCCATCGGCCAACAGCGTGGCGGCCATCAACTTCAGCACCGAGTTCTTCGCCCCCGGCACCACCACCTCGCCACTGAGTGCACGGCCCGAACGCACCACGATGGTGGGTTCGCTGAGGTCTCCGTCGGCGGGCAACATGGTTCTCCAGTATGCCCCGATTAGGGTGCCCACGTGGGGAGGTACCCGAGTTCAGTCGAGCGCATCTGGCCGCGGGCCGATGAGGCGATGGCGAATACCCCGCGTGGTGGCCTCATCACCGAACGCGTTGTCGAGACCGAACACACCGACGCACCGGGGCACACCCGCTTCATTCAGGCTGAGGGCCCCTTCCAGCAGTACGAACGCACCGTCGACGTACAACCCGACCGAGTGGTCGACACCATCCGCTACCGCCTGGTGATCCCGTGGTTCGGCTGGTTGTTCCGATGGCCGGTTCGGACATGGCTGAGGCGACGCACGGTCGGTAGTGCCAGCCCGCCGGCATGGGCACCACCCGATCGGTTGAACGCCGATCAGGTGCTGGTACTGGGGTTGCTCGCAGCGGCGTCGATGTCGGCCGCATTCGTGAACACGTTGTTCACTCAAACGGTGAACTTCGCTGCTGCCGAATTCGGTATCTCCGAACAGGGCCAAGGCATTGCCGGAGTGGTGGTGCGCTGCGGCATCGTGATCGCCCTGCCATTCACCCTGTTCGCCGACCGGGTGGGCCGACGACGGATGATCGTGCTGTTGGCCTGGTTGGCGCCCACCTGTGCGGCGCTGGGGGCGTTGGCCCCGAGTTTCTGGGTGCTCACCGCCTCGCAGACCGTGGGTCGGCCACTGGGTATCGCGCTCGACCTGCTCATCGCCGTGGTGGCCGCCGAGGTGATGCCGCGTAACAGCCGTGCGTATGCGGTGAGTGTGCTGGCCATGGCCGCCGGGTTGGGCGCCGGCCTGGCCGTCATCTCGCTCCCCCTCGCCGATCTCGGCACCCGCGGCTGGCGACTCGTGTACGTGGTGGCTCTGGTGTGGTTGCTGGTGGCGCTCGACCTCACCCGCCGCCTGGCCGAAACCGATCGCTTCCGACGTGCGCACGCCGCCCGCCACGACGTCAGCGGGGCCGTGGTACCCGTGGCACTCCCCTGGCGACGCCTGGCCATCATCGCCACCGTGGCCTTCTCGGCCAATCTGTTCGTGGCATCGGCGTCGTATTTCCAGAACCGCTATCTGCACAACGTTCGCGGTTATAGCGGGGCTGGCATTGCGGCATTCACCCTCACCACCGCCACGCCGGCCTCGTTGGGGTTCGTCATCGGTGGGCGCATCGCCGACACCACGGGGCGACGGCGCCTGCTGGCCACCACCATGCCCATCGCCACCACCATGCTGGTGCTGTCGTTCTGCGTGGGTGGCCCGTTGATGTGGCTGTCGGCCTTCCTCGCCGGCCTGCTGGGCGGCATCTCCTATCCCGCCTTCTCGGTGTACCGCACCGAATTGTTCCCCACCACTCGACGCGGTCAGGCCGGTGGGTTGCTCACCGCGGCTGCGTTGCTGGGCGGCAGTATCGGCCTCCTCATCGCCGGTCGTCTCCTGCACGATGGGTGGAGCTATGGCGCAGTGATGGCTCTGCTCGCCCTCGGCCAGGTGGTGGCCGCCACGGTGGTGTGGTTCACCTATCCAGAAACCGCACACCGCACGCTCGAGGAACTCAACCCGGCCGATGCAGCCCACGGCGAAGCCCCGGGCGAGTAACACCTCAACTGGTGAGAATGCGCCGTGCCTCGCCGAGGTCGGCGATGGCCTTCGAGGCGGCCGCCTCGCTGCCCCCGTGGTCGGGGTGGGCGAGGCGCAGACGTTCGCGGTAGTGCGCCGTCACGTCTTTCTTCGCCACCTTGCCGGTGCCGAGCGGGAACCCCAACAACTCCAGGGCCCAGGCCCGCGGGTCGGCCAGCGCCGACAGCGACGTGGCCGCAGCACCAGCGAGGTTGGTGACGAACGATGGGCCGATTGGACCGCGCCAGCGCATCGCCCGCTGCAGCACGGTGTGCATCGAACGGCGAGCAGTGAGGTCGAGCCGTTCGATGGCATAGATGGCGCCCAGCACCTGCACCATCGGGTTCCCTTGTGGTTTGAGGTCGAACGTCACGTTGTCGCCTTCGCCGCGCAGTTGATGCACACTCACCGCAAGGCCATGCCGGTCGACCTGGAAACGATGCCGCAGGCGGGGCTGCACCACCCGCTGCCCAGCCGCCACCTGGTCGAGTAGGCGGTGCACATCGGGCACCAGTTCCTCATCGACCTCGGGCAGATGCTTGGCGACCACGGCCCCCAGCAACAACCCCCCGAACCCGGGTGCCGGGTCGACCGGTAGCACCAGATGCCCCAGCGCAACACGCCGGGTGGGCGTGATGGGGCGCGAGTGCCAGATCTCGAGTTCGGCGAGAAGCATGAACGGACCAGGGCTCAGACGTCGGGGTTCAGATGTACGGACGAAGCAGGTCGTGCAACGCCTCGGCTTCATCGACTGCTGCGTCGTGATCGAGCCCTTCCTCATCGACCAGGGCATCGGTGAGACGGTCGGCGATGATGCACGTGCGCTGCCACAGTGCGGGCTGCACGCCGAAGGGTGGCCGACGCGGATTCGACACCGCAGTGGCTTCACTGAGGTGCTTCAGACCGGCCGCATCGCGGGGGTTGCGACGCAACCGTTCACCGGCGAGGAAGAACGAGGTGAGCACATCGGCCGAGGGGGCGTCACCCAGGTCGTCGTCGTCATCGTCGTCGAGATCGACGTAGTCGCCGCTCTCGATGTCGTCGAGCAGGGCATCGACAAGTGCTTCGTCGGCCGTGGCGACCACCAACGTGGTGCCCTCCCACCGGTGGGCGATACCGGCCCGGGTGAGTGCCCGTGCCACCACGTCGCTCTCACCCTCGGGGGCGTCGCTGCGGTCGTATTCGGTGATCGACTCGGCAGCATCGAGAGGCCCAGCAGCGGCGGCATCGGACTCGTCGGAGTCGTCGACTTCTGGGTACACCACACCGGTGCGCTGTTCGACGTCGTTGATGACGGGTTCGGCGATGCCTTCGTACTCGAACGGAATGAGCAATTCGCTCCCCGCCCACGTATGCGGAATCTCTGCATCGGCCATGGCGGCCGCGAGTTCGGCTTGCTGATCGAACGTCCACGCCGACAGGTCGTAATGCACCCGCACGGCATCGGGATCGTCGGGGTTCCAATCGGTCACGCCTGCACGTCCTTCGCCCTCGAACTGACCCGAAGAACGCTATCGGTCAGGGAACGTGACGATGCAGGAACGCTTCGGTGCGGGCATATTCGTCGAGTTGATTCACTCGCTGCCGGAACCCGTGGCCCTCGGCCGGGTACACCAGCAGCTGAACCTCGCTGCCGCGTGGACGGATGCGTTCGACCAGTAGGCGACTCTGGCCCACCGGCACCACCGGATCGTCTTCACCGTGGAACACCAGCAATGGGGTGGTGATGCGTTCGGTGAACCACACCGGCGAGCGCTCGAGAT
>JBAXQV010000028.1:0-21594 GCA_037131575.1 Actinomycetota bacterium
GGGGAACACCACGGCGTGCCCCATCGACACGCGCAGCGACCTGCGGGCGAGTGGGTCGGCGCTGGTGGCGTCGGTGATGAGGCCGTGCCAACCGAGCCCGGCGGCGTTGCGGATGATCGAGCCGATGTTCACCGGGTTGTCGACCGCCTCGGCGAGCACCAGTCGCTGCGTGCTGGTGGCCAGTGCTTCGACGGTGGTGCGTGGGGGACGGCGGAAGATGGCGATGATGGGGCTGGGCGCCCCGAGCCGTGTGGCGGCGGCCCGCACCCGCTCGCCGGCGGCGTACACCACCACGTCGTCACCCAACCGGTCGGCCACCTCGGGCGGGTTGGCGGCATCCACCAATGCTGTCACGGCCACGCAACCGGCCCCGAGTGCCCGCTCGACCACGAGGTCGCCTTCCGCTGCGAACAATCCATCGCCCTGGTCGTCGCGGCGCTGCACCCGGTTCGACAACGCTCGCTCGTTGAAGCGGAACACCGCCAGGCGTTCGTCGAGCGGGTCGTCGATGGCGATGAACACGGCCATCAGCGGGCCGCGAGACCCATCTGTTGTAGCACTGCAGTGCCGAGTGCGGTGCCGGGGTCGCCGAGTTGGAACACGATGTCGAAGTGGTGGTGCCCGGCCACCTCGATGGCCACCGGTGGCACGTTACCCGGCACCTCACCCCAGGCGCTGGCGAATGCCCATGCCTGGCGCCGGAACTCGTCGGTGTCGTTCTGTGCCACGGTGACGATGGCATGAGTGCTCGTACGGACGATGCGTGCCAACGGACTCAGTGCCCGTGCCTCCGCCTCGTCGAGACCGACTGCCTCGTTGACTGTGGTGTGGGGGATGGCCGTGAGGTCGTAGACACCCGAGATGAACGTGACGCCGGCGATGGGCACCGGTGCGTCGATGACTGCCATTGCCGCCAGGTGTGCCCCGGCCGAATGTCCGCTGAGGTGGATGCGCTGCGGGTGGTGCCCCAACTCGGCCGCGTGGGTGCTCAACCAGGTGATGGCAGAGCGCACCTGGCGCACCAACTCGCTGAGCGGCGCCCCGGGGCAGAGGGTGTAGTTGATGGAGGCGAACGCCGCGCCCCGCGATACGAAGTCGACCGACGAGAGCGTGCCGTCATCGGCCGACAACCGCTGCCAATAGCCGCCGTGGATGAACACCTGCAGCGGAGCGGTGCCGCGGTGCTCAGGTGCGGCCGGCGCGTACCAGAGCCATTCGTCAGGATGGTCGCCGTAGGCGAGTCGCTGGTGCTCGGTGGCCGCACGCTGGCTCGCACCACGCGCCGCGTATTCGTCGAGGTACGGCTGGATGGAAGGGATGCGGCTCGACGGCGTGTACTGGCGTTCGAACTCGTCGGGGCTGTAGCCGCGCAGTGGTGGTGTGCCGTCGGCGATCAGAACAGCCACGGGAAGGCGCTCCAGTCGGGATCGCGCTTGTCGAGAAACGAAGTGCGTCCTTCCTGCGCTTCATCGGTCATGTACGCCAGCCGAGTGGCTTCGCCGGCGAACACCTGCTGGCCCACCAGGCCGTCGTCGATGAGGTTGAACGAGAACTTCAGCATCCGCTGCGCTGTGGGGCTCTTGCTGTTGATCTCCTTCGCCCATTGCAGCGCGGTGTCTTCGAGTTCGTCATGTGGTGCCACGGCGTTCACCATGCCCATGCGCTGGGCGTCGTCGGCGGTGTACTCGCGGCCGAGGAAGAAGATTTCGCGGGCGAACTTCTGGCCCACTTGCCGGGCGAGGTAGGCGCTGCCGAACCCTCCGTCGAAGCTGGCCACGTCGGCATCGGTCTGCTTGAACCGGGCGTGCTCGGCGCTGGCGATGGTGAGGTCGGACACCACGTGCAGGCTGTGCCCACCGCCGGCCGCCCACCCCGGCACCACACAGATGACCACCTTGGGCATGAACCGGATGAGCCGCTGTACTTCGAGAATGTGCAGGCGCCCGGCGCGGCCCGGCTGAATGGTGTCGGCAGTATCGCCCTCGGCGTACTTGTAGCCGTCCCTACCGCGAATGCGCTGGTCGCCGCCGCTGCAGAACGCCCAGCCCCCATCTTTCGGTGACGGGCCGTTGCCGGTGAGCAGCACACAGCCCACGTCGGTGCTCATGCGGGCGTGGTCGAGCGCGGTGAACAGTTGGTCGACCGTGCGCGGCCGGAAGGCATTGCGCACCTCGGGCCGGTTGAACGCGATGCGCACCGTGCCGTGCTCGACGCTGCGGTGATAGGTGATGTCGTCGAAGTCGAACCCCGGCACCTCGCGCCAGCGGGTGGGGTCGAAGATGTCGGAAACCTTGCGTTCGGCCATGGCTCCAGTCTGCAGCATCCGGCGCTGCTACGTTCAGCCCATGTCAGATGTGTCGATGAGGCCCGCTCGCGCCGGGTGCATCGACTGAAGGGATGAACCATGCCGCTCCAAGTATTCGGTGTACCGGGCTTGCCCGAAATCGTGCCGGGAACCGACCTCGCCGAGGCGGTCCTCGATGCTGCCGCCGCTGCTGGCACGCCGCTCGCCGATGGTGATGTGGTGGTGGTGACCTCGAAGATCGTGTCGAAGGCCGAGGGTCGCCTGGTGGAGTTGGCCGACGTGACCCCCTCGCCGTTCGCGCTCGAATGGTCGAAGGTGTGGGAGAAAGACCCCGCTGTCACCGAATTGGTGCTGCGCGAATCGAAGCGCATCGTGCGTCAACTCGGCCCCATCCTCATCACTGAGACCTTCCACGGCTTCGTGTGCGCCAACAGCGGCATCGACCAGTCGAGCAGCGGGGCGCACGGCCGCGTGGTGCTGCTGCCGGTGGACCCCGATGCATCGGCCCGGGCCATTCGTGCCGGCCTGCGCGCCCGCGGGGTGGACGCCGCGGTCATCATCAGCGACACCTTTGGGCGGGCCTGGCGCGAAGGGCAGACCGATATCGCCATCGGTGTGGCCGGTATCCAGCCGATTCTCAGCTACATCGGCCAGGTCGACCCCCATGGCCACGAGTTCAAGGTGCAAGCCATCTGCGCTGCCGACGAACTCACCGGTGCTGCTGAATTGGTGAAGGGCAATGTGTCGCGTGTACCGGTGGCCGTAGTGCGGGGCTACGAATACGAACTCGACGACACGGCCGTCATTGCGCCGGTGCTGCGCGACCAGACCCGCGACCTGTTCCGCTGACCAGGCGGCGCGCAGGCGGCCGCCGCCCGAGCCGGATCACCGAGGCTTACGACTGGCCGGTGAAGTCGACCACTGCCTTCACGCCGGTGGCGGGGTAGTTGATGTTCAACCCGTCCATGCCCATGGCGAGCAACTTGGCATAACCGTCGGCGTTCTCCCAGATGTGATCGTTGGGCCACACCCAGATCGGGTAGCCAGCGGCCTTCGAGGCGGCGATCACCTCGGGGGTGAGCACCTTGGTACCCGAGTATTCGGGCGGTAGTTGCAAGATGCGCATGCCATCGGGAAGGGGCGTGCGGTCGAGCACCCAGGCCGACGCTGCGCCGAGACCGGGGGTGATGGCCACGGTGGGCACCAGTTGGTGGAAGTAGGTGACGATGGTGTCGTCGAACGACGTGACCACGGCATTGTCGAGTCGGTCGAGGCGGGTGAGTTCGTCGGCCAGCACCTTCGCGGCCGCCTTGGCTGGCTCGCCGTTGCCCTTGATCTCGATGTTGAGCGGCATGGTGGGGTACCGCTCGACGATGTCGCTGAAGCGAGCCATGGCGAAGTCGTCGGCCGTGTAGCCAGCGGGCGGCGTCACCTTGCCGGTGCGCATGCCGCGGTAGGTGTAGGCCGATTCGGGCTTGTCCTTGCACACGCAGCCATCGGTGAACCAGTAGGCATTGTCGAGCGCGTTGAGTTGGGCGAAGGTCATATCGGCCAACTTGCCGGTGCCTTCCGTGGTGCGATCGACTGAATCGTCGTGCTGCATCACCAGCACGCCATCGCCCGTGAGCTGTACGTCGAGGTCGAGAATGTCGACACCGGCCTTCACGCTTTGACCAAATGCAAACAATGTCTCGGCAGGAAACTCGTCTTCTCCACCGGCATGGCCGAGTACCAGGGGCCGCCCGAGCGTGAGGAGTTTGGCCACGGTGAGTGGCTGAGGAGCGATGGTGGTGGTGGGTGCTGCCGTGGTGGTGGGCGCTGCCGTGGTGGCGGCCGATGTGGTCGCAGCAGGGGTGCTGCTGGCAGGTGGCGTGGTGGCGGACACCGAGGTGGCAGCCCCATTTCCGCCCGATGAGCAGGCACTGAGTACGACCAGCGCTGCTACGAATGAGGTGGCGAGAACAGTCTTCATGCGGGCGACGTTACCCGGCGTGTGCCGACGCGCAAGCAGCCGTTCACGAACGCTGGGTAAACACCGTGACAGATGTACTCAATGTCCGATTGGGGTCCTTCAGTTTCTCCGATATCTGCCGATACTGTGCACGTGACCTCGCTCGATCCCGCATTGCGCTTCGCTGCTGAAGCAGTGCTGGAAGGCATTGCCGACGGCGTGTTCGTCATCGACTCGGCGGGTTGCTTGCGTTTGTTGAACGGTGCTGGTGAGCGGTTGATCGGTACCGACCGTGCCATGTGGATCGATCGTCCCATCGTGGAACTGGTGCATTCCGACGATGTGGAAGCCGTGGGCGAGGCGCTCGAGGCGTTGCGCGCCGGGCGGCATGTGGGCGTGCTCTCGTTGCGCGTTCGTGATGCCGAAGGTGCGTGGCGCACCTTCGAGGCGGCACCCATCAACGACATCGCTGGTGATTCGGTGAAGGGAATGATCTGCGTGGCGCAGATTGATGTGCCCGCCCTGGGGCTACCGGTTGCGGCAACCGCTCCGCACGCCCCAACCCTCGATGCGGGCACTCACCATCGCGAGCCGAACATCGACCAACTGCTCGAAGTGAGTACGTCGATGGTGCTTCTGCTCGATGGTCACGGTGTGGTGACGCGGGCGAGCGCAGCGTTCTTGCGTCTCATCGATCGAACGGTGGGCGAAGTGGAAGGCGTCCCGCTCACCGAGGTGGTGTCGGCTGCCGATGCTGCCGCCGTATCGCAGGCCGTCACCCGTCTCAGTGGGGTGCGGTGTCGTGAAGTGGTGGAGGTCAATCTCGACATCGTGAGCCGCGAGATGCCATTGCCGCTTCGCTTCGAGATGGTGGGAATTTTCGATGACCCCATGGTGAACGGCATCGCTGTCACGGCGTACGACCTCACCGAATTGCATGCCGCTCTCGCCACTGCCGATCGGCTCAGCCGATACGACGATCTCACCGGCCACTACAACCGGCATGCTCTGCTGGCCGAAGTGAAGCAGCGCATGGCCAACAGCGAACGCTTCTCGGTGGCGTTGGTGAACCTCGACTTCTTCCGTCCGGTGAACGATCTGTACGGCTACGAGATCGGTGACGAACTGTTGCGCGAAGTGGGCCGCCGTCTCGAGCAGTCGGTGCGCCCCTACGACTTCATCGCCCGCATGGGTGGTGACGAGTTCGCGGTGATCGCCCCGGGTCTCGACTCGGACAAGGCGTTGGCGAGTTTGACCGAACAGATCGAAGTGAGCCTGTCGGCTACGTACCACCTCTCCACGGGGCCGGTACGCATCGCCGCCAGTGTGGGTGCCAGCGTTGCCGAGCCGACCCTCACTCCGGCGATGTTGCTCGCCGATGCCGACGCCGCGATGCGGGAAGTGAAGAACGAACGTCGCGGCCTGTCGAAGACATCGGTGTTCACCCGGCGAACCACTGCGGCCGAACGCATGCAATTGGTCGACGAGTGCCGGCAAGGGTTGGCTCGCGGCGAGTTCATCGCCCATCTGCAGCCCATCATCGATCTGCGCACCCGCAAGATGGTTCGCGTGGAGGCGCTCGTGCGCTGGCAGCACCCGAGGCTCGGCCTGCTGCGCCCGCAAGCGTTCATGAACGTGATCGAGGCGCTCGGCTACGACGCCGAACTCGGTAATGCCGTGCTCGAGTCGGCGTGCGCGTCCTTGAGCACGTTGGCTCGCAACGGCGTGATGCCGAGACTGTCAGTGAACTTCGCCATGGGTCAGCTCTCCGACCCTACGCTCGGCCGCCGCGTAGCATCGACCATGCGAGCCAGTGGAATCGACATGTCGCGACTGGTGGTGGAGATCACCGAGAAGGCACTGGTGGGTCGCCGCGCCCCCAGTGGCACCGTGTCGCCGGAAGACGCCCTCATCGAGTTGCATCATCGCGGCGCCAAGCTCAGCCTCGACGACTACGGAACCGGCGCCACATCGCTCAGCAACTTGCGCCGCTTCCCTCTTGCCGAGATCAAGATCGACCGCAGCTTCGTGTCGCAGATGTGCATGAGCGCACAAGACCGGGCCACTGTGGAAGTGATCATCGGTCTCTCCCGTTCGCTCGGCCTGGTGGCTGTGGCCGAAGGTGTGGAGACCAACGAGCAACTCGAACTGCTCACCAAGATGGGCTGCGATGAGGCGCAGGGCTACTTCGTGGGCGTTCCGATGTCGGTGGACGACCTCATTCAGTGGACCTGGATGTGAGCTGACGCTCGGACGGTGTCGCTGCTGAGCCGGCCGTTGTGGCCAGCCAGTGTGATTGGCCGGTGCGAGGGTGTGCTGTCAGCGGCCCGTGTGTTGCTGCACGATGCTGCGCACCTCCGCGCCCGAGAGTTCGTCGTTGGTGCACAGCGCATCGGCAATGGCCATGAGTGTGCTGCGATGTTCGAGGGTGAGGCAGGCGGCGCGATCGGCCGCGTTCTCGAGGATCTGTTCGACCTGCGCACGAGACGGTTCATCGGAGAGCACCTTGGCGGCGAGGTTGCCCGCCCCGGGTAGTGCCGCGGCATCGAGGCTGATGAGCGAATCGCCGCCGCCGAGACGACCCACGAGATGGCAGGCCATCGACGTAGCGGCGGTGAGGTCGCCAGCGATACCGCTCGAGGGTTCACCGAGTTCCTGGATCTCAGCTGCCCGGCCGGCCATGGCCACGGCGATGAGGTCGCGGAGTTCGGCGGGCGTGTGCAGGAAACGCTCTTCGGCATCGCCATGCGCCACGAGACCCAGTGAATCGGAGCGGCGCAGGATGGAGGCGAGGTGCACCTCGCGGCCGGTGATGCATGCCACGAGTGCGTGACCGGCTTCGTGGATGGCGATACGGCGTCGCTCGTCGGGGTGGTACCCCACCGGGTGCGACAGGCCCACATCGACGGTGAGTTGGGCCTCGACCACGTCGCTCCACGCCATGGCCCGACGGGCATGACGCAGGGCGGTGATGAGCGACTCGTCGAGGAGGCGCTCGATGCGCACCGGGGTGTACCCGGCGGTGAGATCGGCCACGGCATCGGCAGTGACCGACGCGTCGTGGGCCTTGCGCGCGAGGTAGAACTCGGCGATCTCCACACGGTCGGCGCGAGGTGGTAGGTCGAAGTGGATCGAGCGATCGAACCGGCCAGGCCGCAACAGGGCAGGGTCGAGGTCGCTGGCGCGGTTGGTGGCGGCGATGACGAGGATGTTGGCCGGGGTCGGCACGGGCCGCGGCACGGCCCATTGTTCGGGCAGGAATCGGTTGAGGCAGTCGACCACGGCGGTGGTGAACTGTTGCGAGCGCGTGGGCAGGTCGAAGCTCTGCATCTGCACCAGCAGTTCGTTCACCACACCCACTATGCCCTCACGCATCGACCCCGAGTTCATGCCGCTACGAGCACCGCCGATGGCATCGAACTCTTCGATGAAACCAATGGCGCCACCCTCGGCTCGCGCCGCCTTGCGCAGTGCCTTGAAGTAGCTACGCACCTTGCGATTGGTCTGCCCGTAGTACATCGACTGGAACGCGCTTGCCGACACGAATAGGAACGGCACACCGGCCTCGGCAGCGAGGGCTTTGGCGAGGTAGGTCTTGCCGGTGCCGGGCAGGCCCTCGAACAACACACCTCGGCGTGCCGACCCACCCATCTCATCGGCGAACGCCTGGTGCGCCAGGAACAGGTTGAGCGTGTCGACGGCTTCACGGCGAGTGGCGGCTGCACCCACCACATCGGTGAGGCGCACGCCCGAATCGCTGGGGCGCAGCAAGGTGTGTGGCGACTTCCCTGCGCCGAGGAAGGGAATGAAGATGAGCGCGGCCAGCATCACCATCATGCCCACTGAGATGAACAGCGTAGGGTCGTCGGTGAACGCGTGCGGCAAACCGAACTTCACCGGGTCGCCACTGAGCTGGCGCCACCAGTACCAGGCGAGGGGAATGGTGAGCACGGCCCACAGGCGCCATAGCCGCTTGCGGCGCTTGCGCTCGCGTTGCGTGACCACGTCGACGCGCTCGTCGCGCATGACCGTGTCGCTCGAGAGAAGCGCGGTTGCAGTGGCTTTTTCGTGGCGCATTTCGTGATGGTAGGCCACGTTCAAGGCCTTGTCAGCATGAATCACCGACCGTGGTCGGAGCCTCACGAGGGGTCGGTCTAAGGGTTGAAAACCAGCCTGAAATGCCTACCCACTACGGTATGTGACGTGCACACAGAGACCCGCTTGTTCGCCTACGGAACGCTCCTACCCGGTGAACCGCGATGGCAATTCTTGGTGCCCTACGTGGTCGACGAGGGCACACCTGCAGTGGTGCGCGGCACGCTCTACGACACGGGCGAGGGCTATCCGGCAGCCATGTTCAACACCGACTCGACCGAGCACGAGATCGTGAAGGGTCGGGTGTTCGTACTGCGCGGCGAGTCGCTCGACGAAGCCATTGCCGTGCTCGACGACGTGGAGGGCGCGGTGGAAGGCGGGTACGCGCGAGTGCGGGTGACCACCATCGACGGCGACGAGGCGTGGGCGTATCAGTACGGCGGTGGACTCGCGCTCGAACCCATCGTGGGCGGCAGTTGGATCAACCGCTTCGACGCGCCGTAACGCGCGTCAGCGATCGAGTTCGGCCAGCGCTTCGGCCAAGTAGGCGATGGACGCCTCGTTGATGGGGTTCACCACGAGGATCACTTCATCGGCGCCCGCTTCGGCGAACAGGCGCAACTCGTTGGCGATCTGCTCGGGTGTGCCGGCCAGCGGCGGTGCATCACCCACGGCCGGCCGTTCAGTGCTCGACGGGTCGACCAACACCATCACGCAGGCACTGCGCTCGATCTCTCCTGGCGCACGCCCCACCCGTTCAGCGATGGCGCTCACTTTGTCGTTCAGCGTGGCGAAACCCTCGGGTGTGTTCCCGAACCAACTGAACCAGGTGTTCCACATGTGCACGTGCGGAAGGCTGAGTTCGAGCACGCGGTCACCTTCACTACCGATCATGAGTGGCAGCGGGCGATCGGCCGGGCGCTTCGACGCGGGCAGCAGCACCGCATCATCGGTGCGGCTGTATGTGCCGGTTGAAGTGGAACGCTTCCCATTCACCAGATCGACGATGATGGGCAGTGCTTCGGCGAAGCGGCTGGCGCGGTGGTCGAATGGGAGACCGAATCCGTCGAACTCGGGCTTGTTCCAGCCGGCGCCGAGGCCCAGCACCAGGCGGCCGTTGCTGATCTCGTCGACGGTCGACGCCATCTTGGCGAGCACGGCCGGAGGGTGGAAGGCCACACACGCCACCAGTGGGCCGAGTGCCACCCGTTCGGTGACTGCTGCAATGGCGGCCAACAGGGTCCAGGCTTCCCACGGCGCACGTTCGGGTTGGCCGTCGTTGCGGTACAGCAGATGATCGCCCAACCAGAGCGAGTCGAAACCTGCCGCCTCGGCCTGCTGGGCCATGGCGAGATACTCGGGCCAGCGCACATCGCGCTCGACCTCGGGCAATTGGATACCGATACGCAAGGGGCGGGTCACAGGCAGGCAGGGTAGCGGGCAGTGGGGCGCGTCTAATCTCTCTCGATGGACTTCGAAGTACGCCGTAACGACCTGCGCACGCACCGTGTGGTCGACACGCCCACTCCCCCCTTGGCCGATGGTGAGGTATTGCTGCGCATCGACGAGTGCGCGCTCACGGCGAACAACATCACCTACGGCGCATTCGGCGATGCCATGAAATATTGGGACTTCTTCCCGGCCGACGATGGTTGGGGGCGAGTGCCGGTGTGGGGGTTTGCCGATGTTGCCGAAACGGCTGCCGACGGTGTCGCCGTGGGCGACCGCGTGTACGGCTACTTCCCGATGTCGTCGCATCTGGTGGTGACCCCCGGGAAGGTGACCCCACGGTCGTTCATCGATGCCGTTGCGCATCGGGCCACACTGCCGCCGGTGTACAACCAGTATCAACGCATCAGCCAGCGCGAACCGGTGCATGCCGAGCGGTTGCGTTCAGTACTGCGGCCGCTGTTCACCACCTCGTTCCTCATCGACGACTGGCTGGGAACGAACGAGATGTTCGGTGCCACCCAGGTGGTGGTGGGCAGTGCCTCGAGCAAGACCGGCTTGGCGCTCGCCGCGTCGCTACAGGCGCGCCCGGGGGTGCATGTGGTGGGGCTCACGTCGGCTCGCAACGCAACGTTCGTGGGCGAGGTGGGGTACTACGACCAGGTGGCCGTGTATGGCGGCGTGGCGGTGCTCGATGCCTCGGTGCCCACCGTGTTCGTCGACATGGGCGGCGCGAAAGAGGTGCTCGCCGAGGTGCACGGGCACTTCGACCAACAGTTGCGGCACAGTTGTCAGGTGGGCGCGACGCACTGGGAAGCCGTGGGCTTCGCCGGTGCGCTGCCCGGCCCAAAGCCCGAGTTCTTCTTCGCTCCGTCGCAGATCCAGCGCCGTGTGGGCGAGTGGGGCGCTGCCGAGTTCGAGTCGCGAGTCGACGCTGCATGCACCGCGTTCGCGGCGTCGGCCGACGCATGGATGACCATCTCGGTGCACCGCGGCCCCGCGGCCGTTGCCGATGTGTTCGGCGAGGTACTCGAGGGACGCATGGCCCCCAACGAAGCCGCCATCATCGCGTTCGGGCCATCGGCATGAACACCACGGGTCCGACCGGATACTGGCCCAGCGCATGGCCGGGCGAAGACGGCGGGCCGCTACGCCAGCAGATACCCCATGGCACTCGGGGCTGGGGTGTAGGCGCAGGCGAACATCTCGAAGCCACCTCGCGCGACGTGCTGGCGGCAACCATGGTGGTACTGCGCGATGAGGGTGAGGCCTACCTGCTGCGACACACCGCCGGTGTCGACGCCATCTCGTTCGTCGAACGCTTTCACCCGCACACACTCGAAGTGATCGAACGCTCACCCGACCTGCCCGGTGGGCCCACATGGCCGGGCGGTATGGCGGTGCACGCCAACGGTTCGTTGTACGTGGCCTTCGGTCGCCACCTGCACCGGTTGGCGCCCGACTGCTCGCTCACGGCATCGCTCGAACTGCCGCGCAACCGGCCCTACAACAGCTTCGTCATCCTGCCCGACGGCAACCTGGCGTTGAAGGATTTCGCCGGCAGCCACATCGGCAGTGCCCCGTATGCGCTGGGTGCCACAGACCCATCGGAGTTGCTGGTGGTGGAGCCCGAAGGCCTCTCCATCGTGGCCCGGCTCGAACTGCCCGAACCATCGATCGCGCGCATCAGCGCCGATGGTGACGACGTGTTCGTGGTGGGCGACACCAGCCTGTTCCGTGTGCGTTGGCATGGCAACGAGCAATCGCTCGCCATCACGCTGGCCGCCCCCTACCGCACCATTGCCGGGCAGTCGTACGGGTGGGACCCCGTGCTCGCCGCTGGTGCCGCCTGGTTCCTCGACAACGGCGAAGGCAGCGAGCGGTTCGTGGGCACCTTTCGTGGGCAGGGCATCTCGCCCGCGCCGTTGCATCTGGTGCGCGTCGACCTCGCCTCTGGTGCGGTGAGCCTCACCGAGATCTGCGGGCTTCCCAATGGTCTCGTGGCCAACCCGCCAGCCGTCGACGCAGGGCGGCGCATCGCCGTGGGTTACGACAGTAGTAACGGCGTGGTGGCGGCATTCCGCTTCGACGTAACGGGGGCCACCTCACCGCTGTGGCAGCGCGAGATGAACCACGCCTGCCACCCGGTGCTGTTCGCCGACACTGGCGAGCTCGTGCTGTGCGATCACGACGCCAATCGAGGTGCCGACCAACTGGTGGTGCTCGACATCGACACGGGTGCTGAACGGGCTCGTGTGGACACGGGCAGCCCGCTTCAAGGGGTGGTCTTCCCGAGTGTTGGCTTCGAACGCGACCTGTACATGGTGACCATCACCACGTTGAGTCGTGTGGTTGTGGTGGCCGACTGACGTCGCTGCAAGAGCGGCCCGCAGCCAGGTCAGCTGCGGGGTGAGACGCCCACCGCGGCGTAGGCGGCCCGCACGAGGTTCTCGCCGCGCACATCGCCCACGAGGCCCGCATCCATTCGGTTCATCATGTACGAGATGGTCATCCGCCGGCCCACGTCGACGATGATGACCGAACCACCCCAACCGCCCCAGAAGCAGATCTTGCCCTCGGGGAAGTAGGGGTACGACGCGCCGGGCAAGCCGTAGCCGATTCCGAAGGTGCTGTCGATGCCGAGCACGAGGTCCATGCCTGAGGCCTGCTGATCGAAGATGAGGTCGATGGTGGCTGGCGACAGCAGGCGTACACCGTCGATCTCGCCGCCATTGGCGACGATCGACTGGGCGCGGGCCACCGAGCGGGCGTTGCCGTGGCCGTTGGCGGCACCGATGTCGGCCTGACGCCATTCGCTGGTCCACGACGCCTCAGCACCCGGTGCGGGCCCGGTGAACGTCTTCACCAACACACTGTTCATGTCGAGCGTGGCGAAGTCGATGGGCAGCGGCGGCGGTGGGATGACGTTGGCGATGCGATGGAACTCGCTGGGTGCGAGGCCGATGTGGAAGTCGATGTTCAGCGGCCCGGCGATTTCGTCGGCGAAGAACTGGCCGAGCTTCTTGCCGGTGATGCGGCGGATCACTTCACCCACCAGGTGACCCTGGTTGAGCGCGTGATACCCCGACTGTGTACCGGGCTCCCACCACGGTTCCTGTGCGGCGAGTTTGGCGGTGCTCTTCTCCCAGTCGTAGATGTCGTCGACCACGATGGGTTGTGCCCAACCCGATACGCCCGAGGTGTGCGAGAGCAGGTGGCGAACCTCGACGTTCTCCTTGCCGTTGGCGGCGAACTCGGGCCAGTACTTCGCTACGGGTGCGTACACGTCGAGTTCGCCACGGTCGACCAGCACGAGCGCCGACAACGCCATCATGGTCTTGGTGGTGGACCACACGTTGGTGATGGTGTTCTCTTCCCAAGGTGTGGTCTTGGCTTCGTCGGCCCACCCACCCCAGATGTCGACCACCGGCGCGCCATCGATGGTGACGGCCACCGACGCTCCAATGTCGGTGCCGGCATCGATGCTGGCACTCAGCAAATCGGCCATCGCGCCAAAGCGCGAGTCGAACGTTCCATGAATCTCGGCCATTTCGGATTCCCCAATCGTCTCCGGTCGTTTCCGTGAACCCTAGTGGGGTCAGTTGAAGACCTTCGCAGTGGATGCGAACGGCCGTTGGGTAGCGTGCCCGGCATGGCTGGATCGATCTTGGGCACCCGGGTGCTGCGCACCGAAGACCCCGAACTACTCACGGGCGCAGTGCGCTATGTGGCCGACATGGCGGGCGACGAGGTACCCGGTGGGCCAGCGCTGCACGTGCACTTCGTGCGTTCCGAGTATGCCCACGCCGAGATCGAGGCCATCGATACCGCAACGGCTGCGAATGCCCCCGGGGTGGTGGGCGTGTTCACCGCTGCTGATCTCGGCCTTCCTGGCTTCCACAGCATGGCGAAGGTGCACGATCGCTTCGCTAGGCCTCCGCTCGCAACCGACCGGGTGCGTTTCGTGGGCGAAGCCGTGGTGGCGTTGGTGGCCGACAGCGCCAGTGCAGCCCGCGATGCCGCCGACCTGGTGCGCATCGACTACCGCCCGCTGCCCGTGGTGGTCGACCCCGAGGCGGCTCTCAGCGACACCTCCACGCCACTATTCGCCGACCATGGCAGCAACGTGGCCCTCACCACCACTGGCACCCCGCACGCCGGGTTGTTCGACGACGCCGACGTGGTGGTGCGTGGCCGGTTCGTGAACCAGCGCGTGGCGGTGGCCCCGCTCGAACCGCATGCCATGGCCGCCGAGGTGGGGTCCGACGGCCGACTCGTGGTGTACGGGGCCACGCAGATGCCGCACCTCCTGCAGCGTCTCATCTGCGCTGCGATCGCACTGCCAAAGGACAAGGTGCGGGTGATCACCCCGCCCGTGGGCGGCGGGTTCGGCGGGAAGGCCGGGGTGTACGCCGAGCAGGTGGTGGTGGCCGCGCTGGCACAGCGGCTGGGCCGTCGGGTGATGTGGGTGTCGACGCGCAGCGACGACATGCTCTCGCTGGCGCACAGCCGTGCGCAGGTGCAGTACACCGAACTCGGGTGCAAGCGCGATGGCACCTTCACCGACTTGAGGGTGCGCCTGGTTGGTGACGGTGGCGCATACCCCGGCCTGGGCGCCTTCCTGCCGGCTGGCACGCGGAGCATGGCGAATGGCAACTACCGCCTCGATGCCATCGACTTCGACATCGCCGTGGCGGCAACCAACACCACGCCCACGGGTGCGTACCGTGGCGCGGGTCGACCTGAGGCGTCGGCCATGGTGGAGCGCATCGTCGACATGGCGGCACTCGAGTTGGGTATCGACCCCATCGAGTTGCGCAAGCGCAATTTGCTCACCCCCGACGTGTTCCCGTTCACCACGCTCACCGGCGTCACCTACGACAGCGGCGACTACACCACGCCGCTCGACCTGGCTGCCGCAACGGTGGGCTACACCGAACTTCGCAGTGAACAGGCAGCGCGCCGGGCTGGCGATAACCCGCGGTTGCTCGGCATCGGCGTGGCGGTGTACGTGGAAGTCACTGCCGGCGGGGGAGCCAGTGAGTATGCGTCGGTGCGTGTGAACCCCGATGGCTCGGCCACCGTGCTGGCTGGCACATCGGCGCACGGCCAGGGTCATCAAACGACCTTTGCGATGATCGTGAGCGATCGCACCGGCATTCCGGTCGAGCGCATTCACCTGGCCGCTGTCGATACCGATGAGGTGCGCACCGGCGGTGGCACGGGTGGGTCGCGGTCGCTGCAACTCGGCGGGTCGGCGGTGCAGAAGGCCAGTGATGCTCTGGTCGACAAGGCGCGAACGCTGGCGGCACGGTTGCTCGAAGCCGATCGCGACGACATCGTGGTCGACACCACGGCGGGCACCCTCGGCGTGGTGGGTGTGCCGGCGCGCAGCCTCGACTGGGCAGCCCTGGCGCAGGCCGCTGCCGATGAACCCGATGCGGTCGATCACCTCGATGGCACCGACGGGTTGGCAGCGCAACTCGACTTCACCCAGGCCTCGGCCACGTTCCCGTTCGGCGCGCACATCGCCGTGGTGGAGGTCGATCGCGACACCGGCAAAGTCACGTTGCTGCGCCATGTGGCCGTCGACGACTGTGGCACGGTCATCAACCCGGTGCTCGTCGAAGGGCAGCAACACGGTGGGGTGGCAGCCGGAGTGAGCCAGGCGCTGTACGAGCAGGTGGTGTACGACGCCGATGGCAACCCGCTCACCGGCAACCTCATGGACTATGCGCTGCCGTCGGCCGCCGAGTTCCCGAGTTTCGACGTGCGCAGCACCGAAACACCCACACCGCTCAACCCGTTGGGGGCGAAAGGCATCGGCGAAGCCAGCACCATCGGCAGTACGCCGGCCGTGCAGAACGCAGTCATCGACGCGTTGGCGCACCTCGGCGTACGCCATCTCGACCTGCCTTGCACCAGCCAGTCGGTGTGGCAGGCCATCACCGCTGCCGAGCGGGGCGAACTACCCGACCCGTGGCGCGAACCGCCCGCACTGTTCGCCCAGTTGGCACAGGCCCAGGCAGTCGATGCGGCTGGGCTGGCTGCTGCCGAAGGGATCTGACGCGCCGTCAGCGACGACCGCAGGGGTGGATCGCTGGCGCGCTAGCGATGCGTGAGCATGGTCGACAGGCTGGCAACGACCGGCACGTCGTAGTTGTAGGTGAGCTTTGCGATGGCGGCTTCGATGGGCATCCACCGCACTCGGTCGACCTCGCGGTTGGGGGTGAAGCGCCCGTCGATGGCCGTCATCGCCCAGTAACGCACCAGCTTGCGACGGCCTTTGCGGTCGACGTAGAGGGCGTGGATGAGCTCGGGGCCCACGGCGCAACGCAGCCCGGTTTCCTCACGTACTTCGCGCAGGGCTGCCTCCAGCGGCGTTTCACCGCTTTCGAGCTTGCCCTTTGGCAGCGACCAGTCGTCGTACCGAGGGCGGTGCACCAGGAGCGCTTCGAGGTTGGCATCGTCGCCGACGCGCCAGATGACCCCTCCAGCTGCCTCGATGTCGACCTCGATGTCGCTCACGTGATGTACGGTACGGCGTTGTCGCCGCAGAGTGGTGGATCTCCAGGGCGCTAGGTGAACTCGGGGTGAACGAGTGCCGTCGTGAAGATGAAAATGCCCACGTTGGTATCAGTCGTCGGTCGGGGGAAGACCCTGCCGAGCCAGCGAAGCGTTCGTCCACTCGCCCCGGTCGGTGACCTCACGGCCGAACCAAGCCGGCGGTGCGAAGCGCTCGGCCGCGGCACGCGAGTCGAACTCCACTTCCACGGTGAACAAGCCCGTCAGCGCATCGAAGTACTCGTCGAGTTCGGCGGTGAACGGGCCGAGGGCGATGTGTCGGCGCACCTTGTCGATGCGTCGGCCCAGCGTATGCGGCCACAGTTCCTCGGCGTCGGCCGGGGAGAGCGCGAGGTTCACTTCGGTTCGCGCCAACCCCGCACCGGCTTTCACGGTGAGCGTGTGCTCGAACGGTGTGATGCGCAGCCGCACTTCCACCTTGTCTTCGCCTGCCAAGTAGCCCTGGCGGATGTGCACGCCGCCGGTGGGGTCGACCGCCAGCACTGTGGCCGACGGCGGCTCCGACAGGACGAAACGCCGTTCGATTTCAATACCCATCACTACCAGTATGCCGTCAAGCAGCGGTACGGTCGCGGGCGATGACTCCTTCTGCGGCCACCTTTCTGCCTGAGGCCAGTGCTGACGCGCCCGACGATGCCGTGGGCGCGTCGCGTGCGGTGGGGGCTCTCGCGGCCACCGGCGCCGAACCTCATCGCGCCGTCACGGTGCATGCAGTGGTACTCGACACAGTCGACCGACTGCTGCGCGCACGGGCGATGCGCGTGATCGAACGCAGCGTCAGCGGCGGGGGCATTGAACTCGAGTTGGCCGAGGTGGGTTCGCCCACAGTGCGCGTGACGCTCGATGCCCCCGTCCGTTTCGCCGTGGACCTTCCACCCGGTCCACTGCGCTCGCGGTTGAGGCAGGCTGTTGGGGAACGGGCCCTACTGCCTGTGGTGTCGGTGCGCGGTCTGTGCACCCAGTTCGAGAAGTACAACTCTGAAGGGAAAACAGTTGCCCGTGCCAGCGCGTGGCAGCAGGTCGAGGCTGGCGACCACCGGGGGATTGCGTTGGCTGAGTTCCCTGTCGAGTTGGTGGAGGTGGTGGGCGCCACCGGGCATGTTGGCCCCGCGGCGCGTATGCGTCGTGCGCTCGACGATTTGGGGTGGGCGCGCGCCGAAGGCGACCTGCTCGACCAGGTGGAGGCAGCGGCGCTGGCCGCAGGCGACACCATGGCCGCCGGCGCCGTTCGGCTCGGGGCTCGCCTGAAGCGTCGGTTGCCGGCGCTCGAAGGTGTGGCCATCGTGTGCACCGACCTGCTCGACACGTTCGACGCGTCGCGTCAAGGAGCGATCGACGACATCGACCCCGAGTTCCTGCACGACCTACGCGTGGCGGTGCGGCGCACCCGGTCGGTGTTGGGTGAGAGCCGCGATGTGCTTGCAGCCGATGCCTGCGCGTGGGCTCGTGATGAGTTCGGGTGGCTGGGTACCGTCACATCGCCGGCCCGCGACCTCGACGTCCTCGTTGCTGCGTGGCCGCAGTACTGCTCGGGGTTACCCGACGATGTGGTCGAGGCCACGGCACCTGCGCTCGAGTTGGTGCTCGCCGACCGCGAACAAGCGCATGCCACGCTGGCCGCCGACCTCGCCAGCAACCGGGTGAACGACATTTCCACCGGATGGCGCACATGGTTGCATGACCCCGAGCCGTTCGACGGTGCTCGTAGCCGTGCCGCCGCCGAAACCGGAACGTTCGTGGCGCACCGGCTGCGGCGAGCGCACGAGCGAGTGCTCACTCAGGGCCGCTCCATCACCGACGCGTCGCCGGCTGTCGAGCTCCACGAACTCCGCAAAGACGCCAAACGACTGCGCTACATCGCCGAGTGCTTCGAGCCGATCGTGCCGAGGCGCGCCCGACGCGATCTGGTGGCGCGGCTCAAGTTGCTGCAAGACACCCTGGGCCTGCATCAAGACCTCGATGTGCACGCCGCCCACCTCGGTGCGCTGCTTCCCCGGCTGCGGCATGCACCATCGGGCGCAGCGGCCAGCAACGCGCTGCACCGGGTGATTGCCGAGGTCGAGCAGCGCTGTGCGCTCGTTCGCAGCGAGTTCGCAGAACGGTTCGAGGCCTACGACAATCAGGCGACGCACGACATCGTGGCCGCCATCACCGATCGGCTGGAGCGATGAGCGACACGGGCGCGCAGGTGCTGGCGAGCTACAGCATCAAGGGCGGGGTGGGGAAGACCACTCTGGCGGTGAACCTGGCCGCCGAGGCGGCGCGCACCGGTGTGCGTGTGTTGCTGTGGGATCTCGACCCCCAGGGCGCGGCCACATTCGCATTGCGCACCAAGGCCAAGGTGAGCGGTGGGGCGAAAGCACTGGTGAGTGCTGATGGCGAACTCGCCCCACATATCCGTGGCACCGATATCGCCGGGGTCGATGTGGTGCCGGCCGACTTCTCGCTGCGATTGCTCGACGTGCACCTCGACGAACGCAAGCACCCGCGCCGCCGGTTGGCCGCACTGCTCGAGCCCATAGCGGGGTTGTACGACCTGGTGCTGCTCGACTGCCCGGCCGGCATCAGCCTGGCCAGCGAGAGCATCATCGCTGCTGCCGATGCGCTGGTGGTACCCACCATTCCCAGCGCCCTGTCGGCGCGCACCCTCGAGCAGCTTGCCGGGTTCCTCGAAGGCCTCGACGCTCCGCCGGCTGTGTGGCCGTGTTGGTCGATGGTCGACCGTCGCCGGGCACTCCAACGTCGTTCGATCGCCGAACTGGTGCTGCAGTGGCCCGATGCGTTGGCGACGGCGATTCCCATGTCGAGCGATGTCGAGCGCATGGGTGCCGAACGTGCGCCGGTGGGTTCCTACGCACCGAGGGTGCAGGCGACGCAAGCCTTCCGTGCCCTGTGGGCCGAGATCGCCCAACGCCTCTGGACCTGATGTGGTGAGGCACACAGAGCGTGGCATGCTGAGGCCATGACCGTGATCAAGATCAACGCCCTCACCGTTCCTGCCGAGATGGGCGACGAAGTGGCCCGTCGTTTCGCTGCCCGTGTGGGGGCCGTCGATGGCCACGAAGGGTTCGAGGGGTTCGAGCTGTTGAAGCCCACCGACGAGCGCACCACCTGGCTGGTGGTCACCCGCTGGCGCGATGAGGCCTCGTTCGATGCCTGGCGCAACTCGGCATCATTCGCTCACGGTCACAGGCCAGCAGGCGAAGCCGGCCAGGCCCAGCCGCCGATGCCCATCCAAGCCGAGCTGTGGTCGTATGAGGTGTCGGTAGGTACCGGCAACTGACGTCGCCAGGAAACGCGCTAGGCGCGGGCGGCCCGGTGGCGGAGGTAGATGAACCAGTAGGTGAGGCCTACTAACAGCCCGCCTCCCACCATGTTGCCGATGGTGACCGGGATGAGGTTGTGCGTGAACGCATCGCCCCACGTGAGGCCACCGAGCTGACTTGGCTTGGTAGCCGCCGTGGCCCAGAACGATGCCGAGCCGTGCTGTTTCACGAACAGGCCCACCGGCAGGAAGTACATGTTGGCGATGCTGTGCTCGAACCCACACGCCACGAAGGCGGTGATGGGGAACACCACGGCAGCGATGCGATCGGTGGTGGAGCGCGCCGAGAAACTGAGCCAGATCGCCAAGCACACCAGCAGGTTGGCCAAGATGCCCAGCATCACCGCCGGGCCGAACGACAGTGTGCTCTTGGTGGTGGCGATGGCCAGCATGCGGTCGCCCACAGCGCCGTTGCCCTGCCGGTACTGCCCCGAGGCGAACACGGCTGCAGCCATGGCCAGGGCACCCACGAAATTGCCCACGTACACCACGGCCCAGTTGCGGGTCAGCGCAGCCAGTCGCACCTTGCGGTTGGCTGCGGCCATCACGATGAGCATGTTGCCGGTGAACAACTCGGCCCCACCCACGACGACGAGGATGAGGCCGAGCGAGAAACTGAGCCCGCCGATGAGCCGCGAGATACCTGGGGCGAGCCCGGTGCCGGCGGTGACGGCGGTGGAGAACACCGCACCGAGGGAGATGAACACCCCGCCGAGCACCGCCAGAGCGAACAGGCGGGGCAACGGCAGCGCCGCCTTGGCGACGCCCACGGCCTCGGCTCGCTCGGCCATGGCGGCCGGCAACAGCGCATCGAGGCTGTGCGGGGTGTCCGTCTCCATCGGAGCAGACTAGATGGGGTGTGAACCCCGATGAGTTCAGTCTTCGCTGGCGGGGGCGAGCACCTTGTTGAACACGATGCCGGCCAGCACGGCGCCCACGATGGGGGCCAGGATGAAGGCCCACACCTGCTTCAGAGCGTCGCCACCTTCGAAGATGGCCGGTGCGATGGAGCGAGCCGGGTTCACCGAGGTGTTGCTGATGGGGATGCTGATGAGGTGGATGAGCGTGAGGCACAGGCCGATGGCCAGGCCGCCGAAACCGGGCGAAGCCTTCTTGTGGGTGGCGCCGAGGATGACCAACAGGAAGATGAAGGTGAGCAGTGCTTCGGCGAGCAACACAGCGCCGAGGCTGTAGAAACCGCGCTCGTGGCCGTAGCCGTTCGAGGCGAGGTTGCCGACCTGCTTCGTGAACCCACCCTTGATGCCGCTGACGATGGCCCAGATGGCACCGATGGCGATGATGCCCCCAACGATCTGCGCCACGATGTAGCCGCCGACATCTTTCGGGTTGAACCGCTTGGCGGCGGTGAGGCCGAGCGTGACGGCCGGGTTGAAGTGACCGCCCGAGATGGGGCCGAGCGCATAGGCGCCGGTGACCACGGTGAGGCCGAAGGCCAGCGACACGCCGGTGAGGCCGACACCGCTCATCCAATCGACCTTGTCGCCGCCGCCTGTGCGGGTGATGATGGCGAACACGGCCGTGCCGCACCCACCGAACACCAGCCAGAACGTGCCGATGAGTTCCGCGGCGAGGCGCCGCGTGAGGTTCTGATTCATGGTTCTCCTTGACAGGATTGGCGCAGGCCCCCTGGCTACTGACGCCGCGGACGTGCCGCGTGGCCAATGGTACAGATGTACCCGCGCTCGAATGTGTATGGCCGCGTGGGGCGACGGCGCGGCCGCAATGCGCGTTGTTACGCTGCAACCCTTGCCTCACGTATCGCGTATCCGGACTATTGGTGGAGTGACATCGACCGGTACGGTCCGGTGTGCAGGCCGCCACTTGCACACACCCGTGCCGGCGATGTCACTGCTCGTTTTCGCC
>JBAXQV010000029.1:0-21459 GCA_037131575.1 Actinomycetota bacterium
CGTAGTAGTTCCACAGTTGTTGGCCGAACACGGGGGCCGAGGTGCTGATGGTGCCCGACGCGCCGGCCAGCAGTTCATCGCGTTTGGCCATGAACCCGGCCGAACGGTGCCGCGGGCTGGCCTCCACCGCTGCAGCGAAGGCAGGGTCGAGTTCGAGCGGGTCGAGTGACGTGCGCAGATCGGGCCCGTGGAAATAGGCCGACGAGAACCGTGCCTCGGTGGCGATGACGCGGTGGGTGGTGGCCACGTAGTAGTTGCCGGTCATGGCCTGCAGCATTTCGCCGAGGTTGATGACGAACGCGCCGGGGGTGGGCGGCACGTCGATCCATTCGCCCGCCGGGTTCTGCGCCTGCAAACCGCCCACGCCGTGCTGCAGCAAGATGGTGAGGAAACCGGCGTCGTGGTGTGCGTTCACCCCTGCCTCGCCCGGCGGTGTGGGCGGGTAGCTGATGAGCTTCGCGAACGCCAGCGGGCGCTCGCCGAACAGGGTGGCGAAGGTGTCGGCGGCCAGGCCCAGCCCCACAGCCAAGATCGACATCAATTCATCGGCCAGTGCACCCATACGGGCGAAGAATTCGGTGACCAGTTCGTGGAAGCCGGGAAGCACCTGTTCGGGGAGCCACTGGTTGGGGCCATCGAGACGAAGGTAGGCCGGCAGCACGTCTGGTGTGTAGGGCGAGTGCTCGCTCGATACGTCGAGTTGCTCGCGATAGTCGACGCGGTTGTCGGTGAGCTCGGCGCCCACGCGTTCCCAGCCACGGAAGTGACGTGACTGGCGCTTGTCGATGAGGGCCTTGGTGGCTTCGGGGAGGGCGAAGAACTGCTGGAGAGCGGCGAAGTAGCGCTCGATGAAAGCGCTGTCGATGCCGTGATCGATGAGCGTGAAGAACCCCACCTCGTGGCAGATGGCCCGCAACCGTGCCGCGAACGCCTCGCGGTCGGCCCCCGCACCACGCCACTCGGCGAGCGACACCGTGGGGATGCTGGTGAAGTGTTGAGCGGTCGGTGCGGTGGGCAGACGGAGACTCACGTGGTGGAGTGTACGGCCCGCGCTGCGGCGGCCCGCCGCCGAGGTGCCGGTGCAGGCCGGTTGCGTGGCGGTTGGGGCCGCTGGGTACCGGACGTCGCCGGGGGAGCGGGCTTGGCCGTGGGAGCAGGCGTGGCGGGGCGAGTTGCGGTCACCAGGTCGATGAGTCCACGCAGGTTGAATCGGCTGCCCGGTACTCGCGGATGCGGTTGGAACTCGGGATGGTTCAACAGTGATGCAGGGTCGCTGGCCATGAGGCCGACGATGGTTTCGGTGACGATGCGGCCACCCACCGGGCCGAGACGGAACGGTGCCACTTGGTTGCCCACGATGGCGCCATTGCGCACCACGTACGAACGGGCGGTCGCTTCGGCGAGCACGTAGGCCCACAGCGGTGCCTTCCCGGCGAAGGCGGGTGAGATGGCAGTGATGGCTTTCGCTTCCGTCGCGTCACCGGTGGCCTTACCGATCAGGATCTGATCGTCGGGAAGCGGGGTCATTCCCATCGCCCGGGCGACGTCTTGCCCCGAGGGCAGACCCACCTGTTCGCCGCGCAGCAGGTTGCGCACCGACAGGTCGGCCGGGCCACTGCCGGTGGTGGGCAGTGGCAGCAGGCTCAAGCTGTGGGTGAGCGACGCGTCGATCTTGTACGACGGCTGTGCGGCGCCCAGCGAGGTGGGCGAGGTGGGCACGAAGTACTTCCAGTCGATGGCGAAGTTCGACGGTGCCGGGGAGAACCCCGTCAGGTCGCTGCTCGGTTGATAGGTGCCCGAGAACACCGGCAGGCGGTCGACCGAATCGTTGATGCGATAGAGGCCGCGCACCATCGAATGCCCGAAGCGGTAGGCGGCCACCGAGAACTCGACGGGCATCTGGGTGCAGGGGGTCCACCAACGCAGGTTGGTCGACCAGCCCTTCGGTGTGTGCCGCACAACGGCGTCGACGGTGTTCTGCCCGGCGATGGTGGGCAGGAAGTCGTTCACGATGACCCACTGGTAATCCCAGGTGACCTCTTGGCGTGCCTTGGCGAACACGGTGGCGGCATCGAGCGCAGGCTGCTGGGTGCGCATGCGGTCGACCACCTGGTTGTGCAGGCGCAGGAACAGCGAATGGATACCAGCCACGATGCGGTTCTCGTCGTTGCGCTGGTCGCCGATGAGTGCCTGCCCGGTGGTGGCGTCGCGAGGAAGGTCGACGGCACCGCTGTCGGCGCTGCCCGTGAGCGCGGTGCCCACCTTCATGTGCATGTGGTCGTCGGCGTACAGGGTGGGCGACCCGGTGGGGCCGGTGCCGTACACCGAGTCGAGATCGAGCTGCGGGGTGCGGCCGTTCACCAGGCTGCTCAACGCCACCGGTGTGGTGAGGTCGTTGGGCCGGTTGTCGAGCGTGAGGTCGTGATCGATGAACTGGCCGAAGTAGGTGTACCCGGCGGCGATGTCGACGTTCTCTTCGGCATCGCGCTGCCCCTCGGGGGTCGGGTCGGTTTCTGCGGGGGCCATGATCTGCGCAGCCAACGAGTCGATGGCAGTGCGGTCCCAGGTGGCACTCGGCAGGTTCGGCAACAGCCGGCCGTACCCGCTACCGGGCAGTGCGCAGGTGCTCGCAGAGGCAGCGGTGGTGAGGGGTGACGCCCCCGCTGGGTCTCCGGTCATGGCGAGTGCGGTGAGCGTGGTGAGCGAGACGGCGGCGAGGGGAACGAGTCGGCGGTGCATGGGGATCGATCGTTCCGAACCCAGGTGAATGCGCTCTCCGAAACAGGTGAGAGCTCCGTAAGAGTTGTCTATGCGTTTGCCAAAACCCGTACACGCTGAATGGCGGCATCGATGCCGGCCTTCCACGAGAGCGAGTCGCGGTGCACGCGGGCTGCCTTCGCTGCAAGGGTGCGCGCCTCGGCATCGGCGGCTGCTTCGCGCATCGCCGCCACCAACGCGCCTCGGTCGGGTTCGAGCCAGTACGCCTCGCCGTCGGTTTCCGGCAGGCCTACCACCTTCGGGTCGAGCACGGTGCGGGTGGAAGGGATCTGCCACGACGCATCGGCAGGCACGAAATCGTCGGTGGAACCGCCTTGGGTCACCATCACCGGTGTGCCGCAGGCCAGTGCCTCGGCTGCAGTGAGCCCGAACCCTTCGCCGCGGTAGGGGTGCACCAGCACATCGCAGCTGCGGTACAAGCTGGCGAGTTCGTCGTCGCTCACATCGGCATCGACGTAGAGCAGCGGTGGAGCCAGAGGACGGTTGCGTTGGACTTCGGCGATCATGGCGTCGAATGACGAGTTGGCGTAGAAGGTCTTCGACCCGAATCCCTTGATGACCAGCAGTACATCATCGCGATGGGGGAATGCGTCGCACCACGCCTGGAGCAACACGTCGATGCCCTTGCGGTGCAACGTGCCACCCACGAACAAGAACGTGCACGCCGCAGGCGGCAGCTCGACGCGTTTGCCCGCATGGTGGAACGTGGCGAGGTCGACCCCCAACGGCACCGTGTGCACCTTCTCGGGGGCGACGCCGCCCTCTTCGTAGAACCGCTGAACTGTCGTGCCGTAGCACCAGGCTTCGTCGGCCACGTCGTTCACGAATGTCGCCCACTCGCGCGGGATGGCGCCGTATTCCCACGGCTGCCACAGCACCAGCTTGCCCCGATGGTCGTGGTCGAGGTTCGGCGGCCAACCATGCCGCACGGTCACATCCACATCGCCCGGGGTGTCGCGTACCTTCCACTTGGGCGACAACTTGTACGGCCCGGCGGCTTGGGGAGGGAGTTCGATGCGGATGCCCGCCTTCGACAGACCGTTCACGATCGCCCTGTTCACCACTGCCAAACTGTGGCGGCCGGTGAGGTCGCCTTCCCATCGCACTGTTGTCACCCTCCTGATGGTGCGCTCGGGGGATGCGTTGTCAAGCAGTTTTTCGGGCAACGGGGGATGACCGGGTGATTCCTGGTTGCCGAAACGGGGGATGTCGGCACTGTCAGTTCCGTGCCAGCACGCATCACCGTCTCCATTCCCGCCTACGAGAGCAAGCACCTCGAACAATGCCTTGCGAGCCTCGCTGTTCAGGGCGTCGATGACATGGAGTGTTTCGTCGTCGACGACGGGTCGTCGGCAGCCTCGCTCGAGCGCATTCGCCGAGCGTGTGCGCCCTATTCGTTCGTCACGCTGCTGCAGAACCCCGAGCGGCTCGGCGCCCGTGGCAACTTCATGCACTGCCTCACCCTCGGTTCGGGCGAGTACGTGAAGGTGTTGCAGCACGACGACCTGCTCGAGCCGGGCGCGCTCGCCGAGATGATCGAACACCTCGACGAGCATCCTGAAGCGGTGCTGGCCACCTCGTCGATGAAACTCATCGATGGTGCCGGCAACCGCCGCCCCGACGAGTGGTGGAACTCGCCGATCTGTCCGAGCGATGTGGTGATGTCGGGCCGCGACCTCGTGGCCATCACCGTGCAGACCGAGGGCAACCCGATGGGTTCACCCTGTGCTGCGGTGATCCGACGATCGGCGATCGACCAGGGCACGCTCGAGTTCATGCTCAATGGCGTCGACCGCGCCTTCGATGTGGCTGCGTGGGTGGCGATTGCGTCGTTCGGCGATGTGATCTATTTCTCGGCGCCGCGCTGTTCGTTCCGTATCCACGACGAATCGCTGTCGGGCCAGTCCGACCTGGGTTACTACCTCACCGCCGACTGGGGCACCATCCTCGAGCGAGCCATCCTGCTCGGCGCGGTCACCCCGGCCGAAGCCACCATCGCCTGGGAGACCTACCTGCCCCGCGTCCGCCAAGTTGCCGACAGCGCCCAGGTCATCAACCACCCGATGAGCGATGCACTGCACGATCGGCACGCCTTGGCAATGGACGCCTTGGGTGGCGGCCGACTCACCGGCATCGTGCTCTCCGACGGCATCTCCGAAACTGCGCTGCACACGGCGTATGCCGCCCGCACGATGCTCGACACCGTGGTGGTGCTCGAACGAACTCCTGAGGCGATTGCACCGTCGACCGACGAGGTGAAGGTAGTGCCGTGCGATTGGTTCGACGAGCAAGCGCTCGGCGAGGCAATCGCCGCATACGGCACCGGGCCCGTGGTGCTGCTCGCCGCAGGTGAGGAGCTGGTGGCCCCCAGCGCGTTGCGTGCCCGTGCCGAGTTCTTCACACTCGACTTCCACGCCGAGCGGGCGTTGGTGACCACGGCGAGTGGGCCCGACGAGCGCATCCTGCGCTTGCATGGCGAGGGTGTGGCCGAGGTGCCGTTGTCGTCATTCGCCATTCGGTCGTTGTACGAGCGTGCACCCGAGCAGGTGGCCAACGTTGGCTGCCCCGTGTGCGGCGCCGAAGCGGTGCAGTTCACCCCGCTTGCCGAGATGTACCGCCACGAACCGGCCAGCGCCGGCTTTGCGCACCCCATCGACGCCTGGGAACTCCTCAACCTCGACCAGTACGAATGCCTCCATTGCTCGGCGACCGATCGCGACCGGGCGATGTGGATGTATGCCCGCAACGAACTCGGTGGCGATGTGCTCGACATCGCCCCTGCTCGTGCGCTGTCGCAAGCGGTGCGCAGCCATCCTGCGGTGCGCTCGTACCGCAGCGCCGACGCCGAAATGACCGGCGTCGACGATGTGATCGACATCCAAGCGTTGCCGTACCCCGACCACAGCTTCGACTGGGTGTTCTGCTCGCACGTGCTCGAGCACGTTCCCGACGATGTGCAGGCCTTGCGTGAACTCCAACGAGTGCTGAAGCCCAACGGCCGCGCAGTGGTGTTGGCCCCGGTGAGCTTGCATCTCGACGCAACGATCGAGGACCCCACCTGCATTGACCCGGCAGAACGACTGCGTCGCTTCGGGCAAGACGATCACATCCGCGTGTACACCGGCGATGAGTTGGAACGACGTATCGGTATGGCCGGTCTGCGCTGCGATGTGGTGTCGGTGAGTGACTGGGGCATCGACGCATGCACCCGGTCGGCAGTGCCGGTGACCGGGCGGCTCTACATCGGACACAGGGGGGATGCATGATTCCGCTGCAACGCCCGCAACTGCCGTCGTTGGTGGACGCGGCCGCGTACTACCGCGCTGCTGAAGACGCACGCTGGTACTCGAACAATGGGCCCTGTGCACGTGAGTTGACGCACCGCATCGAAGAGCGTTTGTCGGTATCGGCGACGCTGGTGGCCAACTGCACCTGGGGCATCGTGGTCGCCCTGCGCGCCGCCACCATCGAGTTCGGCACGCAGCATCGGCGCTTCGTGGTGTGCCCGAGTTTCACCTTCGTCGCCACGGTGTCGGCCATCGTGACTGCGGGCTTCGAACCGCTCTTCATCGACGTGGATCCTTCGACGTGGCAACCCGATACCGATGCACTCACTGCAGCGCTCGGCCGTTTCGGCGACGACGTCGCTGCCGTGCTCGGTACCTCCACGTTCGGAACGCCGGCCCCTGCGGCCGTGCGCAGCGAGTGGCACCGCTTCACCGCCGATGCCGGTGTACCGCTGGTGATCGACTCGGCGGCCGCGTTCGGTGCCGCGACCGATGACGGCCAACTGGCCGGTGCGGGCGGTGACGTGGAGGTGTTCTCATTCCACGCCACCAAGCCATTCGCCATCGGCGAGGGCGGTGTGGTGACCACACGTCATCCGAACATCGCTCACCGACTCGCGCAGCAGGTGAACTTCGGTTTCGACGCACAGCGCGAGGTGGTTGCGGAGGGCACCAACGCCAAGCTCTGTGAACTCGCATCGGCCATGGGCCTGGCGATGTGGGACTTCTACGACCAGGCTCTGATGAACCGGCGCACTCGCGCCCGGGTGCTGCGCGATGCGTTGGTGGCTCACGACTACACGTTCCAGCAGAACCACGAGTGCAGCACCTGGCAGATGTTGTTCGTGCAGGCAAGCTCGAGCGACCGCCGTGATGTCGCCGAGGCGCGCGCTGCAGCGATGGGTGTGGAGACCCGTCGGTACTACGGCTTGCCGTTGCACCTCACCCCGCACTACCGCAACTACACCTCAGCCGGCTCGCTCGAGGTGACGTCCAGATTGTGTACCCGCGCGTTGGCGTGGCCGATGGCCAACGACCTCGACGCAACCGAAATTGCCTCTATCGTCGAGGCAGCCACAGGTGCCACGTTGCCCAGCCGCGACATGGCCGACATCGCAGACCAACTCGAGGCTTGTGAAGGCTTCAGCCGAAGCAAGGAGCTCACATGGAACTGATCGTCATCGTCATCGCGGACACCGTTGAAGGGTCACGGCCGGCTGTCGACACGGCTTGGTCGGCCCGTGCGCTCGGTGTACCCGTGCGCATCGTTGCCCCGCGCGGTTCGGAGCCGTGGCCTGTGCCCGAGGGTGTGCAATGGGTGTTCGTCGACGGCTCTGCTGGCGATGCAGCCGCACTGCTGATGCCGCCACAGGGCGCCATTCTGGTGCTGGCACCGGGTGAGCGTTTGGTGAGCGACGACTGGGTGGCTGCACGAGCGCGTATCGAGATGTGGCCCGCCAGCACTCCGGCATCGATGCGGAGCTACGAAGGCGTCCAGCAACGCCTGCTGGTGGCCAACCCCATCGCCGCACCTGAGTTGATGCTCGAGGTGCGTATCGAGCGGCTCGCCCCGCTTGCACCGATCACCACCCCGCAGGTTGAGCCGCTGCATGTGAGCCGGGCCCTGGTGAATGGGTTCGACGTGGCGCCGCTCGAACCTCCGGCCCTCGACGAACATCTCTACATCGCAGCCTCCCAGGGCGACCCGGCAGCGCAGGAATTGCTCGCCGAATTGTGCCGCATCCAGGTCGACCGGCAACGGCTCGCCCAAGTGCGCGAGCGTCGCAGCCGCTCTCTGTGGACTGATGACGAGCCGTTGGTGACAGTTCGCATCTCCACCTACAACCGTGGGCAACTCGCCGTGGAGCGTTCGGTTGCGTCGGCGCTGAGGCAGACCTACCGCAACATCGAGGTGCTCGTGGTGGGTGACTGTTGCGACGCCGCGACCGAAGCAGCGATGCTTGCGGTCGACGACCCCCGTGTCCGGTTCGTGAATCTCGCCGAGCGTGGCGTGTACCCCGACGATGCACGCCAGCGCTGGTTGGTGGCCGGTACCGACCCGGGCAATGCGGGTATCGCCCTGGCTCGAGGCGCGTGGATCGCCCCCTGCGACGATGACGACGAGCTCACTGACGACCATGTGGAAGTGCTGCTCCGTGCTGCCCAGGCCGGGCAGTACGAAATGGTGTACTCACAAGCCCAACTCGAGTCCGCGCCGGGGCAATGGCGTGTCGTCGGCGATCCGTCGCTGCGCGAGGGCGGTGTTGCCCACGGCAGTGTGATGTTCGCTCGCGACCTGCGGTTCATGCAGTACTCGCCGACATGCCACCGTATGGGGAATCCCGGTGACTTCACGTTGTGGCGGCGCATGTCGTGGGCGGGGGTGCGGATGGGCTTTGTCCCGCACATCACCTATGTGCACTACGAAGAAGCGCGTGAGGTGGCGGGTGCGCTCGTCATCGGCTGATCACACCACGATCGGTCTCGTCGGTGCGGGTGGTTTCGGCCGCGAGTGCCTTCCTCTCGTACGTCGGGCAGCGGCTGCTCTCGAGGCGACGGGTGGGTCGGTGAGCGTGTCGTTCGTGGAGGAAGACCCGCACGCCGCCAGTGTGAACGGCATCGAGGTCATCTCGTTCGAGGCGTTCTGCAGCACGCCCGGCAAGCGACTCTTCAACGTGGCTATTGCCGATTCGGTGGTCAGAGAACGAATCGCTGCAGTGGCTGTTTCCCGTGGAGCGGAACCACTGTCGCTCAGTGGGGCGAGCACGATCATCGGAGACGCATCGTCGATCGCTGACGGCGCGATTCTGTCGGAGCAGACGATGGTCACGGCCAACGCTTCGGTCGGACGCTTCTTCCACGGCAACATCTACTCGTACGTCGCTCACGACTGTGTGATCGGCGATTTCGTCACCTTCGCCCCTTCGGTGAAGTGCAACGGTCGCGTGCACATCGACGACCACGCATACATCGGTACCGGGGCGATGTTCCGTGAAGGAACGCCGGACAACCCACTCACAATCGGGCGCGGCGCAATGGTGGGTATGGGCGCAGTGGTGCTGAACGACGTTCCGCCGTTCGCTGTGGTGGCCGGCATTCCAGCCAAGGTGATCAAGATGCGTGACGAGTTCTGACCATGACGACGACCGAGTTCAGCAACCTCGCCACCATCACCCTCGAGCCTGTTGCCTGCTGCATCTGTGGCCGGGTCGATGCCCAGCAAGTGGGTGTTGGCGAAGACTTCGAGTACCACACCACGGCTCAGTCGTTCCTCGCCGTGCGCTGCCCCGACTGCGGTGTGGTGTATCTCGACCCTCGACCCTCTCTCGATGATCTCCCCGTCATCTATCCCGACAGCTACCACGCGTTCGCGTTCGAAGCCGAGCAGTTCGGCATCGTGCACACGGTGCGCAGCCGGCTCGAAGCGCGCCGCTTACTACGCGCCGGCCGTGGCCTGCCTGCCAACGCAACGGTGGTCGACGTCGGTTGTGGCGACGGTTTCCATCTCGACCTGTTGCACCGCTTCGGCCCTTCCGGCTGGCAGTTGCAAGGGGTCGACACCGACGCTCGGGCGGTGGCGGCCGCCCGACGTCGGGGTTTCACCGTGCACGAGCACTCGGTGAGCGACGCACCCATAGAACCGGGCAGCGTCGACATGGTGCTGTGCATCCAGACCATCGAGCACGTGGGCGACCCAGTGGCGGTACTCGCCGCGATTCGCACCATGTTGAAGCCCGGCGGCCGGTTGTATCTCATCACCGACAACACCGGCTCTCCCGACTTCGCCCTCAGCAAGGGGCGGCACTGGGGTGGCTACCACTTCCCCCGCCACTGGAACCTGTTCGACAAGAAGTCGATGCGCGCCCTCGCCGGCGCTGCCGGGCTCGAGGTCGACCAACTCGCAACCACGGTGAGCCCCGTGAACTGGACCTATTCGGTGCGCAACCTGCTCGTCGACTGGGGTGCCCCGGCGTGGCTGTATCGCCAGTTCTCACTCGAGGCGGCGCCAGCACTTGCGGTGTTCACGGCGTTCGATGCGCTGATGACACTGGTGGGTCGTGGTGCGCTGCTGCGTGTGATCCTGAGGCGGCCACGATGACGAGCGGTCAACCGACACGTGCCCCGGCCGTAGTGCTGGGTGGCGGTATCGCCGGGCTCCTCACCGCACACGAACTGGCACGCCACGGTGTGGATGCGCAGGTGTACGAGGCGGCTCCGCGGATCGCCGGTATGGCTGCCACCCACGTCGATGTCGACGGCTTCAGCTACGACGTGGGCGCCCACTTTGTGACGAACCGGTTCCTCGCCGCCATCGGCATGGGTGGCCGCTATCGCACCGTGCCTCGCTACGGCGAAGTGGTGTGGCTGGGTGAGCACCGCTACCCGCGCTACCCGTTGGGGCTGTTGGGCGTACCTCGCTACGTGGCCTCGGCCGGGCGCGAGAAGGTGCTCGGGCCCACACGCGACCTGGCGGTGGCATCCGAGCGATTTCGCAGCGAATACGGGCCGGCGTTGGCCGATGAGGTGGCGCTGCCGTTGCTGGAAGCGTGGTCGGGGCTGCCGGCCGATCGCCTCTCGGCAAGTGTGATCGACAAGATCCCTACCGGCATCGGCCAGACGGTGTGGTTGCGCGCTGCGCAGCGTCTCACCAAACGCGCGGTCATGATCGGCTACTGCAAGGAAGAGCCATCGGCCACCGGTGTGTTCCACGTGTACCCCGAGGGCGGTGTCGCCGCCATCTGTCAGCACATCGCCGATGGCCTCGCCAACCAGGTGCAGGTGGGCAGCCCGGCCGAGAAGATCTACGTCGACGACAACCGTGTGGTGGGCGTGCGCATCGGCGGGGTCGACATCGACACCCCCACTGTGGTCTCGACGTTGCCCATCCATCGCCTGCCCGATCTGGTGGAGGGCACATCGTCGCTCGACCGATTCCGTCGTTTCGGGTTCCGCGGGTTGGTGCTGGTGAACCTGAAACTCACCGGCCGCGACCTGCTGCGCGATGTGGTCGTGTGGACACCACGCGATGTGCCGTTCTTTCGCGTCACCGAAGCGCCGATGTCGATGCCGTGGATCGCGCCTGCCGGGAAGACGATGATCCTGTGCGAGTACGGCGCGCAGCCCGGCGACGACGTGTGGACGCTGAGCGACGACGTGCTGGTGGAACGCAGCCTGGCGGGCCTCGAGAGCATCATCGCCGATGTGCGCCAACGCACCTTCGGGGCCACGGTGTTGCGCCAGCCGTTGGGCTACCCGGTGTTCGCCCTCGACTACGAAGCCGACCGTGCCGACCTCGCCGCCAACGGCACCGGTATCGCCGGCCTCTCCAGCGTGGGCCGCAATGGTGAGTTCGATCACATCCTGATGGAAGACACCTACTGGCGCACCCGACGACGGGCTGCTGCCATGGCGATGTCACACCTCGAACCTGCTCGTCCGTTCGTACAAGTGCGCTGAACCCGACCACACTGGTCGGTGTGAGCATCACCTTCGAAGCAGAGATCACCCCGGGTATGTCGGCCCGCGAAGTGGTCGACTTGGCCCGCATCGCCGAACAGGCTGGTTTCGACCGCCTCGGTATCTCCGACGTGGTGTTCTGGCCCGATGTGGCGGCGCTGATGGCGCTAGTGGCCAACAACACGAGCACCATCGCCATCGGCCCCATGGTGACCAACCCCTATTCGCGTCACCCGGCGGTGCTTGCCGGAGTGATGGCCACGGTGAACGACATCTCCCAGGGCCGCGCGTTCCTCGGTATCGGTGTGGGTGCCGGACTCGAACAACTGGGCATGAACTATCCACGCCCCGTAGCGGCCCTTCGTGAGGCCATCACCGCCATCACCGCACTACTGCGCGGCGAGACGGTGTCGCTGCAGGGCAGCACCATCACCATCGATGCGGCGCGCATGGTGGGGCCGGTGGCTCCGGTGCCGGTATCGATCGGCAGCCGCAGCGCGCAGGTGATGCGCCTGGCCGGTGAACTGGCCGATGTGGCCCTGGTGGGTGGTCGACTCATCGACGCCACCGTGGCGGCGCAGTACCGCGGCTGGCTCGCTGAAGGCGCAGCACGTGTGGGGCGCGACCCTGCAACTATCGAGGTGGCCCCACGGCTCACCCTGTGCATCTCGCCCGACGGTCAATTGGCTCGCAACAGCCTGAAGCGTTACGTGGGGCACTACGCGATGCTCATCCGCCCAGTCGACCTGGTGGAGCGCGAAGGAGGTGCGTGGCTGGCGCGAGTGGAGGCAGCGTTGGCTCGTTCGACCGGTTGGTACTTCGACCACGACCGTGTCGACGACCCCGAACTCGATGTGCTCATCGACGACGACCTGGTGCGTCGGTTCGCCGTGGCGGGAACCCCCGACGAATGCGCCGAACTCGCCGATGCCGTGCTCGACCTCGGCTTCGACAGCGCCAGTATGAACCTCGCCGCACCACGGCGCGAGTCGATGTATGCGGGTTTGCGCGAGACGCTCGAGCATTCGGCCGAGTTCCTCACGCTCGTGCGCGAGCGGGCTACAGCGCGAGGTCGATGACCAAACGGTCGGGGTTGGTGAGGGTGCTCACCGTGAAGTTGCGCTGCCGGTCGAGGCCCACCGCCCAGGTGGCCACGCCTTCCCAGTTGTCGATGAGGTACAGCTCTTTGATGGTGCGCACGTTGGTGGGGTGGATGCCGGGTTGGCGCTGCGAGTGAGGCAACCCGTGGTGAGCAGCGCCAGAAGTACTACAAGTGCGCAGCGTCGCTTCATGAGTATCCCTTCATGCAGTGATGCGTTCAGTGTCGCCGTGGCCGCCCTGTGTCGCTACGGCTGAACGTCCTGTTCAGCGAGGCGGTGTGCGTTCGATGAAGCGTTGCAGCACCCGCGCCATGCGCGTGGGGTTCTCGATGTTGGGCGCGTGCCCCACACCGTGCCACACGTGCAGGCCACTTCCAGCCGGGAGCTTGGCCCAGGTGGCGAGCATGGCGGGAAGAGCGATGGTGTCGTCGGCGTCACCGCATGCCAACAGCACCTTCATCGGCAGCGCACCCACGGCAGTGCCGAGGCCGAGGCCCATCATCGAGCGCAACGAACCGCGCAGGCGCGCATCGGGTGCGGCGTTCATATCGGCGCTGAGCAATCGGTCGAACTCGGTATCGGTGGGGTACGGGTCGGTGAGTAGTTGCTCACGGCGCCGGGCGAGGAACCCGTCGACCACGGCGTCGAAGTCGTCGCGAACCGGCGACCCATCGGGGTCGGACGGGTTCAGCAACATGAGGCCCTTCAACAGTTCGGGATGCTCCACGGCGAACACCGACACGGTGGCTCCGCCCAGTGAGTGGCCCACGAGTGTGAAGTCGCTCCAGCCCAGCTGGGTGATCAGTTCGAAGGCGTCGGCGGCGAAGATGCGCACGCCGTAGTCGGCCGGGTCGCTGGGCGCGTCCGACTGGCCGGCGCCGCGGTTGTCGATGGCGATGGTGTGGTACCGGTCGGCCGGTAAGGCTTCTTGGACGAGTTGCCAGATGCGCGCCGAGGCTTCGAAACCATGGATGAACACCACCCGCTCGGGCCCGTGGCCGTGCTCGTAGTAGTGCAGTTTCACCCGTGACAGTTGCGCGAACGGCATGGCGGGGGAGCGTAGCGAGGGTGGTGCCGCAGCGCTCGCTCAGCCGATGCGACGCACCACGTCGCGGAAGGGGCGGTCGGTGTCGGTGGCCGGCTCGCGTGGCAAGCCGAGGATGTTGTCGCCGACGATGTTGCGCTGTATCTCGTCGGTACCGCCCGCAATCGACTGGGCAGGGGTCGACACGAGTACTTCGGCGATCAGGCGGTCGTTCGGGTGCGGGCCGTCGACCAACATGCCCGCAGCGCCCACGATGGCAGCGTGCACTCGAGCCGATCGGCGCGCCACCTCCGATGCGGCGAGCTTGCCCAACGACCCTTCGGGCCCCGGTGGGCGGCCGAGGGCTCGTGCGGCTCGTGCACGGGCAGCAGTCCACTCGTTGGCCCGCGAGAACGCGAAGAGGTCGGCGATGCGTTGCCGCACCGTTGGGTCGTCGGCTCTGCCATAGCGGTGAGCCTGGTCGACGACGAGATCGGCGCGCCCGGCCCGCTGTGGGTACCACACGTAGGTGCGGAAATGTTCTTCGGCTTCGGCATCGGCTTCCACGAGTGCACGTGGTGCGGTTCCGTCGGCGCGTGGTGCGACATCGAAGCGAGGCCGGCGCATGGTGGCGAACGTGCGCTCGTGCGCCAGGGTGGTGCGCGCAATACGCCAACCATCGCCGAGCGAGCCGACGAGATGGCTGGCCGGAATGCGGGCATCGGTGAGGAACACCTCGTTGAACGACGCATGGCGATTCATCTGCACGATGGGGCGCACCTCCACACCCTGCTGATGCATGGGCAGTACGAAGTAGGAGATGCCCTGGTGCTTGGGAACATCCCACGAGGTGCGCGCCACGATGATGGCGAGATCGGCATGGTGGGCGCTGGTGTTCCACACCTTCTGCCCGTTCACGATCCACTCGTCGCCGTCGAGCACCGCGGTGGTGCTGAGGCCCGCCAGGTCGGAGCCGGCACCGGGTTCGCTGAACAACTGGCACCAGGTGAATTCGCCCGTGAGCGTTCGCCGCAACAGCAGTTCGTTCAGTTCGTCGGACCCGTGCTCGAGCAGCGTGGGGGCGGCCAGCGACATGCCCGAACCCAGCGGGTTGCCCACTGCGCCGGCGGCGCGAAGTTCGTCGGCCACCACTTGGTCGGCCCACGCCGGCAGGCCGCGCCCGTACCAGCGCGGCGCCCACGAGGGCACTGCCCAGCCCGAGGCGACGAGTCGCTCACGCCACTCGGCCAGGCTTGCATCGGGGTTCCAATTCGCGCCGATCCATGCCCGCACATCGGCGCGCACCTGCTGTTGTGTCGCTTCGCCTCGTTCGGTCATTCGATGACCCCGGCGCGGCGCATCAAGTCGGCGGTGGCTTCGATGGCGGCCGGCCCGGCCTGTGGCAGCTGAATCCCCGCAATCATCGTCATCTCGCGCAACGTACTCGCCCGGCAGCGGGTGCGACGACGCGTGGAAAAAGGGCTTCTCACCAGCGGCTACGGTGACCACTGTGAGTGACAACCTCGAACTTTTCGAACGAGAGACCGACATCGCCACGAGTGAGGGCGAGATGGGCACCTACGTGGTGCGGCCGGCGGGTGATGGCCCCTGGCCCGTGGTCTTGTTCCTCATGGATGCGCCCGGGAAGCGGCCGCTGTTGCATGCCATGGCGCGCACCATCGCCGAGCGTGGCTACTACGTGATGTTGCCCAACCTGTACTACCGCACCACACCGGAGTTCGAACTCGATTTCTCGAGCCGCGAATCGTTCGCTCGTATGAGGGAGCTGATGGGTGCCTTGGGGAACCGCATGGTGTCGCGCGATGTGAGTGCGTTGTTCGCCTACGCCGATGTCGATCCGGCCGCGCTGGCCACCGTTGCCGGTTGCGTGGGGTACTGCATGAGTGGGCCGTTCGCCATCTGGGCGGCCGCCGACCACTCTGATCGCATCAAAGCCGCAGCCAGTTTCTACGGGGTTCGCCTGCACACCGACTCTCCCGACTCTGTGCACCATCGGCTCGGCGATGTTCGCGGTGAGCTGTATGTGGCCTGTGCCGAGTTCGACGACTACGTGCCGCTCGACATGGTCGATCGCTTCGAAGCGGCGATGACCGAATCGGGTGTGCGTGGACGGCTCGAGCGTTATTGGGGCATGCATCACGGGTTCGCCTTCAACGATCGCCCTGCCTACGACGCGGTGGGCGAGCAGCGCCACTGGGATGTGTTGTTCGACCTCTTCGATCGCAACCTCGGGTTCTGACCTCATTCCGCCGTGCCACCGTCTGACTCCGTTCCACCGCAGGCCGACGATGGCATCGTCTCCACGGCTCCGGTGACCGCGCATGTGGCCGTAGTGGAATTGCGCCGCCCGCCGAACAACTTCTTCTCGGTGGCCATGATCACCGCCGTCGCCGATGCGTTCGAGGCGCTCGACAGCGACGATGAGTGCCGGGCCATCGTGCTGTGTGCCGACGGAAAGCACTTCTGCGCTGGCGCCGACTTCTCGAGTTCGGGCACCGACTCGACCGCCGATTTGTACGCCGCTGCCGGGCGATTGTTCCGCACGCGCAAACCCATCGTGGCCGCCGTGCAGGGCGCTGCCATTGGCGGTGGCCTCGGCTTGGCGCTGGCCGCCGATTTCCGTGTAGTGGCCCCCGAAGCCCGGCTCAGCGCCAACTTCGCCAGGCTCGGCTTCCACCAGGGCTTCGGTCTGTCGGTCACCTTGCCGCGGTTGGTGGGCCACCAGCGCGCCGCCGAGTTGCTGTACACCGGCCGCCGCGTCGACGGTGACGAAGCGAAGGCCATGGGGCTGGCCGACCGTCTGGTTCCGCTAGCCGAGGTGCGCGATGCATCCTTCGCGTTCGCCGCCGACATCGCCGCTTCGGCACCGCTTGCGGTCGAGTCGATTCGGGCCACGTTGCGCGGCGATCTCGCCGCACAGGTGGCAGCCGCCACCGATCACGAGATGGCTGAACAATTACGCTTGCGCCGCACGGCCGATTTCGCCGAGGGAGCAAAGGCCATGAACGAGCGTCGCACCCCGCGATTCACCCGTTCATGACGGGAACAACGGAGATCGCAATGCCCAGTGATGCACCCATTCCCATTTCGGGCGTGATGGTTCCGGCCGACGCGATGAGCCCTGCCGACCTGCTTGCCCACGTGCGTCGCATCGAGGCCCTGGGTTACCCCTCGGTGTGGATCCCCGACATGTTCGGGCGTGAGATCTACGTGACCGCCGGGTACTTGCTCGCCAATACCGAACGCGTCAAGGTGGCTACCGGTGTGGCGCACATCTACGGCCGCGATGCCATCGCCAGTGTGCAGGCAGCACGCACACTGGCCGAACTCTCCGGGGGCCGGTTCATCCAGGGGCTCGGTGTGTCACACCCCATCGCTGCCCAGGCGCGAGGGCTCGAGTGGCGCAACCCGGTGGTGGCCATCACCGAATATGTCACCGCCATGCGTGGACCCACACCGTTGCAGATCCGCGACACCGAGACGCCGGTGCCGATCTACGTAGCAGCGCACGGGCCGAAGATGATGGCTGCAGCAGCGGCTGTAGCCGATGGCGCGAACACCTACATGCAGGTGCCCGAGCACACGGCCGATGCGCGCCGGGTGCTCGGCCCGCACAAGGTGCTCAACGTGGTGCTGCCGAGCTGCTTGAGCGCCGACCCTGAGGTTGCGCGGGCGGCCGGCCGTCGTGCCGTGGCCATGTACCTGCCCCTTCCCGCATATCAGCGGCAGTGGGCGGCGCAGGGGTTCACCGCCGACGATTGGGCGGGCACGGGCAGCGATCGACTGGTCGACACCTATGTGGCGTGGGGCGATCCACCCACCCTGCAGGCGAAGATGCGCGCGCATGTCGACGCAGGGGCCACGTCGATCGTGCTGGGAACCCTGCCCACGTCACGCGCCGCTGGGTCCTGGGAGTTGCTAGAAGCCCTCGCACCGTCGCACCGGTGAAAGACCACACCGACCGAACACAGCGTCGGGGTGCTCGGCCCGCTCACCGATCGCTGGGCCGCCCGTTCCGGCAGCTCTGGTTCGCTGTCGTGATCTCGAGCAGTGGCGATGGCATGTTCGTGACGGCATTCCCGCTTCTCGCGGCCACGTTGACCCGCGACCCGGTGCTCATTGCCGGTATCACCATCGCCACGCGTTTGCCGTGGCTTGTGTTGTCGATGGTGACCGGAGCGATCGCCGACCGGATGGATCGCCGACGGCTCATGGTGGGGGCCGACCTGGTGCGCTTCGTCATCGTGGCCGCGTTGGGCATCACCATCGTCGCCGATGTGGTGAATGTGTGGATGCTGTACGTGTGTGCGTTCGGGCTCAGCGCGTTCGAGACGCTCCATGTGAACGCTGGCCAGGCGATCTTGCCCGCGCTGGTGGAACCCGACGACTTACTCGAAGGTAATGCGCGGTTCGCCAGTGCGCAGATCGCCGCCGGGCAGTTCGTGGGCCCGCCGGCGGGTTCGCTGTTGTTCAGCGCGGCAACATCGTTGCCGTTCGTCGTCGACGCGGTCACCTTTGTCGCGTCGGCTGCGCTCATCTCGTCGATTCCCGATGTACACCAGGTCGAACCGCCCACGACACGACTGCGCGACGACATCCGCGAGGGACTGAGTTTCGTGTGGGCACATCCGGTGTTGCGGTGCCTCGCCACCGTGCTCGCGGCGGTGAACCTCTTCTATTTCTCGGCCTATGCCGTGCTGGTGCTGTACACGCAGCAACGGCTGCACAGTGGCACCGTGGTGTTCACGGGCACCTTGCTCGCCACGGCGGTGGGTGTGGTGCTGAGCCGCGCCGTGCTCGGTGTGGTGAATCGACGGTTCGGTGTTGCCGGTGGGCTCGGCGTCGCGTTGTGGCTGTGGGCGCTCACCATGGTGGGCTTGGCGCTCACGTCGTCGGGGGTGGTGGCGGTGGGATGTTTCGTGGTGATGGGTGTTGGCAACGGGTTGTGGATGATCCTGAACACCACGATGCGCCAGCAGGTGACACCACCACGTTTGTTGGGGCGCATGAATGCGGCCTTTCGCACCATCTCGTGGGGCATCGTGCCCATCGCTGCAGCGTTCGGCGGAGTGATGGCCAAGGCGTTCGGCATTCGCGCCCCGTTCGTGCTCGCAGGGTGCGGGCTGGTGCTCATTGCCTGTTCTGCGAGGTGGGTGTTCGCACCAGTGCGCGCACAGGAATCGGCCTATCCGGCGCAGTGACAGTCCCGCCGGATTGCGCCGCCGTGCGGCGACCTGCGAAAGTCGAAGCGTCCGGTGGAGGTAATGGGGGCGAGATGACCGACGTAATCGATAGCGGAGCGCTGCGAGCCAAGTATCGGGCCGAACGCGATAAGCGCCTGCGGCCCGATGGCAATGCTCAGTACATCGAGCCAACCGGTCGCTTCGCCCACTTCCTCGACGATCCGTATACGCCGCGTGCTGAGCGCGAGCCGCTCACCGACGACGTGACTGTTGCATTCATCGGTGGTGGGTTCGCGGGCCTGGTGTGCAGTGCCCGCATGAAGCAGGCCGGCATCTCCGACATCCGCATCATCGAGGGCGGCGGTGATGTGGGCGGTGTGTGGTACTGGAACCGTTACCCGGGCGCGATGTGCGATACCGCAGCCATGGTGTACCTGCCACTGCTCGAGGAAACCGGGCACATGCCGAGCGAGAAGTACGTGCATGCCCCCGAGATCCACGCTCAGGCCAAGCGCATCGCCACCACGTTCGGCCTCTACGACAACGCCGTGTTCTCAACCGCCATCACGCGCCTCGAATGGGATGACGATGCCTCGCGCTGGATCATCCACACCGACCGTGGCGACCGGATGCGCGCCAAGTACGTGGCCATGGGCACCGGCCCGTTGCACCGACCCAAACTGCCCGGCATCGAGGGCATCGACACTTTTGGCGGGCACTGCTTCCATACCAGCCGCTGGGATTACGACTACACCGGTGGCGACCCGTCGGGCGCACTGTTGCACAAACTCGGCGACAAACGCGTGGGCATCATCGGCACCGGTGCCACTGCGGTGCAGTGCATCCCGCATCTGGCCCGCGCCGCCAAAGAACTGTTCGTATTCCAGCGCACCCCATCGTCGATCGACATCCGCAACAACCACGCCATCGACCCCGAGTGGTTCTCCACGCTGGAACCAGGTTGGCAAGACAAGTGGCTGATGAACTTCGCCACCCTGCAAACGGGCGGGTTCGCCGATGAAGACCTCGTGATGGACGGCTGGACCGACATCTCCAAGCGTATTCGCGACCGCGTGGTCACCCTCATGACTCAGGGTGTGCCTGGGCCCGAGGCCATGCTGCGCGCCTACGAAGATTCCGACGACGAGAAGATGACCGAGATCCGCGCTCGGGTGGATGCCGTCGTGAACGACCCGGCCGCCGCCGAGGGGTTGAAGCCGTGGTATCGCCAACTGTGCAAGCGGCCCTGTTTCCACGACGAGTATCTGCAGGCCTACAACGAACCCGGCGCGCATCTCATCGACACCGACGGCAAGGGTGTCGAAAGGATCGATGAAACGGGCGTGTGGGTGAACGGCGTGCACTACGAACTCGACTGCATCATCTTTGCGTCGGGGTTCGAGGTGGGCACCACCTACGCCCGGCGGGCCGGTTACGAAACCATCGGGCGCGACGGTGTGTCGCTCAGCGACTACTGGGCCGAGGGCATGCGCACCAAGCACGGCCTGCATGTGCACGGCTTCCCCAACCTGTTCATCGTGGCGCCCAACCAGGCCGCCAACCTCATCTCCAACGTCACCCAGAACTACTCGGAGACCGGCCGAACCATGGCGGCGGTCATCGGCCATGCCGAAGAGATTGGTGCTGCCCAGGTGGACGTGACGGCCGATGCCGAACAGGCATGGGTCGACCTGCTCGAAGGCAACACCCGCGGGTTCATGGGCAACTCCGAATGCACCCCCGGCTACTACAACAACGAGGGTGGCCCGGTGGGCCGGCGCGAGCGCTTGAACGGCAGCGGGTACCCCGATGGCGCGGTGGCCTACTTCCACTACATCGCCGCGTGGCGTACCTCGGGCGAGTTCGAAGGGCTTGCGTTCCGCAGCGAGTAGTGCCTCAGGGCAGCGCCACGATGGCCTCGTGTTCGAGCGATGCCACCACCACACCATCGACCACGATGTGCACGTCGAGCACCGCTCGTTCACCATGTGCCTGGAATCGGCGCACCACAGCGGCGCGGACCTCAGCAGCGGCACCGTGAGGTGCGGTGGCGTGGTGGCGGATGATGCTGCGGGTGTGGATCCAACTCCCGCGCGCCACCTCGGTGTGCATCATGTTGTTGGCCAAGGCAGGCCACACAGCCGGGTGCACGATGCCGCGTTCGGCGTAGAACGGCCAGGTGTCGCCCGCCCGTTCGCCGTAGTCGCCACCCCATTCACCTGCGAGCGACACGTACTTGGTGGGCAGTGGTTCGCCGGAGCGCAACGGCGTCACTGGTTCGCTGTGGGCGATGGCCCGGAACGTGGCGCGAGGTTGATCGGGGTCGTCGGTGATGGCCGCGATCACCACGGCATCGCCATCGACCGTGGGTTCGCAGCGCACCAGTGATTGGTCGAACACGGGGCGCCGGAACCGCACTTCGCCCCCGCCGCTCGCCACCCAGTCGATACCCCACGCCGCCGCCACCGGATGGGTGAGGTAGGCGTAGGTGGTGACCCCGGCCACCAGTGCTCGGGGGAAGCCTGCGGCCTGCGCCCCGGCATCGGTGTGAATGGGATTCTTCGCGTGTTCGGGAAGGTTCTGTGCGGTGATGTGGAACGACTGCACAT
>JBAXQV010000030.1:0-20591 GCA_037131575.1 Actinomycetota bacterium
GGCTGGTACTGGTCGAGCGGCTGCAGGAACGGGGTCCAGAACGGGGTCTGCTCCCAATGCCGGGAGGGCGGCTTCACGACAGCCAACGGGGCGTACGCGTGCACCACCTGCTCGGCCGGCAAGTACCAGACGGGGGTGGAGAAGTCCAGCTGCAACGACTGCCAGGCGTGCGCGGCGGGCACGTTCCAGGCGACGGACTGCCTGGCCACGGCGAACCGGGCGTGAGGGCCGGCGTCGGGCCCCACCACCGTGATGGCCAAGTCGTCGCGGATGGTGCCGCGCTGGGCGCGGATCTCGTTCATCGCCAGGCGACTCTTCGCGAACGCGTAGTCGAGCATCATGTCGTCGGTGGCGCTGCCGTCGAGCGGTAGGTCGCCCCCGGGCAACGGCATACGCGTACCGAGCCGCGCGGCGAGCCCGGCGAACACCTCCCACTCCGACGTGAGGTCGCCTTCTGGGGCCAGCACCGCCGGTGTGTAGCTGATGTACGGCGCAGCGAACCGACGGTCCATCACCGTGGGCACATCGGCACGTTCGAGTTCGAGCCGTGGCGGCAGCACGTAGTGGGCGAACTCGGCGGTGGCGGTCATGCGATGGTCGATGACCACCAGCAGTTCGAGGTCTTGTAACGCCGCCAACGTCTTGCGCTGGTCGGGGAAGGCCACTGCCGGGTTGCCGCCGCACACGATGAGGCAACGCACCTGCCCCTCACCCGGTTCGAGGATCTCCTCGGGCAACACATTGGTGAGCATCTCGCCCGGCATGCCCTTCAGACCCTTCACCCGATGGGGTGTGCCGGGTGCCGGGTCGCTGGGGGCGATCACCTGCGCCTTGCGGGTGTCGCCGGGGTACAGGAAGCCACCGCTTTCGAGTGTGTCGCCTTCGCGGTTCACGCGGCCACAGATGGCGTTCAATGCCAGAGTGAGGTGCTCCATGAGGGTGCTGTGCGGCGCCATATTGGGCCCGGTGCCGGTGCCTGCCGTGCCCTTCGGGCCGGCCGCGAACATGCGAGCGGCAGCCACCAGTTGGTCGGCATCGATCTCGCACCGTGCCGCCACCACATCGGGAGTGAACGGCGCCACCGCGGCACCGAGGGCGTCGAGTTGGTTCACCCATTCGGCGCAGAACTCGGCGTCGTAGAGGCCCTCGCTGATGATGATGTTGGTGAGCCCCGCGAGCAGTGTGGGGTCTTCACCCGGTTTCACCGGCAGCCAGATGTCGGCGAAGCTCGCCAGTTCGCTGCGGCGCGGGTCGACCACGATGAGCTTCATGCCGCGCGCTTTGGCGCGGCGCAGCATGACGAACGGGTTGGTGCCCTGCAACCCGCCGGCCGGCGCGTACGACGACACCAGCGGGTTGTAGCCGATGGCCAACAGCACGTCGGCGTCGCGGAAGTTCTGCCACCCCGCGTCCCAGGCGCCCATGCGCAGGCGTGACGTGAGGTGCGCTGGTTGGTCGATGGTGATCGACGTGTAGAACGAGGGCGACCCGATACCGGCATGGAATGCCTGCGCGGCGGGCATGGAGATGGCGTTCTGGAACGCTCCGGTGCCGGTGTAGCTGGCCACGGCACGGGGTCCGCACCGCTCGATGATCTCGGCGATGCGCGCGGCGATGTCGTCGAGTGCTGCCGCGCTGGTGGTGGGTTCGAAGCTGCCGTCGGCAAGCCGCTTCAGCGGTTGGCGCAATCGGTCGGGGGCGTGGTGTTGGTCGGCGAGCTGGCGGCCCTTGATGCAGGTGTACCCCTCGAACAATGGGTCGTCGGTGATACCGCGGATTGCCACAGCGCGTTCGTGCGGGCCGTGGTCGTGCGTGTGCTCGCCGATCTCGACATCCACCTCGAGCGGGCAGGCGGCGTGGCAGAACCGACAGAACGTGGTGCGTGTCTCGATCATCGCGGCTTGGCTCCGCCGCCCACGCGCATCGTCTCGCCGGTGATCCAACTCGCACCGGGCGAGCACAGGAACACCGTGGCCGCGCCGATGTCGAGCGGTGTGCCCAGGCGGCCCATGGGGATGTTCCACTTCGCCTCGGCAGCGGCGAGGTCTTCCTCGCTGTTGATGTTGAGCGCGGTGCGCACGATCTCGGTGGGGATGAGGCCGGGCATGATGCCGTTCACGCGGATGCGAGGGGCGAGTTCGGCAGAGGCAGTCATGGTGAGTGAGTTCACGGCTGCCTTCGCCGCGCCGTAGTGGCCGCTCCCGGGCACGGGGCCGGTGCCCGCGCCCGATGAGATGTTCACGATCGACCCGGTGGCCATGTACTTGGCGGCGGTGTTGATGCCGAGCCACACAGCGGTGAGGTTCAGCAGCATGCAGTCGTCCCACTGTTGGCGCGACAGTTCGCCGAGGGGCATGCGCGCCGCTGAGCCGCCGGCGTTGTTCACCCAGATCGACAGCGAACCGTAGGTCGACACGGCGGCCTGGGCGAGGCGGTCGACCGCGGCCTCATCGGTGACGTCGGTGACCACGGCGATGGCCTCGCCACCGTCGGCACGGATCTGCGCGGCAACGGCCTCGATCTCATTCACGCGGCGGGCAGCCACCACCACCTTGGCCCCGGCGCTGGCCAGTGCGCGGCAGATGCCCTCGCCGATACCTCGGCCGCCGCCGGTGACCACGGCCACCTGGCCGCTCAGGTCGTACAGCTGGCCCGGGGTCGGGTAGTCGGTGCTCATCGGGGGGTTCCTCTCGAAATGATGGTGACGGTGCCGTTGGTTCCATCGACATCGATGAGCGCCCCGTCGGGAATACGGCGCGTACCGTCGGATACCGACACCACGCAGGGAAGGCCGAGTTCGCGGCTCACGATGACGGCGTGGCTGATGGGCGAACCGACGTCGACCACCACACCGCCGGCCGACATGAACAGTGGCGTCCAACTCGGGTCGGTGTTGGGGGCCACGAGAATTTCACCGGGCTGCAGGTCGCGCGGGTCGGCAGGGTCGAAGATGAGCCGGGCGATGCCGCGCACCGAACCCGGCGAACCCGACACGCCCACCAGTACCTCACCGTCGGTCACTGGGGTCACGGCGGCTTGGCCCTTGCGCGCCCACGCCGACAGCGGGGGCACGGTGGCATTGGCGATGATGAACGGCGGCTCGAGATCGAACAGCTCGCGCCAGTCGGCGTGGCGTTCGGTGAGTAGGTCGGTGAACGCCTGCGGGCCGGCGATGTAGGCGTCGAGTTCGCCATCGAGCAACATGAACACCAACTCGTCGTGGCTGTGCCGGCGGCCGAGTTCGCGAAAGGCCATACGTGCCTCGTGCAACACGCGCACGATGGTCGACTTGGTGCGCTCGCGGTAGGTCATCATGGCCCCTGCGTTGAGCCCCGATTCGAGCAGACCCAACAGATCGGGCTGATCGGCGAGTTGCCTGCGGGCTGCCTCGACCACCTCGCGGCGGCGCTCGGCGCGGGTGGCGTTGCGCAGTCGCGGCGATTCTTCATCGGTTTGGAACCGGATGCGGTCGATGGCCGCGAAGGCGAGGCGAGGGTGTGTCTCCCAGCTGGGTGAGCGCATGTCCCATTCGTCGGGCCCGCGCGAGCCGAACTCGAACAGGAACTCGTTCCACGTCTCGATGAACGCGAGCGACCCGGCCACTCGTTCGGCGATGCCGTCGAGGCCGGCGTCGAATGCAGCGGAGAGGGTTGGGCTGTTGCGCACGAGGCGAGACAAGTCCCACAGTGCGTAGCTGGCGTCGGCGGAGTCGACATCACCCAGGCTCGACAACACCGTGAGCGGCAGGCTCGGGTCGCCCACGGCCTCCGCCACCACGCCCAGCAGACCCGGTGCCACAGCGGCCGACGAACCAGACACGACATGTTGTTCGAACAAGTGCGGGAGACGGGCCTGCACCGCACGGGCTCGGGCGAGCAATTCGGCGTCGGTGAGTGTGGTGAGGTCGGGGCGACCAGCGCGCAGCACGGCAGCGTCGAGTTTGTCGACCAGTAGTTCGGGCCAGCCGTTGTTGCCCACCACCCACGCCATATGGGCGTCGATACCGGCGGTGAGGTGCGGCTTGTCGTCGTCGGGGTGCGGCACGTAGGTGGGCACATCGGGGTGATCGCCGAAGAACGCCTTGTCGAGGATCTCCACCGTGGCGGCTGGGTTGCGAGCGCCCTGCATGCGAATGGCCGAGAGGTTGATGTAGAAGTAGCCGCCGAAGATGGCGACGCTCTCGGGGTGGGTGGCGTCGAAGTCGCTCGGTTCGTAGGCGCCGCAGCGGATGAGGCCGGTGCGGTAGCCCTCGACGATGCCGCCATCCCAACCGAAGGTCCAACCGAGCGGGCTCACCGGATCGGCCAAGACCTCGCCTGCGTTGGCGCGGGTGTAGTGCGGGAAGCGTTGGCTGGTGGGCCAGTCGGTGATCCAGGTATCGCGCATGGCTCAGTTCCTCTGTGCGGGTAGTGCAAGCCGACCGTAGTGGAGCCGTTGTATCGCGTCAGGGGTCGGCGTTTCCCATGGGTGGTGCTGCGACGTAGGGTCGTGGCTCAGATCGATGAACCAAAGGACGTCAAGCCGTGACCATTCATTTCCGTGCCGCCGAAATTCCTGCCGCCGACCTTGCCGAGAAGCCGTTGGGGCAACCGTCGGCCGAACCGTTGAGCGGCCCCATCACCACCCGCGCCCAGGTGTTCCTCGACAACGACACCGTCACCGCCGGAACCTGGGAGTGCGAGCCTGGTTCGTCGCGGTGGGAGTTCCTCACCCGCGGTGAAGTGATCTACGTGCTGTCGGGTCGCATGACCGTGCAGGCCGATGGTGAAGAGCCCGTCGAACTCACTGCGGGTTCGAGCTGCATCTTCCCCATCGGCTGGCAGGGGGTGTGGACCGTGCACGAGACACTGCGCAAGGTGTTCACCGTGTACCGACCCGCTGCGAACTGAGCGGAACCCTTCTGCCTGCGATGGCAGGCCCGGCGACCTGTAGATTGTTCGGGGCCGAACGACCTGGGAGGTGAGCGCTGTGGGAGCAATCGTCGGAGCCGCACTCGTGTCGCACGTGCCACCGATCGTGCTGCCCGAGGAGGTGCGGCTCGAGATCAACAACGGCCGCGACACCACCCTGCGCGACGGCCTGTTCCGTATGCGGCGCGACTTCATCGACCCACTGCGGCCCGACACGATCGTCGTCATCGACTCGCACTGGTTCACCACGTTCGAGTGGGTGGTGTCGGCGAGCGAGCGGCGCAGCGGCCGCTTCACCAGCGAAGAGTTGCCCCGCGGCAACCCGCAGATGCCGTACGACCTACCGGGCGACCCCCACCTCGCCCACCTCATCGAGACCGTGGCGGCCGAGCGCGCCGACACCTGGGTGCACGCCAGCGCCGACCCGTGTCTGCCAGTGAAGTACGCCACCATCTACCTCACCCCGTTCCTGCAGGGCGACGAGGCCTGGATGTCGGCCAGCGTGTGCCAGACCGCCGAGTTCGACGACATGGTGGTGTTCGGTGAGGTGCTCGGCGAGGCGATCCGCCGCTCCGACCGCCGTGTGGTGGTGCTGGCCAGCGGCGCGATGTCGCACAAGTTCTGGCCGTTGCGCCAACTGCGCCAGCACGAGCCGAGCGACCCGGCGCACATCGTCAGCGCCGAGCACCGCGCGGCCGACGAACGGGTGATGGCGCTGCTCGCCCGTGGCGACCACGCCACGGTGCTGGCCGAGTACCCCGAGTTCCGTCGGTTCTCGCCCGAGGCTCGCTTCGCCCACTACGTCGTGATGGCCAGCGCCCTGGGCGGCCGGCAGTGGCGATCGTCCGGGATCGCCCTCAGCGACTACGAGAACGCGGCCGGCACGGGCAACATCCAGATGTGGTTCCCCGTCGCGGCCGGTTGATCCGCGCCATCATTGAACAGCGTGGGTCGCGCGGTCTGATACTTTGTTCCCTAACGATCCGGTAGGGCGGATCTGCACAAGCTGCACGGGGGTCAGCACCATGTCTACAGAAGCTCCGCGGTTGGCATCCGGCCAACTCTCCACACTCGACTGCGTCGCCCAGTCGCTGGCAGTCGGCCCGGTGTTCTCCGGCGCTCTGCTCGGCGGCATCCTCGCCGGCCTCAGCGGCGGGGTGGGCAGTTTCGTCATCGTCGTCACCACCATCGGCATGCTGGCGCTCGGCCGCATCGTCAGCGAGTTCGCCAAGCGCTACAGCGGTACGGGCACCGTGTACGAGTTCGTGGCCCGCTCGCTGGGCAAGCGCGCCGCGGTGTTCGCCGCTGGCGTCTACCACAGCGCGGCCACAGCGCTCGCCGGGCCCGGTATCGCCATCGTCGGCGGTCTGCTGGCGCACAGCTTCTTCAACGACCACATCGGCCTCGACCTGCCGTGGTGGGTGTGGTCGTTCATCATCGCCGCACTGATCTTCGGCCTGAACGTGTTCGGCGTGCAGGCATCGATGAAGGTGCAGTTGAGCCTCATCGTGCTGTCGGTGCTGCCGTTCCTGCTGCTGTTCATCGCCGTCATCATCGATGGCGGCCCCAGCGGCAACTCGCTGTCGTCGTTCAACCCGGGCAACGTGGCCGAGGGTGGCTCGGTGTTCAAGGGCATCTTGTTCGCCATCCTCATGTTCGTCGGCTTCGAGCTGTCGGCGGCCCTGGGCGAAGAGACCAAGGACCCCAAGCGCAGCATCCCGCGCGCGGTGCTGTCGACCGTGCTCATCGTCGGTGTCTTCTATGTGATCACCCAGTACACGCTGGCGGTCGGTGCCACCGAGGCTGCCCCCGACTTCGCCCCGATGGCCGAGGAGTACCTGGGCCGCTGGGTGGCGATCTGGATCGAACTGGCCGTGCTGCTCGACGTGATCGCAGTTGGCATCGGCTTCCAGCTCGCTGCGGCTCGTGGTGTGTTCTCGCTCGCTCGCGACGGAGTGCTGCCGAAGGCGCTGGCCAAGACCAACGCCAAGCAACTCCCCGTTGCCGGCAGCCTGACCGTGTTCGTGATCACCGTCGTGCTCACCCTGTGGGCGCTCATCAAGTACGGCGCCGACCTGCTCGACCCGACTGGCCCCGATGCGTTCTTCAACTACGACGTGTTCAACGGATTCTTGGGCACCACGGTGGTGGGCGGCATGCTGATCTGCTTCGTCTACCTGCTCGTCTGCCTCGGAGCGGCGCGTACGTTCGCGCTGAAGAGCCCGATCGACATCGTGGCCGTGGTGATCGGACTCGCCGTGTGCGTGCTGGGCATCTCGGCCCAGTTCATCGAGGGCACCAAGCCGGCGCCCGCCTACGAGTGGGGCCGTACGTTCGGCATCGTGCTCGTGGTGATCATCGCCATCTGGGCCGCAGTGTCGAAGAAGGACGCCGTCGACCGGGTGGCCCAGCACGCGATCGAACACGAGTGACCTGAACAACTCCTTAGGGAGCGAACGATCTCTCAGCGGTGCTACATTTTCCGGTCATGGGGGAACGTCGAGTTCGAGTGATGTGGTGCGACCTCAATGGGTTGTCGCACGGTCGGTATGTGCCTGAGCGGCGCCTGAACGAGCATGGTCACCACGCGGTGACCACGCTCACGATGGGCATCGATGGTGAGATCCAGATGGTGGAGGGGTACGCGGCCGATGTCGGGTTCCCCGACATGTCCACCGTGCCGCGGCTCGAAACGCGGCGGCCCGGTTGGGAGACCGGCACCGATGTCGTCATCGCCGACCTCGAGTACCAGCACGCCCCGTTGGCGTTGGCGCCGCGCACTGCGCTCGCCAACGCCGTCGAGGCGTGGCGGGCCCTCGGCTACGAGCCGATGCTCGGCTTCGAGATGGAGTTCTACGTGATGCAGCCCGACGCCTCGGCGCCGGGTGGCTACGTGCCGCTGCACATCCCGTCGCACCGCGTGTACGGAGTGGGCCGTGGTGGCGACACCTCGGGGCTGATGTTCGACTTCTTCGACGCGGCCGAGCACTGCGAACTCGATCTCGAGGGGATGATGGGCGAGTTCAGCCCCGGCCAGATGGAGCTGAACATGAAGTACGGCCCGGCGCTCGATGCCGCCGACCGAGCATTCATATGCAAGGAGATGACCCGCGAGCTCGCCGCCGAGAAGGGCTACGTGGTCACCTATATGGGTCGCCCCAGCCCGGTGTTGGTGGGCAGTGGCCTGCACATCAACTTCTCGGTGTCGCCCCTCGACGGTGGACCGAACGCGTTCGACGACGTGCACGCCGAACACGGCATCTCGCAGCTGTGCCGCCAGAGCATCGGCGGCCTCCTGCGTCACCACGAGGGCCTCGCCCTGATGTCGGCCCCCACGGTGAACAGCTACCGCCGCCTCATCCCTGGCATCATCGCCGGCTACTGGGCCAACTGGGGCCTCGACAACCGCTTCTCCACCTACCGCATCCCCGGCGAGCGAGGCGCGGCCACCCGCATCGAAAACCGCATGCCGTGCGGCTCGGCCAATCCCTACCTGGCTGCCGCGGCCATGCTGAACATGGCGCTGGTGGGTGTGTCGGAGGGGCTCGACTGCGGCGACCCGCAGATCGGCGACTCCGACAGCGAACCCAACACCGACCGCCACACGCCGCACTCGCTGGCTGAGGCCATCGCCGCGTACGAGGCCGACACGGTGCTGCAGGAGGCCATGGGTGCCGACCTCAGCCGGACGTATCTGGAACTGCGTCGTTACGACCTGCAGCGCTTCCTCGGCGCCGGCAACGAGTGGACCGACGACGCCGGCGGTGTGCTGACCGACTGGGAGATGGAGAACTACCTCCACCTCTACTGAGTCGGCAGGTACTGAGTCGGCAGGTACTGAGTCGGCAGGCCCAGCCGCCGGTTCGGTGCCCCGGGTTCAGTGCCCCGTGGTTCAGTGTGTCGTGCCGTCGAGCACCTGGAACATCTTCAGGTCGCTGTAGAAGTCGAGCGCGTAATCGCCGCCTTCGCGGCCGATACCGCTGATGCCGCACCCGCCGAACGGCGCGGTGAGGTCGCGCACCAGGAAGCAGTTGGTCCAGATGGTGCCTGCTCGCACGGCCCGGCCCATCCGCTCGGCCCGTTCCTGCGACGAGGTGTACACGATGGCCGACAGTCCGTAGGCGGTGCTGTTTGCCAGGCGCACGGCCTCGGCCTCGTCGGCGAACGTCTGGAACGTGAGCACCGGCCCGAACACCTCGTGCTGTACGACCTCGCTGTCGTTGCTGCGTGGTTCGACGAGCGTGGGCTCGTACCACAGGCCGTCGTCGCCACCGAGCGGCGAGCGAGCGCCGCCGCGCAGCACGGTGTCGCCGTTGGTGCGTGCCCGCTCGACGAACCCGGCCACCCGTGCGGCATGCTCGGGGTGGATCATCGGGCTGATCGTGGTGGAGGGGTCGCGTGAATCGCCCAGCACGTGCTGGTCGGCGAAGTGGTGGAACAGCCGCAGGAACTCGTCGCGCGCCGACACCTCGACCAGCAACCGGGTACCGGCCAGGCACACCTGGCCCGAATCGTCGAACTGTCCGGCGGCCTTCTTCGCCGCGGCCTCGAGGTCGGCGTCGGCGAACACGATGAACGGCCCTTTGCCGCCCAACTCGGCGGTGAAGGGCACGATGTTGCCGGCCGCTGCCCGGCCGATGTGGCGGGCCGTCTCGGGCGAACCGGTGAAGCTGATGCGCTTCAGGCGGGGGTCGGCCACCAGCGCCGCGCCCACCTCCTCGCCGATGCCCTGCACCACGTTGAAAACGCCGGGCGGCATTCCCGCGGCGTGGCACAGGTCGGCCAGCAGGCTGCAGCTGAGCGGGCTCCACTCGGCGGGCTTCAGGACCACGGTGTTGCCCGCCGCCAGCGCCGGCGCGCACTTCCACGTGCTCAGCATGAACGGGGCGTTCCACGGGGTGATCACCACGGTGGGCCCGGCCGGCATGCGCATCACTCGGTTGGCCGTGCCGTTCGACGACCACACCCGTTCGGTGTACTGCTCGGCCAGGTCGGCGTAGGCGCGGAAGTTGCGGGCCCCGCGCGACAGCACACGCAGGCGCAGGCTCTCCTCCAGCATCGCCATGTCGAGGCACTCGACGGTGGCCAGCGACGGCACATGCTCGTCGATGAGATCGGCAACACGGCGCATCACCTCACCACGGCCGTGCACACCCATGGCCGCCCACTCGGGGAACGCCTCGACCGCGGCGCTCACCGCTTGCTCGGCCACCGCGGCGTCGCCGCGCGACACGTCGGCCAACGTCACCGACCAGTCGAGCGGCGAGCGGTCGTCGAACGTGGCGGCACTGGCCACCCGGCGGCCGCCGATGTAATGGTCGGTGCTCACCGGCACACCGCCCACGTCGGTGCGGTTGCCTCCTTGGAACGGGCTCACTGCATGCCCTCGGGCAGCTTCGGCCGCACCCGCGGGAAGGGCAGTTCCTCGCGCTCGGTGGCCCGCGGTCGACGCTGCCCGCGCAGCGGCCAGTCGCCGCCCATGGCCGTGCTGAGCACCTCTTCGGTCTCGGTGGGCTGGGCGCCAATCTCGTCGCTCACCGGCACCGGGCCCTCGACGATGGTGTTGGTGAGCGCCCCGAGGCCTTCCACCTCCACCGTCACCACATCGCCGGGCTGCACGCTGCGGCTGATGGCGGGGGTGCCCGACAAGATGACGTCGCCGGGCACCAGGGTGATGAGCCGGGCGATGTCGGCGACGAGGTAGTGCATGTCCCACGCCATCTCGTCGGTGCTGCCGTCTTGTTTCACCACGCCGTTCACCAGCGTGCGGATGCGCTTGCCACGGAAATCCCAATCGGTGACGAGGCCGGGGCCCAGCGGGCACAGCGTGTCGGCACCCTTCACCCGCAGCATCGAGCCGCTGTCGGTGTCGCGGAAGTCGTGCAGGCCGTAGTCGTTGGCCACCGTGTAGCCGGCGATGTAGTCGCCCGCTTCGGCGTGGCTGACGTTGCGGCAGGCGCGGCCGATGACGATGGCCACCTCACCCTCGAAGTTCAGCCACTTGCAGTTGCTGGGCCGCACCACCGCGGCGCCGTGCGCGTTCAGCGCGCTGACCGGTTTGTGGAAGTAGGTGGGGGCGGGCGGCAGCGACACGCCGAACTCCTGCACCCGGCTGACGTGGTTGAGGTGGCAGCAAATGATCTTCGTCGGCTCCACCGGGGGCAGGTGCACGGCTTGGTCGGCGGCCACGGTGCGGCCGTCGCGGGCGACGAGCAGGTCGCCCTCGCGCACCATCACGGTGGCGTAGCCGTCGAGCAGGATGCGGCGGATGTCGGCCATGGCGCTGGGTTCCCTTCCCGTCCAAAAGTGTTTCGGGGCCAAACTATAGTGGCCACCATGACCGCACAGAACGGGTTCACCTTCCCTCGCACAGCCCTGGGCGGCGCCTCCATCTTGCCGCACATGCCGTGGCACTACAGCGGCGACCTCGTCACCGTCGAGTACCGCACCGATCCGGCCCGTGTGGCCGAGCTGCTGCCCGAGCCGCTCACCCTGGTGCCCGACGACATGGACCCCGGCGCCGTCGCGGTCATCTCGGCCGACTGGCAGAGCTGCGGCGACGACTTCGCCGAACTCGACGACCCCATCCGCGCCCAGTACAAAGAGGCGTTCGTCGTGGTGCGCTGCATGTATCGCGGCACGGTGTACAGCCGGTGCGTCTACATCTGGGTCGACAAGGACTTCGCCCTCGTGCGCGGCCACTTCCAGGGCTACCCGAAGAAGTTGGGCAGCATCTGGCAGACCCGGCCCGTCACCGTCGGCAAGGCCGGCCCACGCATCGCTCCGGGCGGGCGCTTCGCCGCCACCGTTGCGTACCACGACCGGCGCATCCTCGACCTGCGCGTCACCCTGCGCGACCAGAGCGCCACCAACGGCTTCGTGAACGGGCACCCGATGGTTCACTCGCGGTTCATGCCGCGCATCGAGGGCGACGGCACCGACAGCTATCACGAATTGGTCACGATGAGCGGCCGCGACGTCGATCTGGGCCAGGCCTGGAGCGGCGACGGCGAGATCGACCTGCACCACAGCCCGGTGGAGGAACTGCACCGGTTGGAGGTGCGCGAGGTCATCGGCGGCTACTTCCGCCAGGTGGGCACCACGTTCGCCGGTGGCACCACGTTGGAGCAGCAGGCATGAGCAGCGGCCCCGACCTCGACCGCGACGGCAACGTGGTGTTCGGCCCCGACGATCTCGACATCGTCGACCCCGACTCGTACCTGAACGGCTTCCCGCACGCCACGTTCAAGCGGCTGCGCGACACCCAGCCCGTCAGCTGGTGGCCCGAACACGACGGTGGCAAAGGGTTTTGGGCCGTCACCCGCTACACCGACCTGCTGTACGTGAGCCAGCACGTCGAGCTGTTCAGCAGCGCCCAGGGCATTACCCTGGAAGAGATCGAAGGCGACGACTTCGAACTGCGCCGCAACATGCTCGAGTACGACCCGCCCGAACACACCCGCTACCGGCGTCTGGTGAGCAAGCCCTTCAGTCGCCGTGAGGTGTATAGCTACGAAGAGGCCATCCGTGGGCTGGCCCGCAGCGTGGTGCTCGAGGCCCGCGAGCAGGGCGACCGGTTCGAGTTCGTCGACCGGGTGGCCAAGCAGTTGCCGATGCGCATGCTCGGTCGCCTGCTGGGCGTGCCCGACAGCGACGGCGACTGGCTGGTCGAGCGTGGCGACGCGCTGCTGGGCAACTTCGACCCGGAGATGACCGAGCACCCGGTGGGCCTCACCGACACCGACGAGTTCAAGCACATCCCGTTCCGGTCGCCGGCGGCGCTCGACCTGTACCGCTACGCCGAGGCGCAGGCCGAACAGCGCCGCGCCTGCCCGGCGCACGACGTGATCACCAAACTGCTCGAGCCCACCATCGACGGCGAGGCCATCACTGATCTCGAGTTCAAGAACTTCTTCGTGCTGATGGTCAGCGCCGGCAACGACACCACCCGCTACACGATGGCTGCCGGGCTGAAGGCGCTGGCCGAGCGTCCCGACCAGTTCGCCCAGTTGCGCCAGGCGTGCATCGACGGCAACAGCGCAGTGGTCGAGCGGGCGGTGGAAGAGGTACTGCGCTGGGGCACCGTCACGATGCACTTCCGGCGCACCGCCACCACCGACACCGAACTGCAGGGCCAGCAGATCCGCACGGGCGACAAGGTGGTCATCTGGTTCAGCTCGGCCGACTACGACGAGCGCCAGTTCCCCGACCCGTTCCGCTTCGACATCAACCGCACCCCCAACGACCAGGTGGCGTTCAACCTGCGCAGCCCGCATCTGTGCCTCGGGGCGCAGTTGGCCCGCATGGAACTGAAGGTGGTGTTCGAGGAGTTGCTGCCGCGGCTGACCAGCGTGGAGATCGACGGCCCGATCGAGCGGCTGCGCAGCAACTTCATCTGCGGGATGAAGCGCCTGCCCGTGAAGGTGCAGTGGGCGTGAGCGTCGCCAGTACCGCCGGCGCCCGGCGCAAGCCGCTGATCGGGTTGTCGGGGCGGCGCATGCCCGCCGAGGCCGTGCCGGTGTTCGACTACGTGGCGCTGCGCGGTGAAGAACTCGACGTGCACCTCAGCGAGTTCCCGAAGGCGATCGAGAAGGCAGGCGGGCTGCCCGTGCAGCTCACCCGCAACAGCGATGCCGAACAGATCGTCGAGCGTCTCGACGGCCTGGTGATGACCGGCGGTGCCGACCCCGACCCGGCGCTGTACGGCGAAGCGCCGCACCCACAGTTGGGTGTGGTCGAGCGTGGCCGCGACGACTGGGAGCTGGCGCTCATCGGTGCCGCGCTGGCAGCGCGGGTGCCGATGCTGTGCGTCTGCCGCGGCGCGCAGTTGCTGAACATCGCCCTCGGCGGCACCCTCATCCAGCACCTCGACCTTCCCGAACACGGTCGGTGGGACCAGCCGCGCATCGACCGCTGCCACACGGTGCGGGTGACGGCCGGGTCGCGGGCGGCCGAGCTGTACGGACCCGAGACCTCGACCAACAGCCTCCACCACCAGGCCGTCGGTCGCCACGGTGCAGGCCTAGTGGTGACGGGCACCACCGACGACGGAGTGGTCGAGGCGTTCGAGGTGGAGGGTCGGCCCGAGGTGTTCGCCGTGCAGTGGCATCCCGAGATGCTCAGCGACCAGGTCGACCCGGCGTTCCTGTGGCTCGTGCGCGAGGCCGCCGCGTTCGGCACCCGCTGATCAGGCCTACAGGTCGATCGCGTCGACCGTGCGCAAGATGGTGCGCAGGCTGCGGGCCAGATCGACCAGTTCGTCCTCGGTGAGCGCCTGGGTGACCATGGCCTCGTGGCGGTTGAAGGCGGGCATGATCTCATCGACCGCCTTGCGGCCCTTGGCTGTGAGCGAGGCCACCACCCGGCGGCCGTCGGCGCGGTCGCCCTTGCGGCGCAGCATGCCGCGGGTCTCGAGCGTCTTCATCACGCCGGTGAGGGTGGCTGCGGTGACACCGGCCTCGGCCGCCAGCGAGCGGGCATCCATCTCGCCCCACACCCGCAGCACGAACAGCGACGTGAAGGCGCTCCACGACAGATCGTGCTCGGCGAGGATGCCGTTCTCCATGTGGTTCCGCACTGCGGTGGCGGCGCGGAAGATGTTGCTGACGGCGGTGAGGGCCTGCAGGTCGAGGTCGAGTCCGTCGAACGCGGCGTGTACGTCGCGCTCGGCCTTCACCAGGTCGTGGTCGTCGTCGGAAGCGAACAAGCGGGGCACGGCGCCAGTCTCGCGGACGGGTAGACCCGCGCACCGCATGGGCGCTGCGTTCGTGAAGCTGAACGGCCCCATCACCACCCGCGCCCCGCTGCGAACTGAGCGGAGCCCTTCCGCCTGCGATGGCAGGTCAGGCGACGTCGGTGGCAGCAGCAGCGAACTGCGACTGGTACAGCGTGTAGTAGGCGCCACCGCGGGCGAGGAGCTCGCGGTGGTTGCCCTGCTCGACGATGCGGCCGGCATCCATCACCAAGATGGTGTCGGCATCGCGAATGGTCGACAGACGGTGGGCGATGACGAAGCTCGTGCGGTCGCTGCGCAGTGCCGCCATGGCTCGCTGGATGAGCACCTCGGTGCGGGTGTCGACCGAACTGGTGGCCTCATCGAGGATGAGAATGGTGGGCTTGGAGAGGAAGGCGCGCGCAATGGTGATGAGCTGCTTCTGGCCGGCGCTCACATTGCCGCCCTCATCGTCGATCACCGTTTCGTAACCGTTGGGCAAGGTGTGCACGAAACGATCGACATAGGTGGCTCGGGCGGCTTCGATGACCTGCTCGTGGGTGGCGTCGAGATCGCCGTAACGGATGTTGTCGTAGATGGTGCCACCGAACAGCCACGTATCTTGCAGCACCATGCCGAGGTTCGAGCGCAGTTCGCTGCGCGGTATCTGGGCGATGTCGCGACCGTCGAGTGTGATGCGACCTTCATCGAGTTCATAGAAGCGCATCAGTAGGTTCACCAGCGTGGTCTTGCCAGCGCCGGTGGGGCCCACGATGGCCACGGTGGTGCCGGGTTCGGCCACGAGCGAGAGGTCGGTGATGAGCGGGCGCTCGGGGAGATACTGGAACGACACGTTCTCGAACGCCACGCGGCCAGGGCGGGTGACGGGTTCGGTGGCGGCCGGAGCCGTATTCACCTCGGTCGTCTGTTCGGGCGCATCGAGCAGTTCGAACACTCGCTCGGCTGAGGCGATACCCGACTGCAGCACGTTGATCATCGACGCGAAGTTGGTGAGCGGCATGGTGAATTGCCGCTGGTACTGGATGAAGGCCTGCACATCGCCGAGCCCGATGGCGCCAGACGCCACACGCAACCCGCCCACGACGGCGATGGCCACATAGCCGAGGTTGCCGAGGAACATCATCGCCGGCTGGATGGAACTCGACATGAACTGCGCTTCGAACCCCGCCTGATACAGCTCTTCGTTGGTGGCTGCGAACCGCTCGCGTGCTTCGCCCTGCCGGCCGAACGCCTTCACGATGGCGTGGCCGGTGATCACCTCTTCGGCCTGTGCGTTGAGTGCGCCAGTGTGCTTCCACTGCGCCATGAACCGCGGCTTCGAACGCTTGGCCATCGCCTTCATGGTGTAGATCGACAGCGGTACGGTGAGGATGGCCACGATCGACAACGCTGGTGAGATGAGCACCATCATCACCAACACGCCGGCGATGGTGAGTGCCGAGGTGAGCAGTTGGCTCACGGTCTGCTGCATGCTCTGCGCCACATTGTCGATGTCGTTGGTGACCCGGCTGAGCAGGTCGCCACGCGGCTGCCGGTCGACGTAACCGAGGGGGAGCCGATTGAGCTTGGCTTCCACGTCGTTGCGCATCGTTCGCATGGTGCGCTGCACGATGCCAGCCAGCAGGAACGCCTGCAGGTAACCGAGCACGAACGACGCCGCGTATAGCCCGAGCGCGAGGAACAAGATGTTGTGCAGCTTGGTGAAGTCGATGCCCTCGGCACCGTTGCGATGCGTGATGCCGTCGAACACCACGTTGGTGGCGTGGCCGAGAATGCGTGGCCCGAGGACCACCATCACCACGCTCACCACCGCCAACACCAGGATGAACGTGACGCCGATGCGCTCGGGGCGAAGCCGAGCGAGCATGCGGCGCGATGTACCGCGGAAGTCTTTCGACTTCTCCATGGGTACGCCCACCGTATGCATGCGCGGGCCGGCGGCGGGGCGGGCATCCATCATCGGCTTCGGTGCGTCGTTGCCGTCGGCGGCGGCGGCGGGCTTTGTTTCGGTGCTCATGCCGCTTCCTCAGCGCTCATTTGCGACTCCACGATTTCGAGGTAGGTGGGGCATTCGGCAAGTAACTGATGATGCGTACCGATACCGACGATGCGACCATCTTCGAGCACCACGATCTGGTCGGCGCCCGCAATGGTGGCCACACGCTGGCCCACGATGAGTACGCACGCGTTGGCCGTTTCGGGCAGCAGCGCAGCACGCAGCCGCGCATCGGTGGCCACGTCGAGTGCCGAGAACGAGTCGTCGAACAGGTACACCTCGGGCTGGCGCACCAGGGCACGGGCGATGGCGAGGCGCTGGCGTTGGCCTCCCGACACGTTGGTGCCGCCCTGGGCGATGGTGGCATCGAGTTGGCCGGGCATGGCGCGCACGAAATCGGCAGCTTGAGCCACCTCGAGCGCGTGCCACAACTCGGCCTCGGTGGCATCGCCCTTGCCGTAGCGGAGGTTGCTGGCCACGGTGCCCGAGAACAGATATGGCCGCTGTGGAATGAGCCCGATACGACTACCGAGGTCGACCGGGTCGAGGTTGCGCACATCGACGCCATCGAACAAGACCTGGCCCGCAGTGACATCGAACAAGCGGGGCACCAAGCTCAACAGCGTTGTCTTGCCCGAGCCGGTGCTGCCGATGATGGCGGTGGTTTCGCCCGCATTGCAAGTGAACGAGACTCGGTGCAACACGTCGGCCTCGGCGCCCGGGTACCCGAACGTGGCGCCGACGAACTGCACGCTGGAGCGCGCTGCGGTGGGCGCTTCGGGCGTGTCGGTGGCCACCACCGACGACGAGGTGTCGAGCACTTCGAGGATGCGCTCGGCGCACACTTCGGCACGTGGCCACATCGAACCGATGAACGACGCCATCATCACCGACATGAGGATCTGCACGAGATAGGTGATGTAGGCGATCATCGCGCCCACCTGCATCTGCCCCGAGGCGATGCGGTTCGAGCCGAACCACACCACGGCAACGCTCGACACGTTGGTGAAGAAGATGGCGGTGGGGAACATGAAGGCCATCAGTCGTCCGGCGCGCAACGCCGTTTCGGTGACTCGGTCGTTGGCCACACCGAAGCGCTCGGCTTCGCTGGGTTCGCGAACGAACGCCCGCACCACCCGCATGCCGGTGAGTTGTTCGCGCAGCACGCGGTTCATCCCGTCGATGCGTTCCTGCATCAGTTGGAACTGCGGAACCATCTTCACGATGACCGTGCCGATGATGACCAGCAGCAACGGCACCCCCACCATCACCAACCAAGCGAGGCCGGTGTCTTCACGCAACGCCATCACGATGCCGCCGATTGCCGTGATGGGAGCGGCGAGCATGAGCGTGCAGGTCATCTGCACCAGCATCTGGGTTTGCTGCACGTCGTTGGTGATGCGGGTGATGAGCGAAGGCGCACCCAAGGTGGCTACTTCTCGGGCCGAGAAGTCGGTGACGCGTTCGAACAGGTCGCGACGCACATCGCGGCCGAACTTCATGGCCACCTTCGAACCCCAGTACACCGCGGTGATCGACAGTGCGATCTGCACGAACGAGAGCACCAGCATCACGCTGCCTGTGCTCCAGATGTAGTGGGTGTTCCCCTTCAGTACGCCGTTGTTGATGATTTCGGCGTTGAGACGGGGGAGATAGAGGCCAGCGATGGCTTGGGCTGCCTGCAACACGACCACCCACATCAACTGGGTTCGGTAGGGGCGCAGGTGCGAGCGGAGGAGTCGAGTCAACATGGTGTAACCACCAGGTTACTGCGAGTTCATGTTGCTTGCCCAGTGCAACTATCGCGCCAGACGGAACGCCTTGCCACCGCCGTCAGTTCGTGAGCAGGCCGATGACCGCGTCGGCAGCCAACAGGCAACCCAGTATCAGAGCCAGCCACGATGCCAATCGGCGGCGATGGAGCATCACCCAGTTGGTCGAGTTGTTGAGCTTCTCGCGGGCACGACGCGAGCGCACGGCCAGCACGTAGATGGTGAGCGGAATGCCCGTGGCGATGACCGTGTAGATGGCCAACGCCACGAAGCGCCCGGCGAGATGCACATCGGCTGCAGCGAGTGCGAGCGAGCCGATGAACGGGCCCTGGTAGTCGGCCAAGGTTGCGCCCGCCAGGAAGGCTTTGCCAGGCGTGAGGCCCTGCACCCGTTCCAGCGACTTCGGAATGGCAGGTTCGGGCTTCTTCGGCGGCTTGCGCAAGCGGAGCCCGGCGAGAATGAGCACAATGCCGAGGGCAGTGCGAATGATGAAGAGCACACGCCCGCCTCCCGACGACGGCGACACCGTGTTCCCGAACACGAAACTCGAGAACACCAAGATGGCCGACTCAACGAGGAAGGCACCAGCGATGTACGCAAGGCCCGACTTCTTCGCGCGCTCGCCGGTCATCACCAAGAGCAGCCCCATCACCGTGAACGGCTGGGTGCCACTGAGTAACCCGGTGAGGATCAGCGTGCGGACGAGATCAGCCATGCGGTTCGAGGTCTCCTGGTTTCCAGCTCTTGTCGAAGGCGGCTTCGGTGGGCCCGTACAGACGCAGGATGGCAAAGTAGCCCTTCCCGGGCACCGTGGCGAGCCAGTTGGCTTGCTTGCCATCGGGTGCGGTGGGGCCCAGGTAGATGTCGGTGGAGCCATCGGCGTTCATGGCGGGCAGATCGCGTGAGCCGAGCGACGGGAATGGCTGGCCGTTGTCGAGCCCTGATGCCGACTCGGCGTCGTACAGGGTGAGCGACCAGAAGATCGCTGCAGGCACGTTTGCTGGCAAGGTGAGGCGGTACGACGAGCCGCCCGACAGCGGCTGCTTCTCATTGTCGGTGAAGGCGATGAAGTAGTTCGCGCCTTTCCCCGGGGTGCGCGACAACATGCCCGGGCTCACCGAGTAGTAGTCGGTGAAGAACCAGATGCGCGCGTCGAGGTCGAGGTCGCCGTGCATCGTGTCGGTCCAGCTGAGGTCGAGATTGCTCAGCGGGTCGGCCGCATCGCGGTTGGCGAATGGGTTGAGCCAGCGACGATCGGGATACACGACGAACGACACCCCGCTGACGATCTCTTGAAACCCGATGACGCGACTCATCTTGTAGGCAGTGCGTGCAGCGCGATCGAGAATTGCGGCGGTGTGTTCGTCGGGGGCGAAGGGCTTGCCCTCTTCGATGCCGAGTGCACCGAGCATGCCCAACCAATCGGTCCCGCCGAGGCGAGCCCCTTCGTCGTCGAGCAACAACTTCAGCTGCGCCCAGACGCTGCCGTCTCTGATGGGCAACATGTCGACCGGCACGCCCGAGGCATCGGGGTACACCATGGGCTGTGCCTCGGCTTCGCGGCCGAGCGGGTAGAGCCGGGTCTGTTCGAGGTGCTCCACTGCCGGTGCGAGATTGTTGGGGTCTTGGAAGAAACCTCGAAGAAACAAGAACACCCGATTCGTGGCCGATCGGTAGACGTAATGGCCGGCCGGGATTTCGCCGTCGTACTCGGCAGGCACGATGAGGAACTTCCCACCCTTGCCGCCGTCGGGGCCGAACAGGCCCACGTCGCCCATGAAACCACCGCCGTCGACAGGGATCGGCCGTTGCCAGAAGTCGAGCAGAATGCCCTGCAGCATCGGCGGGGCGTCCATCACCAGCGGGCCGTCGGTAGCAAGGTTGAAGTAGCTCATCGCGTAGAGCACATCGGAGTTGGGTGTGGTGACGAGGGTCTTCGCGTCGAGCCGCTTCTTCCAGATCGGCAGCACGTGGTAGCCCTTGCCAAAGGTTGCCTCCGAGCCATGCTGCATCCCAAGCGTGTTGATCAGCGGTAACGCCCACAGATACGTCTGGGTCGCTCGCTGGAACAGGAGCTCATCGAGCAGCAGCGATTCGCTCGCGGGGTCGGGGCGGCCCTCGGTGAACGGAGTGTCGGCGAGTTCGTCGAAGCGGTGGACGGACATGATCGGCCCTTTCTG
>JBAXQV010000031.1:0-20434 GCA_037131575.1 Actinomycetota bacterium
TGGGCGTAGCCGTACTCGTAACCGAGGGCGGCATATTCGCTGAGCAGCGAGTCGTACACCCAGAAGTTGGCCTGCGCCTCGGGCAATTCGGCGAGCGGGATGAACACCTGCTCGGTCTCGTAGTCGATGAGTGCGGCATGGCGGTGGCTGAAGGTGCCACGACGGCAGTCTTCACCGGCGAAACGCACCGGCACACCGTCGAGTACCAGCGAGCCGATGGCCAACGCCTCGGCGGTTGCCCAGTCGATGGTGCCGCTCTCGTCGAACTGCTTGGCGCGGGCCGCGAACTGGCGCACCAGCTTGGGGTGCGGGGTGAAACCATCGGGATAGGCCGTGAGCTGGGCGAAGATACCGTCGAGCACCGAGCGGCTCACACCGGTTTCCACATGCGGAAGCACACCACGCGGCTGCGGCGGCCGAGGGGCCTTCACCTTCTCGGGGGCGTGGGCACGGGTTTCGTCGAGTGCCACCTGCAGCTTCGACTGGAAATCGTCGAGAGCACGTTCAGCTTCCTCGACCGAGATGTCGCCACGCTTCACCAACGTTTCCACGTAGAGCTTGCGGACACTGCGGTGTTCGGCGATGGCGCGGTACATGAGCGGCTGGGTGTAGCTCGGGTCGTCGCCTTCATTGTGACCATGGCGGCGGTAACACACCATGTCGATGACGATGTCTTTGTGGAACTTCTCGCGGTAGTCGAACGCCAGTCGAGCGACGCGGGCACAGGCCTCGGGGTCGTCGCCGTTCACGTGCAAGATGGGTGCCTGCACCGTCTTGGCCACATCGCTGCAGTAGAGCGACGAGCGCGCGTACTGCGGTGACGTGGTGAACCCGATCTGGTTGTTGATGATGAGGTGCACCGTGCCACCGATGCGGTAGCCGCTGATATCGCTCATCGCCAGACACTCGGCCACGATGCCCTGCCCGGCGAACGCTGCGTCGCCATGGATGAGCAGCGACAGCACCGGGTACGACAACGGCGGTTCGATCTGGTCTTGCTGAGCGCGCACCATGCCCATCACGATGGGGTCGACCGTTTCGAGGTGGCTGGGGTTGGCGGCCAACTCGATGGGCATCGACGCACCCGCGGGCGACACGAACGTGCCGTGTGCCCCGAGGTGGTACTTCACATCGCCCGAACCCTGCACGGTCGACGGGTCGACATACCCCTCGAACTCTTTGAAGATCTGGTCGTAGCTCTTGCCCATGACGTTGCCGAGCACGTTGAGGCGCCCGCGGTGGGCCATGCCGAGCACGGCGCCCTGCATGCCCGAATCGGCGGCGTGGCAGAGAATTTCATCGAGGATCGGAATGGCCGATTCGGCACCTTCGAGCCCGAACCGCTTCGTACCCACGTACTTCGTGGCCAGGAACTTCTCGAAGGCCTCGGCGGCGTTGAGGCGCTCGAGGATGCGGTGCTTCTCGGCCTTGGTGGGCTCGAACCCCACACCTTCGAGTTGGCTCTGGATCCAGCGCTGCTCATCGGTGTTCTGGATGTGCATGTACTCGACACCGATGGTGCGGCAGTACGCATCGCGCAGCACGCCGAGCAGATCGCCGAGAGTCATCCGTTCGGTACCGGCGACGCCGCCGGTGAGGAACTCGCGATCGAGGTCCCAGATGGTGAGGCCATAGGTGGCGGGGTCGAGTTCCTGCGGCAGCTCGGGTTCACGCCACCGCAACGGGTCGAGGTCGGCGATGAGGTGCCCGCGCACGCGGTGCACGCGGATGAGCGTGGCCACCTGCATCTGCTTGTGGAGCATCGCTTCGTCGCGGCCCACCGGGTTCTTGTCGACGTGCCACTTCACGGCCTCGTAGGGCACGCCCAGGCTGTGGAACACGGCCTCGTAGAACCCGTGCTCGCCGAGCAGCAGTTCGTGAACACGCTTCAGGAACATGCCGCTCTCGGCGCCCTGGATGATGCGATGGTCGTAGGTGCTGGTGATGGTGACCACCTTGCTCACACCGAGCGAACCGAGGGTCGATTCATCGGCACCCTGGAACTCGGCCGGGTAGTCGATGGACCCCACGCCAACGATGACGCCCTGCCCGGGCATGAGCCGCGGCACGCTCTGCACGGTGCCGATGGTGCCGGGGTTGGTGAGCGTGATGTTGGCGCCCTGGAAGTCGGCGACGGTGAGCTTGTTGGCCTTCACCTTGCGGATGAGGTCGTCGTAGGCCGTGAGGTACCCGGCGAAATCGAGCAGGTCGGCATCGCGCAGCACCGGCACCACGAGGGTGCGCGAGCCATCGGCCTTGGCCACGTCGACAGCGAGGCCCATGTTCACATGCGCATTGCGCACCAGGCGCGGTTTGCCGTCGCTGCCTTCCACATAGGTGTTGTTCATCGACGGCACGGCGTCGGCGATGGCGCGCACGATGGCGTAGCCGATGAGGTGGGTGAAGCTCACCTTGCCCTGGCCCGAGCGACTGCGGTAACCGTTGATGACCTTGCGGTTCACCTCGAGCAACTTGGCCGGCACATTGCGGAAGCTCGTGGCCGTGGGCACCGTGAGGCTGCGCTCCATGTTGGTGACGATGGCCACCCCTGCACCGCGGATGGGCTCGCCCACCTCATCGGTGGATGCGGCAGCAGCGGGAGCAGCGGGCGTCGCGACGGGCGCGCTCGTGGCCGTAGCGGGGGCAGGCGCAGGTGCTGCCGCCTCACCATTGGCGGGCGTGGTCTGCCCGAACGTTTGCGGGGCCGCTTTATAATCGGAGAAGAACTCTCGCCACGACTCGCTCACCGAATCGGCGTCGCTGAGATATTGGGCGTACATTTCGTCGACGAGCCATGAGTTCGCGCCGAACTCAGCGCCCGCAGGTTGGGTGACAGTCATCGCTCGTGATGGTATCGGCTCGGCATGGCTCAGACCGTGCGTTCTTGCGCCGCTACGTCAACCGTTCGACCTGTGACGAACGGCTGCGAACAGGCCATCGGCACCCCCGACGTGGCCGATAGTCTGCGTTCTATGAAGACCAGGTCACTCGTCATCGCCGCCGTTGCTGGCATGTTGTCGCTCGCCGCCTGTGGAGGCAGCGACTCCAGTGCCCCGACCACCCCCATCAACGCCGATGTCGTGGTGAACGCTCTCGACGGCCTCAAGTGGGATCAGCCCAGCTATTCGGCCAAGGCCGGCGATGTGGTCATCGCCGCCACCAACAAGTCGGGTCTCCCCCACAACGTGCACCTCATCACGCCTGATGGCACGCTGATGGACACGAGCATCACCATCGGGTCCAAGGGCGTCACCAAGAGCGCCACGTTCAAGGTCACTGCGGGTACCTATACCCTCATCTGCACCGTGCCGGGGCACTCGAACATGAAGGCCCCGCTCGTCGTGAGCTGACCTGCTCGCCGTCGGTCAGCCGACGGCGCGCACCGCTACCGGAATCGCGCTCATCACCGGCATGCCGGTGAACGGGTCGTAGCCACTATCGACATCGATGAGCGCTGCCGTGGTGGAGCCGAACGACGCCAGCTCGCCCGGCTCATCGGGCAGACCACCCCACGCGTGGGCGATGCTGATGGAACCGGAGCGCACATCGGGCGCTGCCTTCACCATGGCTCGGATGGTGCCACGGGGTGACGACATCTCCACCACTCCTCCGTCGGCCACGCCGATGGCCACCAAGTCGCTCGGGTTCATGTGCGCGTAGTTGGTGCCCTCACGCTTGCGCAGCACATCGAGTTCGCGCCCCGATGAGTTGAACACGCTCTTCAACCGGCGCGAGGTCACACGGAAGGTGTGCTCGGCGGCATCGAACCCGTTCAACACTTCGCCGGCGGTGTGCTCGGCGTATACCTCCGCGAGTTCCTCGGCGATGCCCTCGGGCGCCACATCGAGCTTGGCGGTGACCGTGGGGTCGGCTTCTTCCACCACAGTCGCCAGCTCGGGGCGCAGGGTGGCGCCGTCGGCACGCACCGACGTCATGGGCACCTTGCTGGTGGCGTAGATGAGATCGAGCACATCGTCGCCGGTGACGGCGGCACCCGGGTCGATGGAACCGCCGGGAAGGGTGATGGTGACGCCGAGCCGGGCAGCCACCTCGGTGAACAACTCCCATTCCTGGCGCAACTCGCCATCGGGTTCGATGATGGCTGGCGTGTAGTTGGTGTACGCCTGCGGGAACCACCGGTCGATGGTGGTGGGCACATCGGGGCGTTCGAGGCTCAGCGTGCTGGCAATGACGTAGTGCGCGAGCTTGGCAGTGGCCGACAGGTTGGCATCGACCACCACGTGCAGGTCGAGCGACTGCAAAGCCTCCACCGTCTTGCGCTGGTCGGGCCACGCCACCACCGGGTTGCCGCCGAGGGTGAACAGCGCACGCACCTGACCCTCACCCTCGAGCAAGATCTCATCGGCGAGCGCGCTGGTGGGTGCCTCGCCACGATGGGCGAACAGGTTGCGCACCCGAGCAGCGGTGCCCTTGGTGAGCAGATGTGGCAGCGGAGGAATGGCCTGAGCGCGCACGGGCCCTGGAGGGGTCATCGCGCCACCCGGGTTCTCGAGCAACTCGCCCGCTCGCCGGTAGCGGCCGCACAGGGTGTTGATGACGATGGAGAGGTGCTCCGACAACGTGCTGTGCGGTGCCATGTTCGGGCCGGTGCCCGTGCTCACCGAACCACGGCCGCGACGACCGAACTGACGGGCTGCCTCGATGACGTCGGCGGCGGGCACACCGGCGCGTGTTTCCACGTACTCGGGGGTGAATGGCTCGACGGCAGCGGCGAGTTCGTCGACCCCGGTGACCCAGCGCTCGAGGAACTCGTGGTCGAGCAGATCGTCGACGAACAACTGACGGATGATGCCGGCCAACAGCGTGGGGTCTTCACCCGGCCGCACCTGCAGGTGCAGGTCGGCGTAGGCGGCCATCTCGGTGCGCCGCGGGTCGACGATGATGAGGTACAGCCCATTTGCCTTCGCGGCGCGCAGACGCACCAGCGGGTTGTAGCTGGGCAGCCCGCCGGGGTACGAGTAAGTGCTCACCAGCGTGTTGCAGCCGATGATCATTGCCACGGCACTCGTTTCGAAGTCGTGCACGCCGGCCTGCCATGAACCATGGCGCACCGGGGCGACGAACTTTGCTGGCTGATCGATCGACGACGAGGTGTAGAACCCCGGGCTGCCGATGGCCTGGTGGAAGGCACGTGCCACGGGAAGGCCGGTGGCGTTCTGGTAGGCGGCCGTACCGCAGTACGTGGCGAGGCTGCGCGGCCCGTGTTGCTCCAAGATGCGCGCCAGCCGATCGGCGATCTGGTCGAGTGCCGCACCCGTGGCGAGTGGCTCGAACCCGGTGGCCGTGCGCACCATGCTCGAGCGCAAGCGGCCCTCGTGGTGGTGTTGGTCGCCGAGATGGCGTCCCTTCACACACGTGTAGCCCGCGTAGATGGGGTCGTCTTGAACACCGTGCACTGCCACGATGCGGTTGGCGTCGACGTCGACATCGACATCGATGGCGCAGCCGGCATGACAGAACCGACAGAACGAACGGCGCGTCTCGATCGAGTTGCTCTTCTCGCCCATGACCGGACCCCCAATGTCTCGATGGCGCCGTCATCGTACCCCGGCCGGCCGCCCGCGTCCGAAGCGGTCGCCGGACGCGACAACGGCCGCCCATGCGGGCGGCCGTTGCAGCACAGCGTTGGTGGCGATCAGGCCTTGAGGAAGATCTCCGACAAGATGAGGAACACGACCCACAGACCGAAGGCAGCGATGAGCGGGTTGCGCACACCCTTGCCGTCGTACAGGGCGTTGATGCCCTTGTTAGGGGCGGTCTTCCACGGCATCAGGCCGAGAGCATTGACCTCGAGGATGGCGATGATGACCAGGGCGATGATCCAGTAGGTGGCGATATTGCCCGAGCTCACCGTGTCGCCCGTGCGGGGTGAGTGGCTCTTGTAGACCATGAAGTACAGCATGCTCACAGAGAAGATTGCGTTCTGACGTGATGCCATGACCGCCCGGCGGCCGGCGGCCGGTGCATCGGGGTTGGCTTCGCCACCGGCGAGCACGTTGGCGGCATTGGCCAGCACGACCTTCTGGTTGCGCCAGATGACGCCCCACACATTGAGCATCATGATGATGCCGAGCAGCATGCCGGTGCTGATGGCGATGCCCCCAGCGTTCTTGCCGAAACCCTCGCTGTAGTAGTTCTCCGTGACCAAGGTGATGAGGATCCCGGTCACGAAGGTGAACACGGCGGCCCAGCGGAACCACCACAGCGCCTTGCGGGCGACCTTGTCGATGGCGATGTTGCGGGCGCGGGCCTCGTCGCCGAAGGCGGCGAACGCCGGCACCTGGACGAAGTTGAAGTAGTACAACAGCCCGATCCACATGATGCCACCGAGAACATGCAACCAGCGAAGACCAAAGCCACCGAGGCTCAGTCGAGAGAAGAAACCAGTGTATTCAGCGAGCACTTGCGTACCCTCCCCTTCTTAGAACGATTGAGCAATGAACGTAGCACTGTCGCCACCGGAGACCATGGATTCGTCGCGTGACTGCAACACGTGTCCGCTCGACGGCCGACCGGGCCCATCGCAGTAGCCTGGGGGAACCATGGCTCACGAGTTCATCTACACCTGTTACAAGCTTGCCCGGCACTACCCGCCCGACCGCACAGTGCTCGAGAACATCTCACTGTCGTTCTACCCGGGGGCGAAGATCGGCGTGCTCGGCGCCAACGGCGCCGGTAAGAGCAGCCTGCTGCGCATCATGGCCGGCCTCGACGACGGCTACTCGGGCGAGGCTCGCCTCACTCCGGGTTTCACGGTGGGCTACCTCGCCCAGGAGCCGCAACTCGACCCCACGAAAGATGTGAAGGGCAACGTGATGGACGGCGTGGCCGCCGTGCAGGGCCTCATCGATCGGTACAACGAGGTGATGGCCATGTGGGGCGACCCCGACGCCGACTACGACAAGGTGGGTGCACTCCAGGCCGAACTGGAAGACAAGATCGCTGCGGCCGATGCGTGGAGCCTCGAACGCAATGTCGAGATCGCCATGGACGCACTCCGCTGCCCGCCCGACGATGCCGATGTGACCAAGCTGTCGGGTGGCGAGCGTCGCCGCGTGGCACTGTGCCGGTTGCTGCTGAGCCGCCCCGACCTGTTGTTGCTCGACGAACCCACCAACCACCTCGACGCCGAAAGCGTCGACTGGCTCGAGCGCTTCCTGCAGGAGTACTCGGGCACCGTGGTGGCCATCACCCACGACCGCTACTTCCTCGACAACGTGGCCAAGTGGATTCTCGAACTCGACCGCGGCCGCGGCATCCCCTTCGAAGGCAACTACTCGAGTTGGCTCGAGCAGAAGCAAGAGCGCATGGCCCGCGAAGAAAAGAGCAACGAGGCACGCCAGCGCACCCTCGAACGCGAACTCGAGTGGGTACGTATGTCGCCCAAGGCCCGTCAGGCCAAGGGCAAGGCCCGCCTCACGGCGTACGACAAGTTGATGCAGGATGCCCAAGATGCCGAGCGCGGCCCCGACAAACTCGAAATAACCATCCCGTCGGGGAAGCGTTTGGGCGACACTGTCATCGAGGTGTCGCACCTGAAGAAGGGCTTCGGCGACCGCCTGTTGGTGGAAGACCTGTCGTTCACCCTTCCCAAAGCCGGCATCGTGGGCATCATCGGCCCCAACGGTGCGGGTAAGACCACGCTGTTCCGCATGTTGGCCGGCGAAGAGCAACCCGATGGCGGCAGCATCACCATCGGCGACACGGTGGAGTTGGCATACGTCGACCAGAGTCGCGACTCGCTGAACGCCGATGCCACCGTGTTCGAGGAGATCACCGGCGGGGTCGAACACATGAAGGTGGGCAACAAGGAGATCCACGGCCGGGCCTACTGCGCAAGCTTCAACTTCAAGGGCAGCGACCAACAAAAGCGTGTGGGCGACCTCTCGGGTGGCGAACGCAACCGCGTGCACCTGGCCAAGTTGTTGAAAGCGGGCGGCAACGTGCTGCTGCTCGACGAACCCACCAACGACCTCGACGTCGACACGCTGCGCGCTCTCGAAACCGCACTCGACAACTACCCCGGGTGCGCCGTGGTCATCAGCCACGACCGGTGGTTCCTCGATCGCATCGCCACCCACGTGCTGGCGTTCGAGGGCGACAGCCAGGTGCGCTGGTTCGAAGGCAACTTCAGCGAATACGAGGCCTGGCGCCGCAAGGAACTGGGTGCGGGCGCCGAACAACCGCACCGCATCAAGTACAAGCCACTCGCCCGGTGAGCACACCCGCACCCTCCACCGAGACCGACGCACAACTCGCCTCACGACTCGCCACCGAGGCGGGCCACTTGCTGGTGCAGGTGCGCGCCGAATTGGAGGCGCGGGGTGCGTCGCCGTGGCAGGTGATGGATACGGGTGATGTAGCCAGTCACCGCTTCTTGGTGGAGGCATTGCGCCAGGCGCGGCCCGACGATGCCGTGTTGTCGGAAGAGGGCGCCGACGACCCGCGCCGCTTCGGCGCCGACCGGGTATGGATCGTCGACCCGCTCGATGGCACCAATGAGTTCGGCGAAATGGGCCGCAGCGACTGGGCCGTGCATGTGGCGTTGTGGGAGCGCGATCGGTTGAGTGCCGGGGCCGTGAGCCTGCCCGCCCACGACATCACCTTCGGCACCGACCCGGCCCCCACGCTGCCCCCGGTCACCCGCGACCGGCCGCGGCTCATCACGTCGCGTAACCGTGCGCCGTATGCCGCAGTGCTGGTGGCCGACGCGCTCGACTGCGACGCGGTTCGACTCGGCTCGGCCGGGGCCAAGGCCATGGCGGTGGTGCTCGGTGAGGCCGACATCTACGTGCACGATGGCGGCATGTATCAGTGGGACTCTGCTGCGCCAGCAGCGGTGGCGCTGGCCGCCGGCCTGCACGCAACCCGCATCGACGGTTCGCCGCTGGTGTACAACCAACGCGATACCTGGTTGCCCGATTTCCTGATCTGCCGAACCGAACTGGCCGATGCCGCGCTCGATGCCATCTGGGGAGACCGGCGCAAGCGATGGAGCTGAAAGCCACCCGGTTCGACGGGACAGCAACCCATCTGGCCAGTAGGCTGTCCGTACTCGGCGAATTGGGGAGCATGATGGCGATCGCAGCGAACACCTCCGAACTTGGCTACACCGCAGCGGCCGAACGCGAGGTGGCCACACCGGTTCGCCGCCTGCCTGGGCTGGCCGTGGCGGGTATCGCTTCCATCGGCGCCGGCGCCATCCACGCCGCCGCCGCGGGCATCCACGCCGAACACACCGGCCTCGCCCGCATCTTCGTCATCATGGCCGCCCTCCAACTCGGCGTTGGCTTGCTCGCCCTGGTGCGGCCGAGCCGTTTCGCTGCCGCTGCCACCGCAGTGGTGAGCATCGCTGCTGTGGCCGGTTGGCTGGCCACCCGCATCACCGGCATCTCGTGGGTCGGAGGGCTCGAAGCGCGCGAGGCACCACAGTTCGCCGACTCCCTGTGCGCGCTCCTCGGAGGCGTCGCCGCGGGTGCCGCAGTGGCGGCCCTGTTGGTGGGCTGGCGTATGGCCAAGCCGATCAGCCTGCTCGTGCCGGCCCTCGTGGTCTCGCTGGTCACGGTGCCCGGCATGGTGAGCGCCGGTACCCACGTGCACGCACACGACCATGGCGCAGTCGCATCCGGAGCCACTGGCGGCGCCACGGCGACCGACGGCCATACCCACGATCACTCCGCGGCCGCCCCTGCGGCCGCTGGCGACACCACGGCCACCACCGTGCATCAACATGGCGGCGCCGTCGCCATCACCGATACCGCAGGCGCACAGGTGTGGCCCCGCCCCTGGGACCCCACCCAGAAGATCGACTTCTCCGGCGTTCCCGGCGTCAGCGCCGAACAGCAGGCCCGCGCCGAACTTCTCGCGAAGCAAACCCAGATCGATCTACCCAAGTACGCCACCACCGCCGCAGCTGTCGCCGACGGATATCGCTCCATCGGCGATGCCGGTACCGGCAGCGAGCACTACGTGAAGTACTCGCTCATCCAAGACGACGACCTGCTCGACCCGAAGGCACCGGAAAGCCTTGTGTACACGGTGAAGGGCGACCAGCGCATCCTTGCCGGGGCGATGTTCATCTCGAAGGCTCGCTCCACAGACGACCCAGTGCTCACCAACTGGGCCGGGCCGCTGATGCAGTGGCACAACCACGGCAACCTGTGCTGGGGCACTGTGAACGGCGCACCGGCCGTGGTGGGCATCGTCGATGCGTCGGGCAAGTGCGCAAAAGGTGTGAACACCGGCGGGGCCAACCCCATGGTGCATGTGTGGATCACACCGCACCCGTGTGGCGTGTTCGCCGCGCTCGAAGGTGTGGGCGCCGGCCAAGCGGCAGTGCCCGATAGCCAGCGCAGCGACCTGTGCGGTGCTGGCCACGACCATACGCACACCTCGGCAGTGGCCAAGCCCTACGACCCCACCCAGCCCATCGACCTCAGCGGCACCCCGGGCGTCACGCCCGAACAACAAGCGGCCGCCGAGAACCTGGTGGCTGTGACACTCGTGACCTTGCCGAAGATGTGGAGCGACTACAAGGCCGCCGAAGCAGCCGGCTTCACCAGCATCGGCGATGGGGCCACTGGCTTCGAGCACTTCATCCACTGGGACTGGATCAACGACAGCGACACTCTCGACCCAGCACGCCCTGAGAGCCTGGTGTACCAGCCGCAACCCGACGGCTCGAAGAAGCTCGTCAGCGCCATGTACATGCTGCCCGACACGGTGGCCCTCGACAAGGTGCCCGATATCGGTGGCGCGCTCATGCAGTGGCACATCCACGACAACCTGTGCTTCACCACCGGTGCAGCACCCAAGGTGGCTGGCATCACGAGTTCCAAGGGTGGCTGCCCCAATGGTCTGGTGAAGTTCCAGCCTGCCCCCATGATCCACGTATGGGTCACCACCAACAAGTGCGGTCCGTTCGCTGCCCTCGAAGGTGTGGGCGCCGGCCAGGTGGCCGAGGGACAGACCAAGAACTGCGATCACGCGCACGGTTCCACCACGGGCCTCTAGGCCACGAGCAGCCCCGACAGAGGTCGCCGCTAGGCGTCGAGTTCGCCGAGCACCTGCTCGGTGTGCTCACCCAGGCGCGGCACCGGGCCGGGCTGGAACGTGTAGCCATCGAAGTCGATCGGGCCGTTCACCGCCCGGTACGGCGCTTCGCCCTCGTGCGGGGTCATGTCGACGAACGCACCGGCGGCGATGGCCTGCGGGTCGTCGATGACGTCGTAGATCGAGTTGAGTGGCGCCCACCACACATCGTGTGCGTCGAAGCGCGCCGTGAGATCGTCGAAGGTGTAGCCAGCGAAGGTCTCGTCGAGTTCGGCGATGAGTTCGGGGCTGTTCTGCAACCTCGCCTTGGCATCGACGAAGCGAGGGTCGTCGCCCATGTCGCCACGGTCGAGCGCGGCGAGCAGTTTGGGCCAGTGCCGATCGCCCTCGAGCAACAGCAACCAGAACCCGCGACCGTCTCCGGCCCGGTAACAGTTCACGAGAGGGCCTCGGCTGCGCTCACGCGGCCGAGTGCTCTCACGCTTGCCGTAGCGCAGCACGATACCGATGTCCCAGCCGATGGTGTACATACCGGCCCGCAACAGGCTGGTGGCCACCAAGCCACCCACACCCGTGCGCTCGCGTTCGAGCAACTTCGCCAACACGCCGCTCACCAGCGAGATGCCCGTCACGTGGTCGCCCATACCGCTGCGAATGGCCGGCGGGTGCTCGCCCGGTGGCACCAGCGTATGGGCCACACCGCTGCGTGCCCAGAAGCCACCCAGGTCGTATCCGGCACGGCCGGCATCGGGGCCATCGAGCCCGTACCCGGTGAGGCTGGCGTACACCAGGCGCGGGTGACGCGCCATCACATCGGCATGCGCCAAGCCGAGGCGCCCGAGCGCATCGGGACGCACATTGGTGACGAACACATCGGCATCGGCCAGCAGTCGTTCCATCTGCTCGCGCCCCTCGGGCGTCTGCAGGTCGAGCACCACCGAGCGCTTGCCACGGTTGTCGATCTCGAACGGCGGCACACCCTGCTGATCGGCCACGCCGAGCGCGCCGAACACACGCCGCTGGGGGTCGCCCGCAGGCGGCTCGACCTTGATGACATCGGCGCCCCAGTCGGCCATCAACCCGGCCGCGGCCGGCCCGGCCACCCACACCCCGAGTTCGACCACCCGGAACCCGGTGAGCGGCCCTGCGTTCACGTGCGGCGGGCCGCCATGGTGGCAGCCGCGTCACTGTCGCGGATGAATGATGCCGCTACCGCCGACAGAATGGCGAACAATGCAGCCAGCCCGAACGCCACGTGATAGCCGGTGAGCGCACGTGCGATCTCGGCAGGCGACGACGGGGGCTTACTGAGCGACATGTAGCTGGCCAGCACGCTGGCCAGAATTGCCACGCCGATCGACACGGCCACCTGGCGTTGCGTGGTGAAGATGGCCGACGCACGCCCGTTGTCGGCTGGCTTGATGGTGGCGTAGCTCGCCGCCTGCATGGGCACGAAGGCAAAGCCCATGCACAGGCCACGGGCGAACATCATCGACCGCAGCATCCACAGGCTGGTGTGCATGTCGACTCGCACGAAACTGGCGATCACCAAGCCCGCTGCCAGCAAACCGCCGGTCATCAACCGACGTGGCCCGATACGGGTATAGAGCCGACCGGCGAACTGCGATGAGATGAGCACACCGAACGCCTGCGGGAAGGTGGTGAGCCCACTGTGCAATGCGTCTTCACCGCGCAGCAGTTGCAGGTACAGCGGCATCACGAACAGCAACCCGAGGAAGCTCATGGTCGACAGAGCCGACACCACATTGCATTGCCGGAAGATGCGATTGGCGAACAGGCGCAGCGCCAACATCGGCTGGGCCACGTGGGTTTCGACCCACACCATGGCCACACCGCCGATGAGGCCCACCGCCAAGGTGATCACCACTTCGGCCGAACCCCACCCCACACGCGGGCCCTGACTGAGGGCGTACACGATGAGCGCCAACGACCCGCCGGAAAGGATGAACCCGGGTATGTCGAACTTCCCGGTGGTGGGCTCGCGCTGCTCGCGGAGATACAGCGAGCCGAAGATGAGCCCCACGATGCCGATGGGCACGTTGATGAGGAAGATCCACCGCCAACTGGCGTGGGTGACCAGCAGCCCACCCAGAATCGGCCCGAGCGCCGGCGCGAGCAGGGTGGGAATCATGATGTAGGTGCTGGCCTTGGCCCGCTCGATGGGCGGGAAGGCGCGGAACAACATGCTCACGCCCACCGGGGTGAGCATGCCGCCACCCACACCTTGGAACACCCGAAACGCGATGAGTTGGTTGATGGTCTGCGCCATCGAACACAGCAACGAACCGGCCACGAACGCGGCGAACGCAAACATGAACACACGCTTCGTGCCGAACTTGTCGCCGAGCCAGCCCGACACAGGAATCCACACCGCCAGGCTGAGCGTGTAGCCCAACACGATCCACTCACCGTTCTCGGTGCGGAAATCGACACCCAATTTCGGGATGGCGACGTTCACGATGGTGACATCGAGGATGTCGAGGAACAACGCCACCACGTAGACGATGGCGACGATGTACTTGTATTCGAGCGATCGCCCGAACACCCTCACCGGGGTAGCGCCGATATCGGGAGCCGCTTCTGTTGGTGTTGCGGTTTGGGTCACAGGATGGTCACGGTTCCGGCACCGCCATCGAGTTCGACCATCGCCCCGTCAGGAATGCGCTTGGTGGCGTCGACCACGCTGACGGCACAGGGCACGCCGAGCTCGCGGCTCACGATGACCGCATGACTGTTCATGGCACCCACGTCGACGATGACGCCGCCGGCAGGCACGAACAGAGGGGTCCACGACGGGTCGGTGTTGGGGGCCACGAGGATGTCGCCCGGCTCGAGTGCCGTGGGGTCGCTCGAATCGAGGATCACGCGGGCACGCCCACGCACCACACCGGCGCAACCGGCAGCACCGATGAGCACATCGCCGCTGACCGCCACGGCCACACCGCTCGACGACTTGGGCTTCAGGTCTTCGAGTTCGGGCACACCCTTGTCGCTCTGCACGAAGTAGGGCGGCTCGAGAGTCCACAGGTGCTGCCAGGCAGCCTTGCGCTCGGCGATGATGTCGTTGAACGCACCCGGGTTGGCGACGAACTCATCGAGTTCGGCATCGGTGAGCATGCACACGTCGCGACGGTCGGCCAGGTGGCGGCTGCCGAGTTCGAACAGTGCCAAGCGCTGTTCGTTGATGACCTTGATGCAGTCGGTCTTCGAGCGCTCGCGCCAGGCATTGAAGCGCTGGGCCGATGCCGATGCCGCCATGATCATGCCGGTTGCCTCCGCATTGCCTTCTACGGCCGCAAGGGCTTCGGCCATGGCAGCTTCGCGATCGGCCACCACGGTGGTGAAACGAGCCTTGGGGTCGGCCCCGGGGCCGGTGGCGCGCATCGAGTCGATGAGTGCCAAGGCGAGTGCGGGCTTGGTTTCCCACACTTCGCTGTAGATGTCCCATTCGTTGGGGCCACGGCTGCCGTATTCGTAGAGGAACGCCTCGAACCCGGCCTTGAACTCGGCCGATTCGGGATCGAGCCGCGACAGGTTCCACATCGCTGCGCTGGGGGCGGCCGAGTCGACATCGCCGGCGCCACCGATGAGGCGGAGCATGAGGTGCGGCACGATGCCACCGAGGATGGCCGGGCCGATGGCGGTGTTCGACGAGGTGATGACGTGATCGTCGAAGTGCTCGCGCAGTTCCTGGGTGTACGAGCGGGCTCGAGCCACCAGTTCGGCATCGCTGAGCTTGGCCAGGTCGGGACGATCGGCGCGAGCCTTGTCGGCACGAGCCTTGTTGGCATCGAGGTGCGGCCACTCGGTGGCGCTGAGCACCCAACCCACGCGTTCGCCGATGCGGGCACCAGCCGCCTCGTTCACGTCGTCGGGGTGCGCCACATACGGCGGCGTGTCGGGGCGGTTCCCGAAGAACGCCGCGTCGATGCCCGCTGCGCCCGCACCGCTGCGCTCGCCGAACACGCGCACCACCGAGGCGTTCACATAGAAGTAGCCGTTGAAGAACCCGCAGGTGGGGCTGAACCCTTCACCGCTGAGTTCCTCCATGAAGAAGGCACCGTTGCTCACGTTGCCGTCGCGCCACCCTTCGATGACACCGGGGGTCCACGACAGCGTGGCGCCGAGTGGGCTCACCGGATCGGGCAGCACGTCGCTCGCATTCGAGCGGGTGTACAGCGGGAATCGGCTGCTGGCCGGGGTATCGGTCAACCACTTGGTCATGACGGGCCTTTCGACAAACGGGTTCGTGAAAATTGGAGATGAAGCCCCCGCGGGCTCATCCCTCGATGATGGTGACGGTACCAGTTGAGCCATCGACGGTGACGAGTGCGCCGTCGGGAATGCGCTCGGTGGCGTTCTGCACACTCACCACGCAGGGAATGCCCAACTCGCGGCTCACGATCACGGCGTGGCTCACCTGGGCGCCCACATTCACCACCACGGCGGCAGCGGGCACGAACAACGGGGTCCAGGCGGGGTCGGTGATGGGCGCTATCAACACGTCGCCAGGCTCGAGGCCGGTGGGGTCGCCCGGGTCGAGAATCACTCGCGCCCGACCCGTGGCCTGCCCAGGGCTGCCTGGCACACCGGTGAGCACATCTCCCACCACGGCCGCGGCCGCGTGCTCGCCACCCTTGCGCGTCCACTGCGACAGGGGCTTCACCGTGCCGTTGATGATGAACGGCGGTTCGAGCTGGTACAGGTCGAGGAACTGCGCTTCACGATCGGTGAGGCGAGCCCGGAATTCGTCGGGGTCGTTCGCGAACGCGTCGAGTTCATCGTCGAGCAGCATGCAGATCTGCGACGGCGTGTACCCGTGGCGGGCGCCGAGTTCGCGCACTGCCATGCGGATCTCGTGAAGCACCTTGATGATGTTGGTCTTGGCCCGCTCGCGACCGGCGAGGTACACGTGCGCGCTGTGCAGGCCCGCTTCGAAGGTGGCCAGTGTCTCCGGCTGATCGGCCAGGGCGGCACGGATGCTGGCTTCGAGTTGATGACGGATGACCACGTTCTTGTCGTTGCGGGCAGCCGGTGATTCGCTGTCGGCGGCCGGGCGCATGGCCTCGATGAGCGCCAATGCCAGCGCCGGCTTGGTCTCCCACACTTCCGAGCGGATGTCCCACTCGTTGGGGCCACGGCTACCGTAGTTGCGCACGAAGTCGGCGAAGCCCGCCGCGAACTCGGCCGAGTCGGCAGGCAGACGCGACAGTGCCCACATCGCGTGGCTGGGCAACGCCGAGTCGACATCGCCGATACCGGTGATGAGGGTGAGGGCCATACCGGGGTCGCCCATGGCCTCGGCGATGGCGCCGAGAACACCGGGCCCCACCGACGACCCTGCGGTCACTTCGAGGTGACGGCAGAACAGCTGGCGCACCAATGGGGTGAACGAACGGGCGCGGGCCACCAACTCGCCATCGGTGAGGGTGCCCAGATCGGGCCGCGAGGCGCGGGCAGCGTTGGCGTTGGCCTGATCGGCCAACAGCAGGCCCGGTAGCTCGGCGGCAACCATCACCCCACCCATCCACGTGGCCAGCCGCTCGCTGGCGGCCGGGCTGTCGTGCCAGGGTTCGGCCACATACGGCGGCACATCGGGGTGCTCGCCGAAGTAGACGTAGTCGATCATCTCTGCCGTCAGGCCCGGGGCGCGCACGCCGAACATGCGCGCCATGGAACCGTTGATGTAGAGATAGCCGCCGAAAGTGCCCACCACCTCGGGCCGCACCTGGTCGAACTCGGTGCGGTCCATGGTGCCGGCCACGGTGAGCGAGTCGCCCCAGCCCAGCACCACACCGGGCTCCCACACCAGCGACCAGGCGAGCGGGCTGGCCGGGTCGGGCAGCACCTCGCCAGCATTGGCACGGGTGTAGACGGGAAATTTCGGGCTGGGTTCCCAGTCGGTGATCCAACGATCGGCGACCATGCTGTTCATACCTCCAAGACGGTGACGGCACCGGTGTTGCCATCGACACGGATACGGGCCCCATTGGGGATGCGGCGCGTCGCATCGGTGGCCGAGATGACGCACGGGATACCCAACTCGCGGCTCACGATGATGGCGTGGCTGAGCATGGCGCCCACATCCACCACCACGCCACCGGCGGGCACGAACAACGGGGTCCACGACGGGTCGGTGATGGGAGCCACCAAGATGTCGCCCGGTTCGAGTGCGGTGGGGTCGTTCGAGTCGAGCACCACGCGGGCGATGCCTTCCACCACACCCGGGCAGCCAGGCATGCCCATCAGCACCTCGTCGGCGCCCAGCATCGCTTCGGCGGGGGCATCGCGGCGGGTCCAGGTATCGGGACCATCGGTGCGGCCCATGAAGATGAATGGCGGAACGAGGGCTTGCAAGCGCTGGTATTCAGCGCGGCGCGAACGGATCTCGTCGGTGAACTGGTGCGGGTTGGCGAGCGCCTGTTCCATCTCGTTCGCCTTCAAGAACCCGAAATCTTCGATCTCGTCGAAGGCACCACGCTCGACCATGCGCCGCCCGAGTTCGCGCATCGGCATGCGCATTTCGTGGATGCAACGAATGTTGTTGGTCTTCGTGCGCTCACGGCCCGGCAACCACGCCTTCGAGCAGGCGATGGCTGCGGCGAGTTGGCCGTGGGTGGCCGGGTCGCCCTCGACCATGGCCAGCAGTTCGGCCGACGCGGCCTCGCGCTGGCGGGCACGCTCGGCGTTCTGCAACGCCGGGTCTGCCGAGGCCGGCGCCGGGCGCATCTGGTTGATGGCGGCGAGCGCCAGGCTGGGGCGGGTCTCCCATGTTGGCGAGCGCACTTCCCATTCGTTGGGGCCACGGCTGCCGTAGTTGTCGAGGAAGGCCTGGAACCCGGCCGCGAACTCGGGTGAATCGGGGGCCAGCCGCGACAGCGCCCACATGGCATGGCTGGGTTCGGCCGAGTCGACCTCGCCGATACCGGCCACGATGGGCATGATCAGGTCGGGCCGGCCCACCGCTGTTGCGACGGCGGCGATGGCGCCCACCGGCACCGTGGCCATGTATGTGGTGAAGAGGTGCTGAGCGAAGTACTTCCGGTGCAGCGGCACCAAGCTCAGGTAGCGCTGCCAGAGTTCGGCATCGCTGAGCGTGGTGAGGTCGGGCCGGTTGCGGCGCAGTTCGATGGTGGCATTGCGGTCGTCGGTGAGTTCGGTGAGGTCGCTCAGGCTCCCCTGGGCGAACACCCACCCGAACGTGGCGCCGATCTTCTCGCTCAGGTCAGGGCGCACATCGCCCGGCATCTCGGCATACGGCGGGATACCCGGTTGCGCACCGAAGAAGGTTTCATCCATCGCCTGCCACGACAGACCCGGCGCACGCTCACCGAAGATCCGGATGAGCGACGCGTTGAGGTAGCAGTAGCCGCCCTGCACACCGAGTTGGCAGTACTGGTCGTCGGGGAACTCGTCGGCCTCGAACGCACCCATGCGCACCCACGCGTCGCGCCAGCCGAGTTCGGCGTACCACAGCGCCGTATCGCTGGTGAGCGGTGTGACCGGGTCGGGGAACACCTCCCCCACGTTGGCCCGCGTGTACAGCGGGAAGCGCTCCGAAATGTCGGAATCGGTCACGTAATAGCGGTCGCCCATGTCGTCCCCCCAGACGTCGAGTTGCGATTCGCATCGTATCCATCAGTACCGCACCCCGGTGTGTCGCGAATCGCACCGATCTCACCGGGCACGACTGACCGGTTCGGCCGAATCGCTGCGATCATGCAGGGATGACAGTTTCCCCCAACGGTGCGCCCCTTCTTGGTGCCGCCGCCGACTGCGCGTGGGGCTCGTTCACCGAGACGGCACCTTGGTCGTTGGTGCGCGACGAAATCCGCTGGCTCGGTGTTGCCGCACCGCTGCGCGAGCGTGCCCGTGCCGAAGTGCCGGTGCTCACCAAACCGTCGAAGATGCCGCCGGGCACCCGTGTGGGTACCGTCACAGGGGTACTCGGAAAGGCCGTGGCCCCGTGGCTGCTGCGCAAGAAGCGCGGTCGGTATGCCACACCCGAAGCCAGTCGGGCCGACATTTCGCTGCGCCTACGCAAGGCGGCCGAGCGCCTCGGGCCCACCTACATCAAACTCGGCCAGATCATCTCGAGTGGTGAGGGCCTGTTCCCCCCCGAGTTGGTGAACGAGTTCAAGCGCTGCCGCGACCAGGTGCCGGCCGAACCATTCGAACTGGTGCGCCAAGTGGTCGAAACCGATCTTGGTGCCCGCCTCGAAGATGTGTTCTCGTCGTTCGAGCGCACTCCCCTGGCGGCGGCCTCCATCGCCCAGGTGCACGCAGCCACGCTCATCACCGGTGAGGAAGTGGTGGTGAAGGTGCAGCGACCCAGCGTGAGCACCCTGGTGCGCCGCGACCTGCGCGTCATGGCGTGGCTCGCCCCGCACCTGGTGGGTCGCATCCCCATCGCCGCCCTGGCCAACCCGCCAGCACTGGTGGAGTTGTTCGCCGAAACCATCGTGGAGGAACTCGACTTCCGCATGGAAGCGGCCAACATGATCGACGTGGCCTCGATGCTGCACGACCTCGGCCAAACCGGGTACGTGGTGCCCCGGCCGCACCCCACGCTCGTCACTCGCCGTGTGCTGGTGATGCAGCGCATCTACGGGTTCAACTTCGACGATGTGGTGGGCATGAAGGATGCCGGTATCGACACCGAAGAAGTGGTGCGCACCGCCATGGTGGCCCTCATGGAAGGCGCCATGGTGTACGGCGTGTTCCACGGCGACCTGCACGGCGGCAACCTGTTCGTGCTGGCCGATGGCCGCACTGCACTACTCGACTTCGGCATCGTGGGCCGACTCACCGGCGAGCGACGCCTGGCCTTCCTGCGGATGATGCTGGCCGCCACCACCAACGATGTGAAGGGCCAGATGGCCGCGATGCGCGACCTCGGCGCTCTGCCGGCCGACACCGATCTCGAGGCAGTCATCAAAGACCTTCGCCTCGACCTGCCGCCCATCGACCCCACCACCCTCACCGGCGAAGAACTGGTGAACGAGGTGCAGCGCGTGGTGAAGGCCCTACTCGGTTACGGGGCTCGCCTGCCCAAAGAACTCATGCTGTACGTGAAGAACATGGTGTTCCTCGACGGCGCCATGGCCCGCCTCGCACCCGACCTCGACCTCATCGGCGAGATCGCCAAGATCTCGATGATGTTCGCCGAACGCCACGGCGAACGTCTCGGCCGCGAACTGGGCATCGACCACACAGCGGTCGAGTTGAACATGGACGGCGTGAAGGCCGGTTTCGGTGTCGACACCGCCACCGAATCGCTCACCTACCGCGAGCTCCAGGCTCGCCGCGACCTCATCAGCAAGCGCATGCGCGACCAAGT
>JBAXQV010000032.1:0-20226 GCA_037131575.1 Actinomycetota bacterium
CCGGCAGGCCGAGTTCGACATCATGTACGGCAAGGGCATCAGCCGCGAGGGCTCGGTGCTCGACCTGGCGGTCGACATGGGCATCGTCAAGAAGTCGGGTGCCTGGTTCACCTACGACGGTGAACAACTCGGCCAGGGCCGTGAGAAGGCGAAAGACCACCTGCTCACCAACCCCGAGATCATGATGGAGATCACCGATCGGGTGCGTACCCAGGCCGGTCTCAACGCCGATGCTGAGGAAGCGTTCTCCGCAGCCGACGACGAGCCCATCGATATCGATTCCTGATCGCTGGGGTGGGCCGGCCATATGGTGGCCGGCCCACCCTGCAGATCGCGGTGGATCGGTCATGATGCGGCAGCAGGCTCGCCGATATCGTGGTCAGTTGTGACCCGCCGCTACGTCGTTCGCACCTACGGGTGCCAGATGAACGAACACGATTCTGAGCGCATTGCCGGCCTCCTCGAGGCCGATGGCTTGGTCGCGGCCGATGACGAGCATGAAGCCGATGTGGTGGTGCTCAACACCTGCTGTATCCGTGAGAACGCCGATAACAAGTTGTACGGCAACCTCGGCCACCTCAAGGCGTGGAAAGAAAGCGGTACCGATCGCCAGATCGTCATCGCCGGGTGCCTGGCGCAGAAGGACCGCGACGTCGTGCGCCAGCGGGCACCGTGGGCCGATGTGGTGCTCGGTACGCACAATGTGCATCGAGCCAGTGAGCTGTTGCGCCATGCCAGCGAGCACGGGCCGATCACCGAGATCTTCGACGAGGCAGTCATCGATGATCACGCACTGTTCCCCTCCGCACTGCCAGCGAGGCGCGAAACCACCTACAACGCCTGGGTCACCATCCAGATCGGTTGCGACAACTCGTGTGCCTTCTGCATCGTGCCTGCCGTGCGCGGGGCCGAAATCAGCCGCCCCTTCGACGAAGTGGTGGCCGAAGTACGTCAGCTTGCAGCGCAGGGGGTGAGCGAGGTCACCCTGCTGGGCCAGAACGTGAACAGTTACGGCCGCGACCTACAAGTGGCATTGCGGCGCGACGGAGCCAGCGATGTGTCGCTGCGCCCCCTCTTCGCCGATCTGCTCACCGCCGTTGGGTCGGTGGAAGGTATCCGTCGGGTTCGGTTCACCAGCCCGCATCCCAAAGACATGCGCCCCGAAACGTTCGCGGCCATGGCGGCCACGCCCACATTGTGCGAGCACCTCCACTATCCCTTGCAGTCGGGGTCCGATCGCTTGCTCGCCGTCATGCATCGCGGCTACACCGCCGATCGCTACCTGGAGCGCTTGGTACAGGGTCGTGCGACAGTGCCCGACCTCGCCGTGTCCACCGACATCATCGTCGGTTTCCCTGGCGAAACCGAGAGCGACTTCGTGGGCACGCTCGAGGTGGCCGCAGCCGCCGAATACGACTACGCCTACACCTTCGTGTTCTCGCCCCGTGAGGGCACAGAGGCGGCCACCATGGTCGATCACTTCGTCGATGCTGGTGTGGTGGCCGAACGGTTTGAACGGTTGCGCGTGGTGGTCGAGCGGAGTGCGTTGTTGAAGCATCGTGAACGCATCGGCCGCGTGGAAGAACTGCTCATCGAGGGACCGAGCCGGAAAGACCCGTCGGTACTCACCGGGCGTACCCGGCAGAACAAGGTGGTGCACTTCGTGGCTCCGCACCCCATCCGTACTGGCGCCTACGCATTGGCAGAAATCACCGGGGCTGCACCACACCACCTCACGGGTGAGTTCCGCGAGCTCATTGCCGAACCATCGCACAAGCGCCGTATCGAGGTGTTGGCAGGGTGATCACCCCAGTCGTCGTGCTCGGGCCCACTGCGAGCGGGAAAAGCGATGTTGCCATGGCGCTGGCCGAAGCGTGGCGGAACGATGAGCCGTCGGTAGTTGCCGAGATCGTGGCAGTCGACGCAATGCAGGTGTACCGCGGCATGGACATCGGCACTGCCAAGCCATCAGTCGACGATCGGGCTCGCGTGCGCCACCATTGCCTCGACCTGGTGGACGCGTCAGCCGATTTCACGATGCCGCAGTTCGCCGCTGCAGCGCGCACCGCGTTGTCGAACATCGAGGCCGATGGGCATCGAGTGTTGTTGGTGGCGGGCACCGGGCTGTACCTGCGTTCGCTCACCGATCGCCTCGAGGTGCCGGGCACCTGGCCCGATGTGCGTGCACGCCTCGAACGGCGCCTCGCCATCGATGGAGCCGAGGTGCTCCACTCCGAACTGGCGCTCATCGATCCGCTGGCGGCTTCCAAGATCGAACCAGCGAATTCGCGGCGCACCATTCGTGCCCTCGAGGTGTGTTTGGGCAGTCAGCGCCAATTCAGCTCCTATGGTCCCGGGCTCGACACCTATGGCGCCACGCCGTATGCCCAGTTCGGGTTGCGCTGGACCCGTACCGCGCTGGCCGACCGCATCGAGCGCCGTGTGCACCGCATGATGGATGCCGGACTGCTCGATGAGGTGGCCGGGTTGCTGGCCCGCCCAGGCGGCATGTCGCGCACCGCCCGGCAAGCGCTGGGCTACAAGGAAATCGTCGAACATCTCGAAGGCCGATGCTCACGCGCAGAAGCAGTCGAACGGATCATTCTGCGTACACGCCAATTCGCCGTGCGGCAAGAACGATGGTTCCGCCGCGACCCACGCGTACAGTGGATCGGTATCGACCGCGACCCGGTAGCCGAAGCCGTGCCGGCGATCAGGAGGATCCTGTCGCAATGAGGCTGCAGCTCACCAAGCACCACGGCTGGGGGAACGATTTCCTCGTGGTGGGTGCCGCCGACGTGGCGGCTGTGGGCGACCTTGTGGCGTTGTCGCGGCGGCTGTGCGATCGGCGCCGAGGCATCGGTGCCGATGGCCTACTCATCATGGGCGATGCCCCGAACGTCACCGCCACCATGGTGCTCTACAACGCCGATGGTTCCATCGCCGAGATGAGTGGCAACGGCATTCGCTGTTTCGCCCAGGCCGTCGCACGGCGCGACGGCACCTATGGCGAGCAGTCGATTCTCACCGGTGCCGGGCTGCGTGCCGTCACCATCCATGCGGGTGAACACCCTGATCTTGCCGAGGCCAGCGTCGACATGGGCGAGATCAGCCCCATCGGTGAACCACAAGGATGGGCCTCCATCGGTGCGCATCCCGACCGGCCCGTCGCTCACCTCAGCGTGGGCAACCCGCACACGGTGGTGGGTGTCGACGACGTACGTGCCGTCGACCTGCTCGAGTTGGGCCGCAAGGTACCGGGCACCAACCTCGAGATCATCGAGCCGGGACCCGACAGCACCTCGATCACCATGCGCGTGCACGAGCGCGGCGCCGGTATCACCGAAGCATGCGGTACCGGCGCGTGTGCCAGTGCGTGGGCGGCGGCCACCTGGGGGCTCGTCCCGTCGAACACCAGCGAAGTGACGGTGCACATGGACGGCGGAAGTGCTCGTGTGCGGCTTCACCAGCCCAGCGACGGCAGGGTCACCTTGGTCGGGCCGGCAATCTTCATCGGAGCCATCGACCTGAGCATCAGCGATCTCGGCGCGGGTTCCGCAGCGTTGTGATGAGCCGGCACCGATGAGCACCCCGTACAACGAGGCACTCGGTGCGACGCTCATCGATCGCACCAAACGAGAGCGCATTGTGCTGGTAGGGGTCACCCTGCCCGGCCATACCGACGATGACACCGAGGCCAGCCTCGACGAACTCGCCCAACTCATCGACACCGCAGGCGCCGATGAGGCCGGTCGGTTGATGCAACGCCGCGACCACCCCGACCACACCTGGTACATCGGGAAAGGCAAGGTCGACGAACTGAAAGACCTGTGCCTTGCCGTCGACGCCGACACCGTGGTGTTCGACAACGATCTTGCGCCCGCCCAGCAGTTCAATCTCGAAAAGATGCTTGGCCGAACCGCCATCGACCGCACGGCAGTCATTCTCGACATCTTCGCCCAGAACGCACACACGCTCGAGGGTAAAGCGCAGGTGGAGCTGGCACTGCTGCGGTATCGACTGCCCCGTTTGCGGCGCGGTATCTCCGCCAACCTGTCGCAGCAGCGCGGCGGTGTGGGCAGCCGCTTCGGTAGTGGTGAAACCAAGCTCGAAGTCGACCGACGGCGCATCAAGAACCGCATCGCCCGGCTCGAAACCGAATTGCGCGAACTCGGGCACACCCGCGCTCTGCAGCGCAAGGGCCGCACCCGCAGCGGGTTGGCCGCGGTCACCATCGTGGGCTACACCAACGCTGGCAAGTCGACGCTGCTCAACCGGCTCACCAAGGCAGGTGTGCTGGTGGAGGACCGCTTGTTCGCCACCCTCGACCCCACCACTCGGCGACTTGCGCTGCCCGGTGGCGAGCCTGTGCTGCTCACCGACACGGTGGGGTTCGTTCGTCGCCTTCCGCATGGTTTGGTGGAGGCGTTCAAGAGCACCCTCGAAGTGGCGAGCCAGGCCGATTTTCTCGTGCATGTGGTCGATTCATCGGCCGCCGACCCCCAGGGGCAGATCGATGCCGTGCACACGGTGCTCGACGAAATCGACGCCCGGCGCGTGCCCGAGCTGCTGGTGTTCAACAAGGCCGACCTCGTGCCCGATGTGGTGGAGGGGTTGGTGAGCAGCCACGAAGGTTCGGTGGCGGTGAGCGCCGCCACCGGTGAGGGCATTGAAGCATTTCTCGAAGTCTTGGCCGATCGGTTGCGCTCGATCGGCTCCATCATCGAATTGCTGGTGCCCTATGAACGCGGCGATGTGGTGGCTGCAGTGCACCGCGAAGGTGAAGTGGTGTCGACCAGTAACGAGGCCGACGGCCTTCGCATTCGGGCGCGGTTGGAAGGTGCCTCCGCAGGACGCCTCGCTGAGTTCGTGGTGTCGGCCACCTGAATCGGGCAGGATGGAGCACGATGTCATTGTCTGAAGGGTTCGTCCCCCCGCCATATCCATACGACCGACTCGACAAGTTCGCCGTATTCGGCAAACAGTTCGACGGTGGTGTGGTCGATCTGTCGATCGGCACGCCGTGCGACCCACCGCCGCAGTTGGTCATCGACGCGCTGGCGTCATCCGACAGCGAACGTGGGTACCCGCCCAGCATCGGCACACCGGTGTTGCGTCAGGCCATCCGCAACTGGATCGATCGTCGCTTCGGTTTCGATGTGCCGGTCGACCAGATCGCTGCGTGTGTGGGCACGAAGGAATTCGTGGCGACCACGCCGCAGTATCTGCGTTTGCGCACGCCGAGCCGCGACACCGTGCTGTACCCGGCGGTCGCGTACCCCACCTACGAGATGGGTGCCATTCTCGGCGGGTGCCGACCCGTGCCCGTACCGGTGCTGGCCGACGGCAATCTCGACTTCGCCTCGATCGACCCGGCCGACATCGCCCGTGCATTGATGATCTGGGTGAACAGCCCATCGAACCCCACCGGCGCCATCGGCGACCTCGCGGCTGCGGCCGCGTGGGGCCGCAACCATGGCGTGCCGGTGTTCAGCGATGAGTGCTACGTGGAGTTCACGTGGGACGGCCCACCGCACACGATTCTCGAAAGTGGCCTCGACGGAGTGGTGGCGGTGCATTCGCTCTCGAAGCGCTCGAACCTGGCGGGTTTGCGCGTGGGGTTCTACGCCGGCGATGCCGAACTGGTGACCTACCTCAAAGAGGTCCGCAAACATGTGGGCATGCTCGTGCCCGGGCCGGCCCAGGCGGCCGGTGCGGCAGCACTCGCCGACGACGAGCATGTCGCCGTGCAACGCGACCGCTATCGCCGCCGGCTCGAACGCACCGCAGCCATCCTCACTGCGTGGTCGGGCATCGCCATCGAGCAACCTGCGGGCGGGTTCTACCTCTGGTTCGATGCGCACGATGGCTGGGCATTCGCCGAGAAACTCGCCCGTGAAGGGGGCGCCCTCGTGAGCCCGGGCGACTTCTATGGCGACGGGGGAGCCAACAACGTGCGGGTGGCAGTGGTACAAACTGATGAGCGAATCGAACTGATCGCGCAACGCCTAGGGGTACAGCGATGACCACAGCAATGAATCAGCCTGCGTCGCCAACCGCGAGCAGCACGGCTGCCGCCGGCGGGAAAGGCCTGAAAGCCGCCGCGGTCACCGTGCTGTTGGTAGGCGTAGCAGCCGGTGTGGGCTGTTTCCTGTTCGGTGGCAACCGCGCCGAAGCAGCGGTGAAGCACCTCGCTCGGGCGCCGATCGGGTGCACGACCTCCCTCGACTTCTCCACCACCGGCACGTTCTGGCTGTATGTGGAGACGAAGGGAACCATCGGCGACGTACGCGGCGACTGCCCGAATGCGAAGCGTTCTTACCACTACACCGGGGCGACGACGCCCAAGGTGGAGATCACGCTCATCGATCCCGACGGCCAACCCGTTGCGCTCATCGCCGATGCAGGGCATTCGTATGATGTTGGCGACTACTCGGGTGCATCGACGTCCGCAGTCGAGATCGCGTCCACCGGGGCCTATTCACTCTCCGCAACCTCGGACGAGGCGAACGTGGTGGTGGCCATCGGCCGCGACCCCGAGTCGGTGCAGAACGCGTGGCGATTCGGTGGCTACATCGCTGCCGGTGTCGGATTGCTGGCCGCGCTGGTGATGCTGTTCGCCGCCAGCCGTAAGCGGCCTGCAGCGCCCAGTGCTGCTTCGATGATGCCTTCGCTCGAATCCACGATGCCGCCTGCGGCGGTGTACACCCCCTCGGCCCCAGGGAGCTATACGCCCCCTCCGACGTACACTCCGCCGCCGCCCACGCAGGCCGTGCCCATCGTGCCCACGTTGCCCACCGTGCCACCACCACCGCCGAGCGGCCCCTCGACGGTGCCGCCGCCCCCGCCTCCTCCGGCAGGGTCGTGGCCGGCACCGCCGAGCGCCTGACCGAGCTGCGGGTTACACCCGCCGCATCACGGTGACGACCTTGCCGTACACCGTGACTTCGCCTGCCTCGAACACCATCGGGCTCAACCGGTCGTTGGCCGGTACGAGCGTGACAGTGCTGCCGCTGCGCAGGTAGGTCTTCACCGTGGCCTCTTCATTGGGGATGCCCGCAATGACCAATTCGCCGTTGTTGGCGGTGGCCTGCGCCCGGGCCACCACGAAGTCGCCATCGAGAATGCCGAGGTTGATCATGGAGTCGCCACGCACGCGCAGCATGAACAGATCGCCGGTGCCGGTGAAGTCTTCCGGAAGCGGGAACACCTCTTCCACGCTTTCCTGGGCGAGCACATCGGTGCCGGCGGCCACATCGCCCACCAGGGGCACATGGCGCACCGGGCGCCGTTCGATGGCCGCGCCCGAGGTGGGGTCGAAGCGCACCTCGATGGCACGCGGCTTGGTTGGGTCGCGCCGCAGATAGCCCATGCGCTCGAGTGAGGCCAAGTGGCTGTGCACCGTTGATGGCGAGGTGAGCCCGACGGACTCACCGATCTCGCGCACGCTGGGTGGGTAGCCACGCTCGCGCATGCTGGTTTCGATGACATCGAGGATGCCGCGCTGGCGGGCGGTGAGTTGCTCAGACATGCGGGGCAGCGTACACCCGTTCGGGCGATGGGTCAAACACCCGTTCGGGAAACAGATGTTCGGTTTGGGGGTTGACGAACGAACAATCGTTCGCCATACTGGTCGAACAGTCGTTCGTGCAACACTCGTTCGATCGTGTTCGATCCCGTTCGTCAGCTACCGAGAAGGAGCCAACCATGTCGGCAACATTCATCTCCCCGCAGTACGCCGTGCATGTGCCCGCTCACCCGGTCGCTGCTCGTACCTACCGTCGGCGTCGGCTCACCGTGGCGCTGTTCCTGTTCGCGCTCGTCGGTGTCATCGGCACCGCAGCGAGCCACTCTCTGGCCGATCGTGGTGGCGACCCTGCCTCCGTCACCTCGATCGGTCGTCCTCTCAGCTATGTGGCGGCAGCCGGCGACACGCTGTGGTCCATCGCTCGCCAATTTCACGGCCATACAGAGCTGTCGGCCTATGTCGATGCATTGGTGCAGCTCAACGGTGGTCCCACCATTCAGGTCGGCCAAGTGATCGCGCTTGCGTAGGGTGGTGCGGTAGCGTCCACGCCGTGCGCTGCCCGTCTTGTCATGCCGACGACACGAAAGTGATCGATTCGCGCGATGCAGAAGAGGGTGCTGCCACACGCCGTCGACGTTCATGTGCACAGTGCAGTCATCGGTTCACCACCTACGAGCGCCTCGAAGAGGTGCCGTTGGTGGTGGTGAAATCCAACGGTCAACGCCAACCGTTCGATCGTGCCAAAGTCGTGTCGGGCGTCGCTGCGGCGGCCAAAGGTCGGCCAGTGTCGGTCGAGGTCATCGAACAACTCGCCGAAGAGGTGGAAGACGAACTCCGGCTCACGGGTGGTGAACTCACCAGCCAGATGGTCGGCCGGTGTGTGCTTGAACGGCTCCGTGGGCTCGATGAGGTGCTGTACCTACGCTTCGCCAGCGTCTACAAGGGGTTCGACGCAGCCGCCGACTTCCAACGTGAACTGGTGTTGTTGAAGAAGATGCAATCCAGCCCAGCCTGAGCCAAGTCAGTGCTGGCGCACGTAGCGGGTGAACAGGAACCCGTCCTCTTCGAGGACATGCGCGAGGTCCATCTGGTGCAGCATCGGCGCTGCGGCCGTCGTGAGGCGAGGCCCGTCACCCCCGCAGATGAGTGGCGAGATGGTGAGGTTCAATTCATCGAGCACATCGGCCTCCGCCAGTGCGGCATTCAGCAGCGGGCCCCCCTCGGCCTGAATGAACCCGGTGTCGATGAGCGCCAGCGCGGCCGCGAAGTCGACTCGGTCGATACCGGCCCGAACGCTGTCGCATGCCACCGGCGGTGCATTCTCCGGGAGCAGCAAGAACCCCGCACCGCTCGTGAACAGTTCACAGTCGAGGTTCACATTGCCGGTACGCGAAACAACTGCCACCCGCTGGCCAGGCTTCTTCGGGCGACCGTACCCCTCGATGCGGATGGTGGAGGCCCCCACCAGCAACATGTCGGCGAATTCGCGAAGCCCGAGGAGCACATCGCGGTCGGCATCGCACGACAGCGCCCGTGAGTTGTCTTCCACCACCGTGGCCCCATCGAGGCTCGACACCATGCACAGGCCCACCCACGGCCTGCCGAGTGTGGTGGGTCGCTGTACCCCGTAGGCCTCGCTCACGGTCACGTGGTCGGCTGGGTGCGGAAACAGGCGGCGCATGGGTGCGATGATGCCAGTCATGAGCGAACACCACGACATCGCACGCACAGCATTTCGCACCTGCCCCCTCTGCGAGGCCGGTTGTGGTCTCGAGATCACGGTGCGCAACGATCAGGTGGTGCGCATCCGCGGCGACCGTGACGATGTGTTCAGCCACGGGTTTCTCTGCCCCAAGGGCTCAACGCTCAAACAACTGCACGACGACCCCGATCGGCTGCGCATGCCGTTGGTGCGCCGCAATGGCGAGCACGTGGAGGTCACCTGGGCCGAGGCGTGGGCCGAGGTCGAGCGCGGCCTGCGCAGTGTGATCGAGCGCCACGGCAGTGAGGCCATCGCCACCTACCTCGGCAACCCCAGCGCCCACAGCCTGTCGGCGCTGTTCTACAACCGCACGCTCTTGCAGGGGCTCGGCACCCGGCAGCGCTACAGCGCGTCGAGCGTCGACCAGTTGCCCCGCCAGGTGGCGTCAGGCTTCCTCTACGGCACGCCGGTCACCGTGCCCGTGCCCGATCTCGATCGCACCGATTACCTCGTCATCATGGGTGCCAACCCGTATGCGTCGAACGGCAGCCTCTGCACTGCACCCGATTTCCCGGGTCGCATCGAGGCCGTGCGCGCTCGTGGTGGCCGTCTGGTGGTGATCGATCCGCGGCGCAGTCGCACCGCCGAAGAGGCCGACCGGCACCTGGCCATTCGGCCTGGCACCGATGCACTGCTGTTGGCGGCCATGGTCACCGTGCTGGCCACCGAAGGCCTGGTCAGCGTGAGCCCACGATTGGCTGAACATCTTCGCGGGGTCGACGCGGTCATCGCTGCCTGTGCCCGGTTCCCCCCCGAGTCGGTGGCCGCAGCAACGGGGCTCGACGCGGCCGATATTCGCACCCTGGCCCGCGAGATGGCCGCAGCACCCACGGCCACCATCTACGGGCGCATCGGTACCAACACGGTGGAGTTCGGCACCACCACCGCCTGGCTCATCGATGTGGTCAACATTCTCACCGGCAACTTCGACGAGGTGGGCGGCGCCATGTTCCCGCTGCCGGTGGCGGGCGGAGCCAACACCCGTGGCGAGGGTGGTAAGGGTTCCGGTTTCCGGACCGGCCGTGGCCACACCCGTGTTCGTGGCCTGCCGGAGGCGATGGGCGAGTACCCGGTGGGGGCATTGGCCGAAGAGATCACCACACAGGGCGAGGGTCAGGTGCGGGCGCTCGTCACGGTGGCAGGCAACCCCGTGCTGTCGACCCCCAACTCGCACCAACTCGACGCTGCCTTCGCCGAACTCGAGTTCATGGTGAGCGTCGACATCTACCTCAACGAAACCACCAAGCACGCCCACGTCATCTTGCCCAGCCCGTCGCCGCTGCAGCGCGGGCACTACGACCTGGCACTGCTCGGGTTCGGCATTCGCAGCGTGGCCAACTACAGCGAGCCGGTGTTGCCACTGGCCGAGGGCCAACCTGATGAGTGGGAAATTCTGGCCAAGATCGCGCTCATCGCCCAGGGGCAGGGTGCCGACGCCGACCCGGCTGGCGTCGACGACATGAACATCGCCGTCCTGGTGCGCAGCGGTGTGAACGACCCCACCTCACCGGTGTTCGGGCGCGACCCGCACGAATTGCTCGACGCGTTGTCGGCCAGTGGGCGACGCGGCCCCGAGCGGATGCTCGACTTCACCTTGCAGACGGGCCCGTTCGGCGCGGCGTTCGGTGCTCGGGCCGAGGTGAACGATCAGCCTGCAGCCAGCCTCGATGCTCTGCTCGAGCATCCGCACGGCGTCGACTACGGCGCCATGGTGCCCCGTGTTCCCGAGGTGTTGCGTACGCCATCGGGGTTGATCGAACTCGACCATCCGCAACTGGTGGACGATCTCGACCGCCTGGCCGCCATGGTGGCCGAGTTCGCTGTACGCGAGTTGGTGCTGGTGGGCCGGCGCGATCTGCGCAGTAACAACTCGTGGTTGCACAACATCGAGGTGCTGGTGAAAGGCAAGCCGCGCTGCACCCTGCACGTGCATCCCGACGACGCCAGCCGCCTGGGCCTGCGTGCCGGTGCGGTGGCCCGGGTGACGAGCCGCGTGGGCACGGTCGAGGTGCCCGTAGAGGTCACCGACGCCGTGCGCCCGGGTGTGGTGAGCCTTCCCCATGGTTGGGGCCACGATCAGCCCGGTACACGGCTGCGTGTGGCTGCCGAACGAGCCGGGGTGAACAGCAACATCCTCGCCGACCACGACGCCATGGACCCGCTGTCGGGCACGTCGGTGCTCAACGGCATCCCGGTCGCCGTCGTACCGGGCTGAGCACTCGGCTGGCTCGGGTTGCCCACAGTTCCCCACAGGCTGCCCACAGGTTTCCACCGCGAAATTCACAGGGTTCTCCCTCTTCCTCCCCACAGGGAGCCACCCCTACTGTGGTCGTTCGTAGATGGCGACGGTGCGTGGCGTGGATGGACAGAACCTCGGGGGAGTGCCCGCCGCGGAACTGGGGGACAGGATCTCGAACCTGCGACCACGCACCGTTCGCCACGCTGCGCGCGAATCTTCCCCTAACCCTGACAGCCCGTGACGGAGCGTGATGATGCAACAGCAAGCCGTGACACACGTCGGGAGAAAAATGGCCCGTTGGTGTTTGACACGGCTGTAACTACAGTGCTGTAATCCTCCAACCTCTTGTGGTGGCTGCCGTCAAGGGGGCCGTGCGGCCACCACATCTTGTGGTCCGTGCGGTTCGGTTGCAGCCGCCAAAATTGTCCGTCCGTCCGTCTGTCCGTCATTTCAGGGAGAATCAATGTCTCTGGCACCTGAGCGCCTCGCCATCGGCATCCGCCGCCACTTCACATCCGCCGATGTGCACCCGTACGACCAAGTCGTGTGGGAAAAGCGCGATGCCCGAATCAGCAACTGGAAGGACGGTTCGGTTGCTTTCGAGCAGTTGGGTGTCGAGTTCCCGGCGTCGTGGTCGCTCAATGCCACCAACATCGTTTCCCAGAAGTACTTCCGTGGCTCGCTCGGCACCCCCGAGCGTGAGGTCTCGCTCCGTCAGGTCATCGACCGCGTGGCCGACACCATCAGCACCTGGGGTATCGAGGGTGGCTACTTCGCCGACACCGATGAGGCCCAGGCGTTCCGCGACGAACTGAAGTTCATCCTCGTCACCCAGCGCGCTGCGTTCAACAGCCCGGTGTGGTTCAACATCGGCGTGAAGGATGTGCCCCAGCAGGCCAGCGCATGCTTCATCCTCTCGGTCGACGACAAGATGAACTCCATCCTCAACTGGTACCGCGAAGAGGGCGTCATCTTCAAGGGCGGCTCGGGTGCCGGTGTGAACCTGTCGAAGATCCGTTCCAGCTACGAACTGCTCAACGGCGGCGGCACGGCCAGCGGTCCGGTCAGCTTCATGCGCGGCGCCGATGCCTCGGCCGGCACCATCAAGAGCGGCGGCAAGACTCGTCGTGCGGCGAAGATGGTCATCCTCAACGTCGATCACCCCGATGTCGAAGAGTTCGTGTGGTGCAAGGCGAAAGAAGAGCGCAAGGCGCGCGTGTTGCGCGATGCCGGCTTCGACATGGATCTCGACGGGGCCGACTCGTTCAGCATCCAGTACCAGAACGCCAACAACTCGGTGCGTATCACCGACGACTTCATGGAAGCCGTCGTCAACGACACTGACTGGGATTTCAAGGCAGTCACCGATGGCACCCCGGTGCGTACCGTGCGTGCTCGCGACCTGTGGCGCCAGATCGCCACCGCCTCGTGGGAGTGCGCCGACCCCGGCCTGCAGTTCGACACCACCATCAACAAGTGGCACACCGCGCACGCCACGGGCCGCATCAATGGTTCCAACCCGTGCAGCGAGTACATGCACCTCGACAACTCGGCGTGCAACCTCGCATCCATCAACTTGCTCAAGTACCTCGACCTCGACTCGGTGGGCGACGACAGCTTCGACATCGAGGCCTACATGCACACCATCGAGGTCATCTTCACGGCGCAGGAGATCCTCGTCGGCCGTGCCGATTACCCCACCGAGCCCATCGGCGACACCAGCCGCAAGTTCCGCCAACTCGGTATCGGCTATGCCAACCTCGGTGCGCTGCTCATGGCGCTCGGTCTGCCGTACGACTCGGTGGATGGCCGTGCCTGGGCCGGTGCCCTCACCTCACTCATGACCGGCCATGCCTACGCCACCAGCGCTCGCACCGCCAGCCGCATGGGGCCCTTCGCCGGGTTCGCCGAGAACGAGAGCTACATGCTCAACGTGCTGCGCATGCACCGCGACGCCTCGTATGAGATCGAAGGTACCGACGCAGTGCCGGCCGCACTCGTGGCCGCAGGGCAAAGCGCCTGGGAAGCCGCCGTGCGCGATGGCGAGGAATACGGCGTGCGCAACAGCCAGGCCAGCGTGCTGGCCCCCACGGGCACCATCGGCCTCATGATGGACTGCGATACCACCGGCATCGAGCCCGACCTCGGCCTGTGCAAGATGAAGAAGCTCGTCGGCGGCGGCACCATGGTCATCGTCAACCAGACCATCCCGCGTGCGTTGCGCCGCCTCGGCTACAACCCGCAGCAGGTCGACCAGATCATCGCCTACATCGACCGCGAAAAGAGCATCCTCGGCGCGCCGCACCTGGCCCCCGAGCACGTGGCTGTGTTCGCCTGCTCGATGGGCGACAACACCATCCACTACGAAGGCCATGTGCGCATGATGGGCGCCACCCAGCCATTCCTGTCGGGTGCCATTTCCAAGACGGTCAACATGCCTGAAGAGGCAACGATCAGCGACATCGAGGAACTGCACCTGCTGAGCTGGCAGCTCGGCCTGAAGGCCGTCGCCGTCTACCGAGACAACTGCAAGGTCGGCCAGCCGCTCAGCACCGCCAAGAAAGAAGGCGCCGAAGACAGCACCCCGGCCGCGGCCAGTGCCAGCCAGGTCATCGAGCGCATCGTCGAAAAGGTGGTGCACCAGCCGGTGCGCCAGAAGCTGCCCCGCACCCGCAGCTCGCGCACCTTCGAGTTCCGTGTGGCCGATTGCAAGGGCTTCGCCACCATCGGTGAATACGCCGATGGGCGCCCAGGCGAAATCTTCCTCACGGTGTCGAAGCAGGGCTCCACGCTCAGCGGCATCATGGACGCCTTCGCCAAGTCGATCTCGTACGGCTTGCAGTACGGGGTGCCGATGCGGGCGTTCGTCGAGGCGTTCGTGAACAGCCGCTTCGAGCCGGCCGGTATGACCGACGATCCCGACATCCGTTTCGCCTCGTCGATCATGGACTACCTGTTCCGCCGTCTGGCACTCGAGTACATGACCTACGACGAGCGCAGCGAACTCGGCATCTTCTCCATCGACGAGCGCATGCAGCCCACCCTTCCGGGTGTGGAAGAGTCGATCATGGAAAGCCGCACCGGTTCGGAAATGGTGAGCGATCCGAAGACCATCCCGTCGGCTTCCGATCTCATTGCGCAGATCGAAGCGGGTGTTGCCCCGGCAGCCCCCATCAACGACATCACCAACCCGCTCGGTATGGCCCGCCCGGCCGCGGCAGTGCGCCACAGCGACGCACCGATGTGCATGCAGTGTGGTGTGCAGATGAACCGGGCTGGCTCATGCCACGCCTGCCCCAGCTGCGGCAGCACCAGCGGCTGCAGCTGATGTGAAGTGACTCCGAGATTTCAGCGGGAGTGACGTCCGAACTTCGGTGCGGTGACACGCACGGCCAGTAGCTGCCGCTCTGGGCGCCTTGGCGGGCCTTTGCGTTCGCGAATCGACAACCATGGTTGCCCTGGCCGCAACCACGGTTGTCGCCGGGCGAGACCATGACCCCGCTGGCTCCTCGCTATGGCGTGCGCAGCTGGGCGACGAAGTCAGCGCACGGCTCGTAGCCGGGGCGCGGCCGGTCGTACGGGGCGAGCACGAACCCGTGCCACTTGCCTCCGATACGCAACACGTCGTAGCCCAAGCTTTCGAAAATCTCGAGCAGCTCGGGGTCGACAGCACGACCGTCCTGGTGATGTTCGAACACCACCTGTGCTGGCCGAGCGAGCTCGAGAATCGGACGAAGACCACGGAGTACCGCCACCTCGTGGCCTTCGACGTCGATTTTCACGACGTCGGGCCAGGGGAGGCCGGCGAGTGCGCTTGCGTCGACGAGTCGCACTCCGTTCTCGCTGCCCACTTCAGGTGGGTTGACCACATAGGAACGACCGGTGTTACCCGAGACGCGGTTCATCGCCCCGACCCCCACGCGATCGCTCACCGCGGCCTCGATGAGGTCGACACGCGAGGGCTCGAACTGGGCGAGGTTGTGGCGGCACAGCGCAGCGATATCGGCGAGTGGCTCGAAGGCGACGACATGCGAGTTCGGCACGCTGGCGAGAAAGGCGCAGCCAATCGAGCCGATGTTGGCGCCGATATCCCAGAGGCAGGCTCCAGAGGCCGCATCTTTGACGAGCACTTCGGTGACGCAACGATCGAAACGCCCCGTCAGGTAGAGGTGTCGCCCGATCAGATCGTTGGGCCAGACTCGGAGGGTGAAGCCCTCTGCGCACTGCACATCGAGGGTGTCGGTGTCGAAGCTCAGCCGGGCCAGCGGTGTGCGATCGATGATTCGGCCCTTGCCGTTGTAGAGCGGCAGGGCGTGAATCACGGTTCGCGCCATGCGAGCGTACAGACTGGGCATTCCCGGGACTGTCCGGTCAGGCGGTGCTCATGCCGGGATACCGACTGCCGATCAGCACTTTCAACCAGGGCCGCGAACTAATTCTTATCAACTTGGTCGGGATTGCGTTAGCCTTGCGGTCATGGCTACCGACCGCGAGGGGGTGTCGACCGTGACCGCCCAGTTTCCGATCAACCTCGAACTCGCTGGCCGAGCCGTGCTGGTGGTGGGTGGTGGCCGCATTGCGCTGCGCAAGACCGAACAACTCCTGCCCACCGCCGCCACGGTCACCGTGGTGGCCCCAGCGGTCGACCCCGGTTTCAACTCGTTGCCCGTCACCGTGGTGCAGCGTGCCTTCCACCTCGATGATCTCGATGGCCAGCGGTTGGTCATCACCGCCACCGGGGTGCGCGAGGTCGATCAACTGATCTATGACGAATGCGAGCGTCGCGGTATCTGGGTGAACTCGGCCGACGACCCGGCGCGGTGCTCGTTCACCCTGCCTGCGGTGGTGCGCCGTGGCCAGCTGATGGTGACCGTGTCGACCGCGGGCGCCAGCCCCGCGCTGTCGTCGTGGCTGCGGGCCCGCCTCGCCGACGCCATCGGCCCCGAGTTCGCCGATGTGGTGAACGACCTGGCTGCCGAGCGGGCTCGTGTGCACGCCGAAGGCCGCAGCACCGAAGATGTCGACTGGCGGCCGATCATCGCCGATGTACTGCACGCCCACGGCCTGGCTGCCAGCCCATTGCTCGCTGCCGGGCTTGCCGAAACCAGCACGGTGCCGGTATGACCGTGCACCTGGTGGGCGCCGGCCCCGGCGACCCCGACCTCCTCACCGTGCGCGCTGCACGCCTCATCGCCGCCGCCGACGTGATCGTGCACGACCGGCTGGCCGATGAAGCCATCCTGCGCCTCGCCCGCCCCGATGCCGAACTCATCGACGTGGGCAAGCGACCAGGGGCGCCCACACCGCAGGAACTGATCAACACGCTGCTGGTGCATCTCGGAGCGCAGGGCCGCATGGTGGTGCGTCTGAAGGGTGGCGACCCGTACGTGTTCGGACGCGGGGGAGAAGAGGCCGAGGCGTTGCTCGCTGCCGACATTCCGTTCGACGTGGTGCCGGGTATCAGTTCGGCAGTGGGCGTGCCCGCAGCAGCCGGTATTCCGGTCACCCATCGCGGTGTGTCGGTGGGGTTCACCGTGGTCACCGGGCATCGCGAACGTGGTGGTTCGAGCAGTATCGATTGGGAGTCGCTCGCCAAGGTGGGCAGCACCATCGTGGTGCTCATGGGTGTGGCCGAACGGGCCGAGATCGCCAACCGGTTGATTGCCGGTGGGCTGGCCGCCGACACACCGGTGGCAGCCATTCGCTACGGCACTCGCCCCGAACAGACGACGGTGCGCACCACCCTGGCAGCGCTCGGCGACACAACAATCGAGGCGCCCTGCACCATCGTCATCGGCGCAGTGGCGGCGTTCGATTTCTCACCCACTGCCGGCACCTCGGCCTGGGCGCGAGGTGCACTCTGATGCGCCGCTCCATCGACGATGAACCGATCACTGAAGCCGATCTGCCCCCCGGTGCCGACGACGCCACGCCCGTCGCATGGGCCGTGGCCATCAGCGACGATTACGACGACGCCACACCTCGCGTGGTGCTCACGGTGGAAGAGATCGGGCGCGCTGGCGCTGGTCTCGTCGCCCACCTCTCAGCCGATAGCGCCCGCCGCTTGCGCGGTGCGCTCCACGATGCTCTGCGTGAAGCAGGCGAACCAACCGGCCGCTAGGCCGAGGAGTAACCGACATGACCATCGCACCCGCCCCCATTCCCCGCGATCTCTACGCCGAGCAATTGCGCGACATCGAACGCTTCGAACTAGCGATCGAGCAATACCTCAACGGTGAGATCAGCGACGACGTGTTCCGCGTGATGCGGCTCAACAACGGCATTTACGGGCAACGCCAGGGCGGCACCAACCAGATGGTGCGCATCAAGTTGCCCGCCGGCACCATCACCCCAGAGCAACTCGATCTCATGGGCGAACTCGCCGTCGAGTTCTCACGTGGCTGGGGCCACATCACCACCCGCCAGAACATCCAGTTCCACTTCGTCGAGTTGCGCCAGCTGCCGGCACTGCTGCGCCGCCTGGCTGAGTTGGGCCTCACCTCGCGTGAAGCATGTGGCGACACCGTGCGCAATGTGATGGCCTGCCATCTCGCCGGCGCCTGCCCGCACGAACAACTCGATGTCACTCCGTGGGCCGAGGCCGTGTACCGGCACTTCGTGCGCAACCCATTGGGCCAGCGCCTGCCGCGCAAGTTCAAGGTGAACTTCTCGGGCTGCGGCACCGACTGCGGCCAGGCGATGTTCAACGATGTGGGTGTGGTGGCTGTGCAGCGCACCCGCGACAACGGCTCCGTCGAGCACGGGTTCCGTGTGTACATCGCCGGTGGTCTCGGCGCTACGCCGCACCCGGCGCTGTCGCTCGAAGAGTTCACCAGCCGTGAAGACCTGCTGCCCACCATCGAGGCCACGCTGCGCGTGTTCGACCAGACCGGCAACCGCGACAACAAGTTGCGTGCCCGGTTGAAGTGGGTGGTCGATCAACTCGGTATCGACGAAGTGCGTCGCCGCGTGTTGAAGATCCGCCATACGCTGCCGGCCTCGTCGTCGTGGCCCGGCGGTATCCCGCCCGAAGTGACCGAGGTGGGCGACGCGCCCGCCGGCCGCGCCGGTGAGGGCGAAGTGACGGCTGTGGGCCAGGGCGTGGCGGTGCAGTTGCGCTCGAGCGACCCCTACACGCGTTGGGAGCAGACCAGCGTGGTGCGTGGCGCCGCCAAGGGCACGGTGTCGGCAGTGGCGTACGCAGCACTCGGCGACATCACCGCAGCGCAGTTCCATGCGCTGGCCGACATCCAGCGGCGACTCGGCGCCGATGTGCGCCTCTCGAACCGGCAGAACGTGGTGTTCCGCGGGCTCACCGAGGCTCAGTTGCGCGACCTGTACACCTCGCTCGAGGCCATCGGTATGGCACTGCCCGGTGCCGAACTCGCCCGCGATGTGGTGGCCTGCCCGGGTGCCGACACGTGCAACATCGCAGTCACCCAGAGCCGTGGCCTGGCGAAGGCCATTGGTGAAGCGCTCGAGGCCGAAGGCCTGGCCGAGGTGGGCGGGGTGCGTATCAACATCTCGGGGTGCACCAACAGTTGTGGCCAGCACCACGCCAGCGACATCGGTTTCTTCGGTGCCGAGCGTCGAGCCAACGGTCTGGCCGCACCTGGCTACCAGATGCTGCTCGGTGGCTATGTGGGCCAAGAGCAGATCCACTTCGGTGAGAAGGCCACCCGCCTGCCTGCCAAGGCCGCACCGCAGGCCGTGGTGCGCGTGGTGCGCCAGTTCGCTGCCGAACGCAACGCAGGCGAAACCTTCCGGGGCTGGATGGACCGCGTCGGTGGTGCTTACGCCATCGGGCAAACATTGAAAGACCTCGACGTGTTCCCCAGCTTCGACGATGCACCTGAGTTCTACAGTGACTACGACGAGACCGGCCCGTTCATTGCGGCCGTGGGCGACTCGGAGTGCGCTGTCTGACACCGTCGATCGTTGAGTTCCGAGCACCGCAGTGGTGCCCGGAACTCACGACCACACGTTGGATCAGAGGTGGCCGAGCACCACTTCGCAGGCGCTCACCGAAATGCCGGCGCCCTCTTCGACGTTGAGTTCGGTGATCACACCGTTGTCGATGATGGCCGAGTAACGCTGCGAGCGCGGCCCGAGGCCGAATGCGCTGCCGTCGAGCTCGAGGCCCATGGCCTTGGCGAATTCGCCGGCGCCATCGGCGAGCATGACGATGCCCTCTGCGCCGCTGGCCTTGCTCCAGCTGTCCATGACCCACGGGTCGTTCACACTGATGCAGGCGATGGTGTCGACACCCTTGGCGCGCAGCTCGGCCTGGTTCTGCACGTAGCCAGGCAGGTGCACCATCGAGCAACCGGGGGTGAAGGCACCGGGCACTGCGAACAGCACCACTTTGCCCTTGCCGAGCGCGTCGAGTGAGTTCACCGGCTGGGGCATGCCGGTGTCGGCAAGTACGTGCAGGGTGACGTCGGGGATGTGGCTGCCAACGGAGATGGTCACAGATGACTCCTTCAAGTGATGTGGTAACGCGAATCTATGGCACGCGGCTGAACGAGCAGCGACCGAACCAGGGAATTCTGGCGGCCACGATGGCCCGATGCGCTGGGCGAGCCGAGCCAGACGACCCTGGAGGCGATGGGCTAGGGCGACGACGATGCGCTCATGTCGATCGTCGCTCGCGTCACCCCCTCCCGGATAAGAACGGCATTGACATTACCAGAAAAA